>JAFDCZ010000016.1 GCA_019312665.1 Deltaproteobacteria bacterium | reverse complement strand
GCCGCGACCGCCTGGAAGCGTTCGCATTCGAGGCGACGGTCTAGCCAGCGCCCACCGAGAGGTAGCGAGAGGAAGCGGGGACGTTCTTTCCGCTGTTTCTGCTTCGGGTCAGTTCAGCTGGGAGAGGTCGTAGACCAGCTCTCCAGCTTCTTGGAGTTCTTCGCGCACCCGGGCCATCCATGCGGTCGTGGTGGCCTGCCGACGTTCGTTGAGCAGGCGCTCACGCTCCGCGTCCGCGCCCTCTTCGAGCTGATCGTCGGTCGGGCCGGTTCGCTCGACGAGCTGGATCAGAACGAACTTCCGGTCGCCGATCTCGTGGACGGTCGGGTCGGAGGGTGACTCGTCGGTCAAGGCGAAGGCTGCAGCCAACAACTCCGGCACGGCACCCAAGCCCGGGACGAAACCATCCGGCCGCCGTCGTAAGGGGTCGGGGCGGGTGATCACGATCTCTTCCTCGCGCGCGGCATCGACCAGCGCTTCACCGGCTCGTACGCGCTCGGCCAGGGCTTCGGCCTGTTCCCGCGCCGCCTCATCCGAGGCGTTGGTGAGCGCAAGATCGCGCGCGATCTGTTCACGCGCCTCTTCGAAGGGCGTGATCTGGGCGGCGCGCTTCTCCTCGACCAGGATGATGTGTTTTCCGAAGCTGCTCTCGACCACTTCCGAGGCCTGGCCGGGCTCCAGGTTGAACGCCACGTCCTCGAATTCCTTCACCATGCGACCGCGAGAGAAGAATCCGAGATCTCCGCCACGGGCCTTGCTGCCCGGGTCGTCTGAGAGCTCGGCCGCGACATCGGCGAAGGCCTCGCCGCCTTCGAGCCGAGCAAGGGCTGCATCGAGTTTCTCGCCTGCTGCCGTCGCGGCGGCCTCGTCTCCGTCTTCGGCCTTGCGGATCAGGATGTGGCGCGCGCGCACTTCCTCCGGCCGATCGAACTCCGAACGCCGTTTTTCGTACGCCCCCAGGAGCTGCTCGGGCTCGTTGTCGAGCAGGGCCTGGACGGCCTCCTCGGTGGCCTCGAGGCCCTCCGGGCGCTTGCTTCCGTCGAAGGTCACGAGTGCAACCTTCACCTGCTCGCCGCTGTAGCGGAGCGAGTCGCGTGCTTCGGCGTCGGAGACGTCGACCGATTGCCAGAGCAGGCGCTGCAGCTTGCGTTGAAGGATCTCGCTTCGAAGTGCCTCCTGGAAGCGAAGCAAGCTGCCGAATTCACGCTCCGCGTAGTTGCGTACGAGATCCTGGTTGAGCTTGCCTTCTTCGTCCAACACGCCGGGCAGGCTGTGGAGGTAGTTCCGTACCTCCCGATCGCCGACCACGAGACCCATACGCTCTGCTTCGAACGCGTACAGCCCGATCTGCAAGAGGCTGGAGGCGGCGGATTCGTCCAGGAACGCTGCCGCGGCCTCCGGGTCGTAGCCATCGCCCAGGGCCTGCCTGTAGGTCGCTTCGATTCCGCGCTTCACCCGATCGACCTCTCGGAGATCGAAAGAGCGCGGGCCGACCCGCACGACAACGCCGTCCTCCTCGGCCGGACCATTGCTGCCCCCGCCACCGAGGTACAGCGTGAAGACGACGGCAATCGCCCCGATGATCAGGATCATGAACCAGCGGGATCCCTCCCGGAGCGCGCGGAGCATCTCTTCCCCTTGTGGTCCCGTTGCGGGACCGTCGTGTGTGAAGCCCGGCAAGGTACGAGGGGCTCCGCAGGGGGGCAATCCCAGAGCCTCGTTCAGGATAGTCCTTGCCGCCTTCCCCGGGGGCTGATAGGATGATTCACCGCCCCTCCTGAAGAGGGAAAGGCGCTTTCAAACCGCGGACTTAGGCCGTGAGTTGTCGGTCTGGAAGTTCACGATTCGAACCCTGTTCCAAAACGGCTTCGAATTTCGATCACAGGCCGACCACAGGGAGAAGCTGGTGCCCTTCAAACGCATCCTGGGTTGGTTCTCGAGCGACCTGGCCATCGATCTCGGAACGGCCAACACGCTGGTGTTCGCCAAGGGCAGGGGCATCGTCGTATCTGAGCCCAGCGTCGTGGCCGTGGTCAAGGATGGCCGCGGGCCCGACAAAGTCCGCGCCGTGGGCGAAGAAGCGAAGGAGATGCTCGGGCGCACACCGGGCAACATCGTCGCCATCCGTCCGATGAAGGACGGCGTCATCGCCGATTTCGATGTCACGGAAGCGATGCTTCGCCACTTCATTGCGCGCGTGCACAATCGCTCCTCCGCGCTCGTGCGTCCCCGCATCGTGGTGGCCGTTCCTTCCGGCATCACGTCGGTCGAGAAGCGTGCCGTCCGCGAAGCGTCACTCGCCGCCGGAGCACGGGAGGTCTATCTGATCGAAGAGCCCATGGCGGCTGCGATCGGCGCCGGGCTTCCCGTGACCGAGCCGTCGGGCAACATGATTGTCGATATCGGCGGTGGCACGACGGAGGTCGCCGTGATTTCGCTCTCCGGCGTCGTCTACTCCAACTCGGCTCGCGTCGGTGGCGACAAGATGGACGATTCCATCATCAACTACGTGAAGCGCAAGTACAATCTGCTGATCGGCGAGCGCACCGCGGAGCTGATCAAGATCAAGATCGGCACGGCCTACCCGACGGCGGAAATCGATGTGATGGAGGTGAAGGGGCGTGACCTGGTCGCGGGTGTTCCGAAGACACTCGAGATCAAATCCGATGAGGTTCTCGAGGCGCTGCAGGAGCCGATCACGGCCGTGGTCGAGAGCGTTCGCGTTGCCCTCGAGCAGACGCCTCCCGAACTCGCTGCGGATATCGTGGACAAGGGCATCGTGATGGTGGGGGGCGGTGCCTTGCTGCGAAACCTCGACGTGCTGCTCCGGGAGGCCACCGGGCTCCCGGTGATGCTCGCCGAAGATCCGCTGACGGCTGTGGTGCTCGGGACCGGCCAGACGCTCGACGAGCTGAAGCTGCTTCGTGAGGTGACGATCCCGTCGTGATGCCCCCGCCCATGGGGAGGCCATGGGCGATTTTCTGCGCCGCATCCGCCTGCCCCTCCTTTTCGCGGGGCTGCTGCTCCTGACCCTCGTCCTGATGTTGCAGGACCGTGGGAGCCCCGCCCGGGGTTCAGCCCCCGTGGGCGCCGATCGTGGGGGCTCGTCCTCGGATGCCGGGCGTCTGGATGCACCGGGGTTTGGTTTGCCCAATTCGATCTTCGAGATCGCGGCGCCGCTGCAGAAGGCGTTGGCGAGCCCGGTGGACTGGCTGGGAGAGACCTGGGCGAACTATGTGGCCCTGGTCGATCTGCGTGGCGAGAACGATGGGCTGCTAGGCCGCATCGCCGAGCTCGAGGAGGAGAACCTCCAGTTTCGCGAGGCACTCGTGGCCAGCGGGCACCTGGAGGGCATCTCCCGCATGCGAGATGGCTTCGAGGTGCCGATGCTTCCGGCTCAAGTCGTGGGGCAGGATGTGTCTTCCTGGTTTCATGCGATTCTCGTCGATCGCGGCCGCCGTGCCGAGGTGCTCTCGGGCATGCCGATCGTATCGGAGCACGGGCTCGTCGGTGTGGTGACGGCCACCTCGGCCCGTGCGAGTCGGGCCATGCTGCTGCTCGATCGGCGCAGCGCTGCCGACGCGATTGTTCAGCGCAGTCGCGCTCGAGGAATCGTTCGGGGCACGGGGAGCGGTGAGCTCGAGTTCGTCTTCATGGTGCGCGGTGACGATGTCCTGCCCGGTGATGTCGTGATCACGTCGGGGTTTGGAGGTGTCTATCCGAAGGGTGTGCGCATCGGCCAGGTGACCGAAGTGAACACGGATCGCGCCGAACTCCTGCACAAAGCCCGGGTCACCCCGGCGGTCGACTTCGGCCATCTGGAACAGGTGTTCGTGATGCTGCGCCGCGCGCCCACGATGGATCTGCTGTACGCAGGCGACGGGGATCTCGCCGACCCAGCCGGGGAAGAAGAGGTGGCGGCGAAGGAATCGGTGGCTCCGTGAGGAAAGCGGTGGTGCTGCTTCTCCTCGGGCTGCTGGCGCTGGTGGTCGAGAGCGCCCTGGCGGCCTGGATGCCGGTGCGCTTCGTCCCTCAGGCATCGCTCCTCGCGGCGGTCGCCGCCGGCCTGGTGCTAGGCCCAGGTGAGGGACTCCTCGTGGCGGCAGTGCTCGGGCTCGGTGCCGACGCACTTTCAGGAAGCCTGCTCGGACAACAAGCGATGCTGCGCATCCTGGAGGTGGTCGCGACCCGCGGGATCGCCGCCCATCTCGATCTTCGCCACGGTTTCCCACTCATCGTCTTCGTTACCGTGATGACCCTGGCCGATGCGGCCCTGCTCGTTCTGGGCAGTTGGTTCTTCCTGGGCCTCACGTTTCACGGTTCCGAGGTGGGGGGTGTGCTGGTACGGGCAGCCGTGACAGGGGTCTGCGCACCTTTCGTCGGGAGCCTGGCTCGGGGCCTTGTCGACCGGCTGGACGAGAGTCAGGCCAGGCGGGAAATGCGCCTCGAGACGGGACGGCCCTCCTTGTGAATGGAGCTGCGCCGTGAGTACCCGTCTGGCGGGAGGGCAGCCGCCGATCGAAGGACGGCTGCGCCTGGCAGCTGCCTTGATCCTTCTGGTCCTGCTCGTTTTCGTGATCCGGCTCTTCCAGCTTCAGATCCTGGAAGGGGACGAGTTGCGCCGGCGCTCCGAGCAGAACTCGGTCCGGCAGGTGCGCCTGGAAGCACCCCGGGGTGAAGTGCTCGACCGTGAGGGCAGGGTGCTCGCCACGACGCGTCCGGCCTATCGGTTGGAGGTGATACCTAACGATCTTTCTTCCCGTGATCGTACGTTCGCGGCGCTCGGGCAGTTGCTGGGGGCGGTCCCGGCGGAGCTGGACGCAAAGGCGGGCTCGAGCAAGGGGATCCGGCGCTTTCGTCCTCGCGTGCTGGCGGATGATCTCGATTTCGAGACGCTTGCCCGCGTCGAGTCCCATCGGTTCGCGATGCCCGGCGTTCGAACCCACGTCGAACCGCGGCGCCATTATCTCTCCGGCTCCCTGGCTGCTCATCTGCTCGGAACGATCGGAGAGATCCGGGCCGACCAACTCGAACGCGAGGAGTTCCAGGATTACCGTTCCGGCGATGTGATCGGCCAGACCGGCCTGGAGGCGAGCTTCGAGGCCCACCTCCGCGGGCGGGAGGGCGGCCGGAATGTCGTCGTGGACGTCGCCGGCCGCCAAGTGGGAGATCCGCTCCTGGAGGTACCCGCCGTGCCGGGAGGACGGGTGGTGCTGAGCCTCGATCGCGATCTGCAGCTCGCTGCCGAGGAAGGCTTCGCGGAGGTTCCCGAAGGCGAGCCCCCGCGAATGGGTGCCGCCGTGGCCCTCGATGTGGAGACCGGTGATGTACTCGCGATGGTCTCGCGGCCGGCCTTCGACCCGAACTCTTTTGCCGGTGGTATCGATACGGCCACCTGGAGGGGACTCACCTCGGATGAATGGGATCCTCTCCAGAATCGCTCGATCCAGAATCACTATCCACCGGGCTCGACCCATAAGGCGATCGTGGCCGCTGCTCTCTTGCAAGAGGGCGTGATCGATCCGCAGACGACGGCCTACTGTCCTGGGTTCTTCCGGTTCGGCGGCCGCAGCTACCGCTGTTGGAAGCGCGCAGGGCATGGCACGGTGAACCTCATGGACGCCTTGCGCGAATCCTGCGACGTGTTTTTCTATACCTACGGTGAGAAGCTCGGCATCGACCGGCTTGCCATCTACGTGAAGGCTTTCGGCATCGGCCGCACGCCGGGCTTGGGCCTGGGCTCCGAGGCGCCAGGGTTGGTGCCGAGCAGTGCGTGGAAGCGGCGGCGCTTCGGGCAGCCCTGGTATCCCGGCGAGACCGTGTCGGCAAGCATCGGTCAGGGCTTCAACCTCTACACGCCGTTGCAACTCGCGGTCGCCTACGCCGCTCTCGCCAACGGTGGCAAGGTGATGAAGCCAAGGCTGGTGTTGCGGCTCGAGACCCAGGACGGAATCACCGTGAAGAGCTTCCCGACGGAGCAGACCGGCGAAGTGCCTGTGACGCCGGCCCGGCTCGCCCTGGTTCGCCGTGGGCTGCGCGCTGTCGTGGAGGAACCCCACGGGACAGGCGCACGCGCGCGTGTACCCGGTGTCGAGGTTGCGGGGAAGACCGGCACGGCTCAGGTCGTTCGTCTCGATCGGGTGGAGGGCCTGAAGGAGAACGAGATCCCGATGCGCCAACGCGATCACGGTTGGTTCGGTGCCTTTGCCCCGGCGGACGATCCGGAGATCGCCGTGGCCGTCTTCGTCGAGCACGGTCTCCACGGCAGTACGGCCGCGGCCCCCATCGCCCAGCGTATCCTGGCCCGCTACTTCGAAAAGAAGAACGGCGGGCCGCTGGTCGCCGCGACCGAGGGAGAACAGAATGACTCCGGGGATTGACCGGCGCTCCCTGCAGCACTTCGACTGGGTGTTGCTCGGCCTCGTGACGTGCGTGCTGGGGATCGGGCTCGCGAATCTCTACTCGGCATCATCACCTGGGGTGGAATCAGGCCTGCCGCCGGAGTTTCGCCGCCAGATGCTTGCCCTGGGCGTTGCCACCATCGGGATGCTGGTCGCGCTCGTGCTCGACTACCGACGCCTCGAACGCCTGGCCGTGCCGGTTTACGTGGGCACGCTCTTGCTGGTCGCATCGACCCTCGTCCTGGCTCCTGTCACGCGCGGGAACCGCTCATGGTTGATCTACGGCCCCCTCAGCCTGCAGCCGGCAGAGCTCGCGAAGGTGGGCCTGGTCCTGGCCATGGCCCGCTACTTCCACCGCAATCCGCCCAGTGAGATCCGTCGCGTCCGCGATCTCTGGGGGCCCGCCCTGATTGCAGCCGGGCCGGTGGGTTTGATCGTCTTGCAGAGAGATATGGGGGTTGCTGTTCTGACGATGCTGATCGCGGCCACCTACCTGTTGTTCGTGCGCATCCCCGCCCGCGCCTGGGCCGCGCTCAGTGCTGCCGGTGTCGTGGCACTCGCGGGCCTCTGGACCTACGTGTTCAAGGGTTACCAGAAAGAGCGCATCCTCGATTTCCTGGATCCGTCCCGAGACCAGCTAGCTTCCGGCTACCAGCAGATCCAGTCCCGCATCGCGGTCGGTTCCGGTGAGTTCTTCGGCAAGGGATATCTCGAGGGCACCCAGACCCAGCTCCAATTCCTCCCGACCCAGCACTCGGACTTCGCCTTCTCGGTACTCGCCGAGGAATGGGGTTTCCTCGGCTCCGTCACACTGCTCGCCATCTACTTCATGCTGCTGATCTGGGGCCTCGTGGTCGCCAACAACTCGAAAGACAGCTTCGGCGCGATGCTCGCCATCGGAGTCGTCGGCATGCTGTTCTGGCCCGCCGTCATCAACGTTGCGATGGTGTTAGGTCTGGCCCCGGTGATTGGCGTCCCGCTCCCCCTGGTCTCCTACGGCGGCTCCCAACTCCTGGCCAACCTCGTGGCCGTCGGCCTCCTCATGAACGTCTCGATGCGGCGCTACATCTTCTAACGCCTCCCCTGCGCACAGCCAAACCTGCGGAAGGCCACTTCGCTCCTCGGGGTGGATCGCGGGGCGGGGGGCGCCCAGCGCTCCATGGCTCACCAGACCCTCGAACGCGCGTGCACCGAGTTTGCCGAGCGCGCAGTCCGAGGGCGCGTACTCTCGGGCCTGGCTCCGCTTTTACTTCCGCGCTGATCGCCCCCCGCCCCGCGATTCGCCGTGCTGGCAACTGGAACCGCTTCGCCGGGGCTGGGCGCAGGCCGGGCGGAAATAAAGCGCAGGCATAGGCAACGTCCGGCGTGCGCGTAGGTTGCCCGTGGCGAAGCCACAGAGGGCAACACCCTGTCCTACTCTCTACGCGGTCACCCGATCCGCAGCCGAGCCATTCCGCCCGGCCTGTGCCCAGCCCCGGCGACTCGATGTCACACAAGAGAAGCAAGGCGGCCTCAAGAAAGAGGGGAGGCTAGACGAGCTTCGCCGCCATCTCTTCGAAGGCGCTCTTCGGGCGGGCGCCGGTGATCTGCTCGACGACCGCTCCGTCCTTGAAGGCGAGGACGGTGGGGATCGCGCGGACACCGTATTTGCCCGGGGTGGCCGGGTTCTCGTCGATGTTCATCTTGACGATCTTCACCTTGCCGTCGTAGGTACCCGCCAGCTCCTTGACGATCGGCGCGATGGCCCGACAAGGGGCGCACCATTCGGCCCAGAAGTCGATGATGATCGGAGTGTCCGATTGGAGGACCTCCTGCTCGAAGTTGGCATCCGTGACATCGATGATCTCGGCCATGACCTGCTGGTTCTCCCTGTCGTCTTGAGCGCTCCCGGGAAGCTTACCACCAGAAGCCCGACGTCAACTCCGTGTCATCGGTGCCGGGCTGTGCGCCGCTCCGAGAGCGAATCGAGTTCGCCCGTGACCACCGCCAGGGAGCCCGCTCCAGCGCGGGCGAGGCGAGCCGCCAGCGCCATGGCCGCTTCGGGCTGTCCGATGACGACGATCGGATGAGGAGGGTCCAGCCAGGCGTCCGGAATCGGATCGTCCGGTTCGAGCCAAACAGCATTTGGGAGGGCAGGGGCCCTGGCGTCTCGAGGCAGGGGATGAACGATGGTGACCGCTCCGGTCTCCACGAGCGCTGCGGCTTCATCAGCGGAAATCTCACGAATCGGTGTCTTGCCGCCTCGTTCGAGCAGGCTGCCAAAGCCGTCCCGGCAGGCGGGGAAGGTGAGCAAGGCGGCCATCAGGAGCAGGGGAAGCGCGCGGATCACTCCGGCAGCATAGCAGTGGGGCTTGGCGCACCCGGCTGGGAGAATTGACGCCCCGAAACCGGCCAGGTATGTTGGAAACGCCCGATCTACCTGATATTGCAGGGTTTTCTTCGGTTTTCCCTTCTTTGGCTCCCCTGCACGGGTTTGGTGCAATCGCCCCACTGCGGGGCGTCAGCATTGCGAAAGGATCTCTGCGCGTGGGTTCTTCTTTCGATCCCGTTGCTCGGGTTCGTGAAAGCTTGGAAGAGAGCGCCCGCGTCAAGCGCGGCGTGGCAGAAGGTCTTTCCGAGGAGATCGCCCGTGCCGGCGGCTGGGTGGCGGAGGCCTTCCGCTCGGGCGGCAAAGTGCTCCTGTTTGGCAACGGCGGATCAGCGTCCGACGCGCAGCACATCGCGACGGAATGGACGGGCCGGCTCACCAGGGATCGGCCCGCGCTGCCGGCGCTCGCGCTGACCGCCAACTCTTCGGACCTGACGGCCATCGGAAACGACTACGGCTTCGATCGCTTGTTCGCCCGCTTGATTGAAGCCCACGGCGTGACGGGGGATATTGCCATCGCGATCTCGACCTCCGGCAACTCGCCGAATGCCCTGGCGGCGATCGATGAGGCCGCTCGCCGGGGCATGCAAACGATTGGCTTGCTGGGGAAGGGCGGTGGCAAGCTCGCCGGGCGGGTGGATCTGCCGCTGGTCGTCCCTTCGGATGACACCCAGCGTGTGCAGGAATCCCATATCGCAATCCTCCACACGATTGCCGAGGTCGTGGACGAGATCCTCTACCCGGAGGACGTGTGACGCGTCGTCTGCCGCAGATCGATCGGAGCCAGATTCGCACGTATCCGGCACGAGAGCGTTTCAGCAAGGTGAAGCGCTCTTTCGAAGGCGTGCCCCACGAGCCGGGCTCGGGTTTTCAGCAGTTCCTGGATCGGCTTCCCGGGATTCTTGGAGCCAAAGACCTGCGCGCGACCATCGACGCTGCGGGCCGCGCCCACGCAAGGAACAAGCTGATCCTCTGGGGCTTCGGTGCGCACCTCATCAAGGTCGGTCTGGCCCCGGTGGTGGTGGACCTGATGGAGCGCGGCTTCGTTTCGGGCCTGATGATGAACGGCGCCGGTTGCGTCCACGATCTGGAACTGGCGATGATGGGCCAGACCAGCGAAGACGTGGCGCCGGCCCTCGACGAGGGCAGCTTCGGCATGGCCCGGGAGACTTCCGAGCGGCTGAATGGAGCGATCGTGGCTGGCCACGCTGCGGGCCTCGGTATGGGAGAGGCCGTTGGGCGGGAGATCCTGGAGGGCAAGGGTTTCCGCTACAAGGATCGCTCGGTCCTCGCGAATGCCGCCCGCCTCGGGATCCCCGTCACCATCCATGTGGCCATCGGGACCGACATTCATCACATGCACCCGAGCGCGGATGGTGCGGCGTTAGGCGCTACGAGCTATCGCGATTTCGAGACACTGACCCGCCTGGTCGCGGCTCTCGAGGGCGGCGTGCTCTTCAATATCGGCTCGGCGGTGATCCTGCCCGAGGTCTTCTTGAAGGCCCTGGCCCTGGCCCGTAACCTGGGAAACAAGGTCGAGAAGTTCACGACGGTGAATTGCGATTTCATTCGCCAGTACCGTCCCAGCGTGAACGTGGTCGAGCGGCCCACGCGGCTCGGTGGTCGTGGCCTCTCGTTGATCGGTCACCACGAGATCCTGGTTCCGTTGATCGCCGCAGGACTCATCGAAGGACAGGCCACGGGTCGGACGAAAGGCAAGCGGCGATGAGCGGACGGATCGCCATCGAAGAGGGCGACATCACGACGGCTGAAGTCGATGCGATCGTCAACGCGGCCAACTCCGAGTTGCAGCTCGGCTCCGGCGTAGCCGGCGCGATTCGTGCGAAGGGCGGGCCTGGCATCCAGGCCGAATGCGATGCCCACGGACCGATCGAAGTAGGTGGTGCAGCGCTCACCGAGGCGGGCGATCTTCCGGCCCGCTACGTCATCCACGCAGCGGGCATGCCGCTCGGGGGGCAGGCAAGCGAAGAGAGTGTGCGTGCTGCGATGTTGGCCAGCCTCGAGTTGGCCCGCAGTCAGGCGCTGCGATCGATCGCCGTGCCTGCGATCGGCGCCGGCGTGGGTGGTGTCTCGATGCAGCGCTCTGCCGAGATCCTGCTGGAGGAAGCTGGCTCGCATCTCGAAGGAGAGACGACCCTCGAAGAGATCCGGTTCGTGTTGTTCGGAGAGCCCGCCTACAGGGTCTTCGAGATGGTGAACGATGCCGCCAAGGTGGCGGCTCAGATGGAGCGCATGCGCTCCCGGCCTCGATGATGGGATTGCTCTTCCACCAGCTGGCGACCGTCGCCTATCTCCTGGCCGCCTTGCTCGCCGTTCTCCGCGTCATCCTGCGGAAGGATTCTCTCGGACGCGCTGCGGTCTTCGCTCTTGGCGCCGGTGTCCTCCTTCATACCGGGGGGTTCTGGAAGCTTCATACCTTCGACCCCATGCCCTCGATGAACTCCCTGCCGATGGCGCTCTCTTTCATGGCCTGGGTGGGAGCCCTCGTCTACCTGGGGCTGCTGTTCTGGGTGCGCGGACAGGGCCTGATCCTGGTCGTGGCGCCGGCGGCCTTCCTGGGCTGCGTTTCGGGGCTGCTCTCCCTCTACGCACCGCAGCCCACCGAGACCTTGCATCCGGTCTGGTCTCACCTCCATGTGCTGCTTTCGAGCGCCGGGCTGGCGACCCTGGGCGTCGCTGCGGGGGCTGGGCTGCTCTACATTGGCCACCATCGGGCCATCAAGCGCAAGCGCCGGGTGGTCCGCACGCTGCCGCCTCTCGAGAGCCTCGATCGGGTCAATACCGTTGGACTCGGGGTGGGCTTTCTGTTGCTCACCTTCGGGTTGTTCACAGGCATGTTGTGGGTCTACGCGACCGAGGGTCGGTTCTGGGAGGCGAGCCTCCACGCCAATGCGACGCTAGGCGCCTGGGTGCTCTGTGGCGCCGCAACGCTGGCGCGTTTCGGTTTCAATGTGGGCGCGCGACCGGTAGCGTTTCTGTCGGCTGCTGGTTTCGCGCTCCTGGTCTTCGCAGTCGTCGGTGCAGGAGCGTTTTCTTGAATCTCCTGTTGCTCGGCATGAGCCATCGGACCGCTTCCCTGGATTTGCGAGAACGCTACGCCGTTGGCGATCTGGGGCCAGCCAATGAGAAGCTCGTGGCGGATCCGGACATCGAGGAATGCGTGATCCTCTCGACCTGCAACCGGGTCGAAGTTCTCGTGCTGACGCGCAGTCCGGCCGCCGCCCGGCTGCGGCTCCGATCGTTCGTCGAGCATGAGCTTCCCAGCGAGTTTCAGCGTCCGACTCCCGCCGAGCTCGAGCCCGCACTCTACGAGCTGTCTGATGCCGAGGCTGTACGCCACGTCTTCCGGGTCGCCTGCTCCGTCGATTCGATGATCGTTGGCGAACCGCAGATCCTGGGACAGGTGAAGGATGCCTACCGGGCAGCGGTGGCCACGGGAAGCTGCGGGCCGATTCTTTCGCGGCTCTACCAGCGCGCCTTTTCCACGGCGAAGCGCGTACGCAACGAGACCCGGATCGGCGAACGGGGCGTCTCCGTCGCCAGAGTAGCGGTGGATCTCGCCAAGCAGATCTTCGAGAGCCTGGAGGACAAGGCCGCGCTCTTGATCGGCGCCGGGGAGATGATCGAGTTGGCTCTCGAACGTCTGCGCTCCTCCGGGTTGCGAAGCGCACGAATCGCCAACCGCACCCCGGCGCGAGCTGCGGCCCTCGCCGCCCGCTTCGAGGCCTCGGCCCATGGCCTCGATGAGCTGCCGAGCCTTCTCGAGCAGAGTGATGTCGTGTTGACGTCGATCGGTGGCGACAGTCCGCTTCTGACATCCCAGGTCGTGGCGGAGGCGCTTCGCGACCGCCGACACCGGCCGCTCTTCGTGATCGATATCGGAGTTCCGCGAAACGTGGCACCCGAAGTGAACCAGCTGGACTCCGTCTATCTCTACGATCTCGACGATCTCTCCGGAATGGCCGAGGCGAATGCAGATGAGCGGCGCCGCGAAGTGGCTCAGGCGGAGGACATCGTTCTCGAGGAAGAGCAACGCTTCGAGGGCTGGCTGACGGCGCTGGCTGCCGTGCCCACGATTCGCACCCTCCGCGCGCGAGCCGAGGCCATACGCGCCGCCGAACTCGAGCGCGGTCTGGCATCCCTCGAATGGAGCCGTGATCATCTGGACGCCGTCGAGTCCATCACACGGGCGATCATCAACAAGCTTCTTCACGCGCCTCTTGCGAGGCTGCGCCAGGAAGTCGATCGGGAAGAAGGGCTGGCTCATCTGGAGGCGGCTCGAGTGCTTTTTGCCCTCGACGACGCCCGGGCACCCGGTGCAGAAGCCGACCGAAGGGAGGAAGACGAATGAGTCTCGGACGGTTCGTCGTGCAGGGAGGCGAGCGGTGAGGCTGGTCCGCATTGCAACCCGCGGAAGTGCCCTGGCACTCGCACAATCAGGTCATGTGGCTCGGACGATCGAGGTGGCTCTTCGCTGCCGTACGGAACTCGTGAAGATCCAGACGACCGGCGATCGAATCCAGGATCGCTCGCTTGCTGCGATCGGCGGTAAGGGATTGTTCATCAAGGAGATCGAGGAGGCACTCCTCGACGGCCGAGCGGATGTCGCAGTGCACAGCGCGAAGGATCTTCCGCCCGAACAGGCGGCGGGCCTCACCTTGGCCGCGTTTCCCATGCGGGCCGACGCCAGGGATGCGCTGGTTGGGCGCACTTCGGGTGCAACGGTCGAGGCGCTACCGCGCGGCAGCCGGATAGGCACCGGCAGTGTGCGGCGCGCCAGTCAGCTTCTGGCCTATCGCCCAGATCTCGTGATCGTGCCAATCCGAGGCAACGTCGATACACGCTTGCGAAAGCTCGAGGACGAGGATCTGGCCGCCGTGGTGCTGGCCAGCGCGGGGCTCGAACGGCTCGGCCTGGAAGAGCGCATCGACGAGCGCATCGACGAAGGGCTGATGCTCCCGGCGGTAGGCCAGGGCACGCTAGCCCTCGAATGTCGTCAGGGTGAAGCTCTTGCGGATGATCTGCTTGCCATCGATCACTCGCCCACGCGCATATCGATAACCGCGGAACGCGCATTTCTCGGCGTGCTTTCCGGGGACTGCCACGCTCCGATCGCGGGCCGCGCAGAGCTCCTGGGCGATGGCCGCGTGAAGCTGCGAGCCCGGGTCCTTTCGCCCGATGGCCGAAAGATCGTAACCGCCGAGGCCAGTGGTTCCGCCGGAGATGCGGATGCGCTGGGCAGGGCCGCCGCGCAGGAAGCGCTGGCTCGAGGTGCTCTTCGCTTGATCGAGGAAGCTCGGGAAGGGTCGAAGGGGTGAACTCCCGCGCCGGACAGGCGTTCCGGGATGGCGAGGCAGTGTCGCGGGCGGGGCGTGTCTTCCTGGTGGGCGCGGGCCCGGGTGCACCGGATCTGTTGACCCTGCGTGGCGCCGAGTTGCTGCGCTCTGCCGATGTCGTCGTGTACGACGCGCTCGTGTCGCAAGAGATCCTGCGACTCATCTCGCCAGACGCTGAGAGTATCAACGTCGGCAAGCGAGGGCACGATGCCCCCACCCGAAGTCAAGCTGGCATCGAGGAGTTGCTGGTCGATCGGGCCCGGACCGGCAAGCGGGTGGTTCGCCTCAAAGGCGGAGATCCGTTCGTGTTTGGCCGGGGCGGCGAGGAAGCCTCGGCCTGCTGCGCTGCCGGCATCGCGTGTGAGATCGTTCCCGGCGTGAGTGCCGCCGCTGCTGCACCCGCGGCGGCGGGGATTCCGCTGACCGACCGTCGCTACGCCGCGTCCTTCGCCGTCGTGACCGGCCACAATGATCCAACGAAAGTGCGCGAGGCGCTTCGCTGGGAGGAGCTGGGTCGGGGCGCGGATACGCTCGTGATCCTGATGGGCGTTCGGAACCTCCGGCAGATCACGGCCCGTTTGATCGCCGGCGGCCGTGCCGCGAGCACTCCGTCAGCAGCCATTCGCTATGGCACGCTTCCAGCGCAACAGGTGGTGGTGGCGCCGTTGGGAGAGCTGGCTGCGGAGATCGAAGCCGCCGGGCTCACCTCCCCGGCTGTCATCGTGGTGGGGGATGTGGTGCGGCTGCGATCCGAGATCGGCAGTACAGAGGATCTGCCGCTCTTCGGTCGCCGCGTGCTTCTCACCCGGCCGGCTGCTTCGGCGGGGGCCTGGGCTCTGGCATTTCGCGACGCGGGAGCCTTGCCCGTGGTCGTGCCGACGATTCGCATCGAAAGCCTTCCAGCCTCGTCCGAGATCGATGCGGCGCTTGCAGGCTTGGCAGGCTTCGATGCCCTGCTCTTCAGCAGTGCCAACGGCGCCCGCCAGCTGGCGACACAAATGCGCGCCCGGGGAATTGCGCCGGAAGGCCTCGCGATCCCTGCCCATTGCGTCGGCCCCGCCAGCGCCGCCGCAGCTCGGGACGAGGGATTTTCGCCAGGCGAACTTCCGAGTGCTCGCTACGACGCGGAGGGCCTGGCCGATCACCTGATCGAAAAAGGCCTTGTCGCAGACAGGAAGCTTCTCCTTCCCCAACCCGAGCAAGGTCGCCGCATCCTGGCCGACCGGTTGCGCAAAGTCGGGGCGCGGGTTCAGGAGCTGGCCATCTACCGCACGGTCCCCGAAGTCTTCGATGGCCGGGCGATGGTTGAATCGCTGATGAGCGGCGCTCTGGATGTACTGGTCTTCGCCAGTCCTTCCGCCGCCCGTAGTTTTGCCGCGGGCCTGGGTGACGATCTTTCCGCAGCCAACGGCATTGACGTGGTGGCGCTCGGAGCCGCCACTGCCGATGCCCTGCGCGAACTCGGACTTCCTGCGACCCTCGAGCCTGCCAATGCGACGGTCGATCACTGCATCCAAGCGATGGCCGAAACCAAGGGATCGGCGATCGCTCGTGCCCGGAGAGGAGACATGGAATGACATTTCCGCGGACCCGACCGCGACGCCTGCGCCGAAGCGAAACCCTCCGCTCGATGGTACGCGAGACCCGTCTCTCGCGAGACGATCTGATCTTGCCGCTCTTCGTCGTCGAAGGAAGCGGCGTGCGGGAGCCGGTCGTCTCGATGCCCGGCGTGTTTCGCCACTCCGTCGATCAGTTGGTGCTCGAGTGCAAGGAGACGAGGGATCTGGGCATCCCGTCCGTGATCCTTTTCGGGATCCCGACGGCCAAGGATGCTCGAGGCTCCGGAGCCGACGCGGCCGATGGGATCACCCAGCGGGCCGTGGAGGCCGTCAAACGTGAGGTTTCCGACCTTTGCGTGATCACCGACGTCTGCCTGTGTGAGTACACGGATCACGGTCATTGCGGGATCGTTCAGGACGAAGAGGTGCTGAACGATCCTTCGGTCGCCCGCCTCGCGGAAACGGCGTTGTCTCACGCACGTGCGGGCGCCGACATCGTCGCGCCGAGCGACATGATGGACGGGCGCGTCGCCGCCATCCGCACCATCCTCGACGAGAACGGCTTCGAGCAGGTCGCGATCTTGAGCTACGCCGCCAAATTCGCGAGCGCGTTCTATGGGCCTTTCCGAGACGCGGCGGAAAGCACGCCCGCCTTCGGAGATCGACGCGCCTATCAAATGGATCCGCCCAACGGACGAGAGGCCCTCCGCGAAATGCGGCTCGACCTCGAGGAGGGCGCCGACGCCCTGATGGTCAAGCCGGCACTTCCGTACCTGGACATCCTTGCGGCTGCAGCCCGAGAGTTCGATGTCCCGCTGGCTGCCTATCATGTGTCCGGGGAGTATTCGATGATCCACGCCGCTGCCGAGCGTGGCTGGATCGATGGTCCTCGCGCGATGCACGAAGCCACGATCGCCATCAAGCGTGCGGGCGCGGATTGGATCCTCACCTATGCGGCCAAGGACCTGGCCCGGGACCTCTCGGCCTGATGCCCCTCGAGTATAAGGTGGTCGAGACGAGCGACGTGACCTCGGAGGCCCTGGAAGAGATCCTGAACGAATGGACCCGCCAGGGCTGGAACCTCGACACGATGCAGTTTGCGATGCGCGACTCTTCCAAGAGGCCCGCGATGGCCTTCGTGACCTTCACACGAAGCGTCTCCTAGCGGAAGAGCCCCTCCACCCACGCCTGAAGCCTCAGCACAATGCACGCGGGTTTCGGGATCCGCTTCGCTTCTCATTACGGATCGCGGGGCGGGGGGCGCCCAGCGCTCCATGGCTCACCAGACCCTCGAACGCGCGTGCACCGAGTTTGCCGAGCGCGCAGTGCGAGGGCGCGTACTCTCGGGCCTGGCTCCGCTTTTACTTCCGCGCTGGGCGCCCCCCGCCCCGCGATTGGCCGTGCTGGCAACTGGAACCGCTTCGCCGGGGCTGGGCGCAGGCCGGGCGGAAATAAAGCGCAGGCATAGGTTCCCTCTAGCGTGCGCGTAGGTTGCCCGCGGCAAAGCCGCAAAGGGCAACACCCTGTCCAGCTCCCTACGCGGCCACCCGATCCCCGGCCGAGCCATTCCGCCCGGCCTGTGCCCAGCCCCGGCGAATCCCGCCCGCGAACGAGAAGCGAAGCGGATCCCGAGATCTGCCAGCACAGTGCTGAGGTTTCAGGGCTAGGCCGCGAGGCTCTGCAGGATGTCGACCATTTCCGAGCGTGTCGGGCCCTGGAGGAGGGGCTCTCTTTCGCTTCGGGTGTTGTAGACGGCGAGGATGCGTTGGAGCAGGTCCGGATCCCGCATCAGGTCGCCGGGCGGATCGAGGAGATTGCCGAATCTCATGAAACGGCGCAGCACGACGATGTCGCTGCGCATGGCGGGCATCAGGCCTTCTCGGATCACCGAGCGCATGAAGGCTTTGGGGTCGGTCGACCCGTCGGCCTTCGTCACCTGGAACGGATCCTCGCCGCGTTGCAGCGCGCGCTCCGTCTCGATCCCGTCGCGATCCTGTTGGACCTGCATCTGGTACCAGGGGATGATGTGCTCCTCGATCTGGGTGTCGATCTCGAGGGCGAGCGCACGCAAGTCGTTCGGGATCTTCTGCAACGCGTCGGCAAGCATGGCCGCCCCCATCCATGCCAGCGTGCAACCGCGTCCGGTGATCGGATTGGCGTGGATGGCGGCGTCTCCGACAGCGAGGACGCCCAATGCCACGGGTTCTCCGTCTACGACGAATTGACGTCGCGTGTTCCGCAGGTTGGTCATCGCGTGAATTTTCGAGATGGGGGCCGAGGTTTCCGGGGAGACCCAACCCGCGACCCTCGGCACAGCGGCCGCTGCGGCTTCGAAGCCCGGTTGATGGAGGACCGAGCGCATGACCGCGTCGTCTGGGGAGACCGCCAGCGTCAGGGAGAAGACACGGTCGTCTCCGGGGAAGAGGCCGGCTTTCATGTAACCGAGGTCTTCACCCACGATGGGGCCCTCGAGCATCGGCGGCTCCGCGCCTTCGTGCAGGCGATAGAAGCGCGAGGTGTAGAAGATCCCGCACGGCTCGGACTCTTCGAGAATCGGGCGTGCGCCGATCTCGGTGAGCCAATGCTTGAGCTTGGAGCGCCGGCCGCTGGCGTCGACGATCAGATCCGCTTCCAGCGTGCGCTCGGTTCCGTCGCGCTCCTTCAGACGCACACCGGTGACGAGCGGAAGGCCGGTCGTGGAGTCCTTGGTCGCGGCAAGCCCGGTAACCGCGACACCATCCTTGAAATCGACGAGTCCGGTGTCGAGAACATGTCGGCGCAGTACCCACTCGAAGGTGATCCGCCGGCAGGCCAGCAGCACGATCTCTTCGTCCTCGGGCTCGAAGGTCGGATTTTCGATCATGCGACGTGCCATGTCGGCGAAGGGCAGTTCTTCGGCCCCGCGCGCAAGCAGCTCGTCGAGCAACCCGGGTGCGCGCTCCTTGATCAGCTTGTGAAGCTTTCCCAGCAGGGCATGGGAGTGCCAGACCTGGGGCGCCCCTTTGCGTTCCCAGGTTTCAAAGGCTTCCGCGTGGCTCTCGGGCATCGGGGAGGGATCGGATTCGAGAATCGTCACCCGATGGCCGTCGGCCGAGAGTGTCAGGCCGACACCGAGGCCCGCGACGCTACCTCCAATGACGAGGATGTTCTTCTGGTCGTTGCTCACGTTGTCAGCTTGCCCCCATGAGACCATGAAAGATCAGGTCGAAGTACTGCTTGCGGATCTCCGCCAGATCGAGCTCGCCCGGCCGGAACACGCTTCCTGAGAGGATCGCGCTCGCGGTGGAGAGCAACATCGCTGTGGCGAGCCGCGGGTCGATGCCACGCCGAAGCTCGCCGCGTGCCTGGCCGGCGCGCACGATTTCTTCCAGCAGCTCCGGGAAATCCCTGCCCCGTTCGCGTGCGGCTTCCAGCGCGGACGGATTGGAGAAGAACTCGCGAACCATCACCTGCAGCACGTCGCGGTCGGCGACCAGGCTCTCGATCATGAAATCGACGAGTCCGCGCAGTTGGCTGCCGGCATCGGCCTGGGCGTCGCGGCGCTGGGCGCTGAACTCGGCCGCCACCCGGTTGCCAAATTCGTAGGCGAGCGCGGCCTTCGACGGGAAGTGATGGAAGAACGTGCCCCGGGCCACGTCGGCACTCTCGCAGATGGCCTCGACGGTCACCGAGTCGAAGCCTCGCTTCCGGAAGAGCGTCATGGCGGCGTCGTAGATCGCCGCCCGGGTGCGCTCCTTCTTCCGTTCGCGCCTCGAGCGGTGTTCCGAGCCTGTCTGCACCGCATCCGCCGCCAACCAAGGTCCTCCGTTCGATTGAACTTTAGTTCAATACTGAACCATGGTCTAGTTTTGTTGGGAGCGGCGCCCTACAGGAGCAGCTCAGCCAGGGCCTCGAGCGACGCTTCCCGTTCGGCCTCGCTGGCGCCGGGCACCTCGGTCCGGACCACGAGCAGATCCAGGCCGAGCTGCTCGCGATAATCTCCGATTTGATCTTCGACCTGGCGTCGGGTGCCGACCAGGACGCGATCTTCGAGCGGACCTTCGGCCGCTCGGGCAAGGGCCTTGTTCGGCCGGCCGGTGGGTACGATTCGCTGCTCACCCTCGAGTGCCGCTCGAACGCGCGCAGCTGCGCTGTCGTCTTCGGCGATGAAGGCCGTGCGCATTACCGGCACCTGCGGCGCCCGCGGATCGGGCTCGGCATCACAATGCTCACGCCAGAATGCGTAGTTCTCGGTCAGCACGGGCAGACCTTCGAGGGGCGATGCCAGGTAGGGAAGGCCCCGGCGCGCAGCCTGCGCGAGGCCCTTGGGCCCGAATGCAGCGACGACCAGGGGGGGGTGGGGCTGTTGCGCAGGTCGCAGGCCCAGGTGAACCGCGCCGGCTCCGTAGTATTGCCCTCCCTGCTCGAAGGCCGTTCCCGTCCAGGCGGCGAGCATCGTATCGAGGGCCTCGTCGAACCGGTCGCGCTTGGTTTTCGCGGCCACTCCGAAGACTCGAAACAGAGGTGGCCGGAAGCCACGGCCAAGGCCTAACAAGACCCGTCCGCCCGAGAGCTGATCCAGGAGCGCCACCTGGGCTGCCACGTGCAGCGGATGCTGTACTGGCAAGAGCAGGGACGTCGTGGCCAGCCGCACTTGTTTCGTGCGTGCCGCGAAAGCCGTGAGGGTGATGAGCGGGGAAGGTGTGGCGTTCGGGTGGAAGTGATGCTCCGGCAGCCAGACCGAGTGAAGGCCGAGCCGGTCGGCGCTCTCGACCAGGCGCAAGGTCCGGGCCCAGCCAGAGGGGGTCGTTCCGGCGGCGACGGCCAGACCCAGGGAGAGGCGGCTCACTTCTGGGGGGCCTTCCCGACCACGCCGAGAGCGATGGGCATCAAGATCTTCAGGAAATCGACCTTGGCGCCGAGAGCGGCATTCAGGCCGGTGAGCAGGGCGAGCACCCGTCCGACCAGCACCAGGTGATGGGGGACGCGGACGATCGGGTTCTGGCGAATCCGCTCGGGAATTTCCTCGCGCAGCCGAGCCATCGTCTCCGGGTCCACTCGTCCGTCCTGGCGGATCTCCTTGGCGACACCCAGGATCAGTTCGGCGATCTCGTGCAGGCTCTCCTCCCGGCCGTCTCGGGTCTCGAAGCCGAGCTCGATGAGAGCGTGACCCATGGCCGCCGAATCCCCCTGGAGAAGCGCCGTCGCGAAGCCGAGCACGGTCTCTCGGAAGCGATCTGGAAGCTCCTTCGCCAACCCGAAGTCGAGGATCACCAGCCGGCCGGTCTCGCTCTCAACGAGAAGGTTGCCCGGATGCGGATCGCCGTGGAAGAAGCCCCGCACCAGGATCATCTCGGCGAACACCTCGATCAAGGTGCGCATCACTGCTTCCAGGTCCACGCCTGCACTGCGGAGCGCTTCGGTGTCGGTGATCTTGCGTCCGTGCATGCGCTCCATCACCAACACGCGTCGGGTGGACCACTTCCAATGGATGACGGGGATGGTCACGTCGTCGCGGCCAGCCAGGAACTCGGCGATCCGCTCCGCGTTGCGTCCTTCGTTCAGGAAATCGAGTTCGAGAGGAACGCTCGCACCGAGTTCGTCGATCAGGGGCATCAGATCGAAATCCGGTTCCAGCCAGCCGACAGCGCGGAAGAGCGCCCGCAGGTTCGCCAGATCGCTGCGCACCAGGGCACCGATATCCGGGTATTGGACCTTCACCGCGACAGGCGTTCCATCCTTCAGCACGGCTGCATGCACCTGGGCGAGCGACGCCGCGGCCAAGGGCTCTTCCGCGAACTCGCGAAACACCTCTTCGAGTGGCCGGCCGAGTTCTTCCTCGACGAGTCCACGCGCGACGTCGAAAGGATAGGCGGGCACCTTGTCTTGAAGCTGGCCCAGGATCTCCTGGTAGGGCTTTGGCAATACGTCTGCCCGGGCGCTCGCGAATTGGCAGCCCTTCAGGATCAATCCCTGGAGATCGACCGCCAGATCGTAGATCTCCTGGGCGTTCGTCCGGTGCAGGGTTTCCCAGCGCTCGGCCACATCGGCGGGCTGGATCCGCCGCGCCAGGAAGCGATGGCTGCGGACACGAAAGTAGATCCGTCCGAAGGCGAGGCTGATGCGCCGAGCCCGATCGATACGCTCGCCTAGAGTGAGGGATCGGCTACGGCTGCTCAAATGGGGCTCCGCGGGGCGCGCAGAAGGGCCAGCCTACCAGAGCTCCGGCGGCTTGCTGGGGCAGGACCACGCACCGCCCAGCTCGACATCGTCGGCCTCGAGTTCCGCTCTTTCTTCTTCGGAGAGATCGTCGGCCCACGGCGGGTTGTAGGCGCATTGGATCCAACGGGGGGCCGAGAACTCGAGGATGTAGCCGGTTCCGAAGCTCTGATAGTCGAAGGTCTGACCGGTACCGCTCAAGAACCCCACCCGTGGGCTCGGCACTTCTTCGAGATCCCCGGCGGCCACCAACTCTTCGAGCTCGTCTGGGAGCGTGCCCTCCCGATCGATGAATCGCTGGAGGGCGTCGGTCACGGCCGGAGCGGCTTCTTCCCGGGTCGTCTTGTAGTCGAGCACGGTGAGCGTCTGGCCGAGCAACAACGGCGCCGCGGCGAGCAGCCCGCCGAGCAGGACCGCCCGCGCCCTGAAGGCTGACGCCTTGCCGGGCTTTCGGAAGGCCCAGGCAAGAATTCCGAACAGCAGCAGCACCACGAGGGCTGCCGCACCGACGGTGGCCGCGCCCGTCCTGAAGGGAAGCAACGCGAATTGGCGGCCGAAGCCCAGCCAGCAGAGCGGCGCGGCAAGCGCTGCCGCGACGGCCAGCGCCCAACGCGCGGCGCTGTGCGGGCCACGGCCTAGCACGGTCAGGCCCAGACCGGCCCCCAGCCAGGTCGCTGCAAGCCAGCTGCAGACCACTTCCAGGCCGAAGATCTGCACCACCGGCCACGGAGAAATTGCGAAGGGAAGCATCGGGTTGGTGCCCGTCACATTTCGCTCGAAGGCAACGAGGCCGAGAAAAACGGGCCCATAGCTGGCGGCTCGCGCCCAACCGGGCAGCTTGATCCAGGCAGCGGCGAGCAGGGGAGCCGTGAGCGCGGCGCCTACCGCGAGGGCCAGCAGGCCGAGGGAGAGGCTCCAGCGCCAGTGGAAGAACGTCCACGCCAGGCTCGAGCCGACCCCGAAGCTGACCAACAAGCCCACGGCCAGCACCTGGGAGACGACCAACCAGCGGAGCACCGACGAGCGGGATGTCCGGAAGAGGGCCCAGGTGAGCGCCAGGGCGATCAGCCCAAACAATCCGAAGGCCACACCCAGGGTGCTCGGTGCAACCTCCGAGAGGAAGCCGCTCGGCATCCACCAGCGCCGCCCGCCCAACGAGAGGTTCGGCCCCAGGCCGTGGTGGAGGAAGATGACGTAGCCGAGCGCGGTGAGGCTCAGCACCGGGCCGGCGTGGCGGGTCCATGTGGCCCCAACGGACGGGGCGCTCATTTCCCCTTCGGGTCCTCGTCTTTTTCGGGAACGAATCGGACCTTGGCACTGATCTCGACCGTGGCACCATCCAGCAACCGCCGGGCGAGCTCGACCGGGTCGAGGGCTTGCAGGGTGCGGCCAAACTCCGTCGAGAGGCGTTCGAGCAGCTCCGTCCGGGTTTTTTCGCTCTGGGCGATGAAAAATTCGATCACGTCGCGCGGGACCGAATCGCCCAATGCCCTTCGGACCGCCTCTTCCGTCATGAACAGGCCGGTAAACCCCATGGAAAGGCCCCGCCGCAACAGATCGGGAAAGAAGCCTGCGTCATCGTCATCAGCCGTCAGGTCGTCTGCGTCCTTGGTCTCGTCGTCGGCATTTAGACGGTTCCTGTGCTTGGATGCGGATTCCGATGCCATCGAAGGGGCTCGCGGTCTAGAATGCGCCCCACCTGGGGGCAAGGGAGAGAAAAGAGAGTGGAAGATCGCGTTCGCGACATCATGGGCCGCCAGCTGGTCACCATCTCGGCGGGCGATCGGCTCTCGACGGTCGAGGATATCATGACGCTCGGTCACGTGCGCCACATGCCCGTCGTCCAGGCGGGGCAGCTCGTGGGGGTGGTCTCCGAGCGCGATCTGCTGCGGGCCTCCCTCTCGGTGCTCTCGGAGCATCGGGACGAGGTGCGCCGGGCCTTCATGCACATGGTGGAGATCGAGCGGGTCATGTCGACGCCGCCCATCGTCGTGGAGCCCGATGCCACGATCGAGGAAGCGGCGCTGATCATGGCTGAGAAGAAGATCGGCTGCCTGCCCGTGCTGGACGGAGACCAGTTGCTGGGCCTGATCACCGAGACGGACATCCTTCGCTGGGTGGCAGGGGTCGCCGGTGGCGATTCATGAGCCCTGGCTGGCCTTGCCAGGGCCCACATGTGACCCCCGCCGGGATTTTTCAAACCGTTTGACAGTTCCCGCGGGGCTCTCGTACCCTCGACCCCGCCGGGATCGACAGATCGGCCCCGGCAGGAAACCGGAGAACCGTCCACTCATGGCCAACCCCCAGCCCCGCGTGCCCCTCGGGTCCAGGAATAGGCTGCTCATCCAGAGAACGCAGAAGCGCTAGCTCCAGCGCGGAGAACTCCATGATCGAGACCATCCTGATTGCCACCGACGGCTCCGATGCCGCACACCACGCCGAGCGCTATGGCGTGGCGCTGGGTTCGCGCTTGCGTGCCCGGCTTGCTGGCCTCGCAGTCATCGAGGACAAGGTGGCCCAGGGCCTCCGCGCCGACGCACTTGGAATCACGCCACCCAACCTGGATGGCATCGAAGGTTTCCTCAAGGCTCGAGCCGAGGCCGCCTGCCGACGTCTTTCCGATGCGGCGCGTAGCAGCCAGAGCGAATGTGCGGCTGAGGCTGTGCGAGGCATCGCCGACGACCGCATCGTGGAGCGCGGGCAGGCCGTCGACATGGTGGTGATCGGACGAGATGGTGAGCACGCCGGCTGTCGCACGGGCCTGATCGGTTCTACCGCCGACGGCACGTTACGAAAGACGGGCAAGGCCGTCGTCGTGGTGCCCGCGGGCTCCGAGTTCGGTGGCCCGATCGTGCTGGCCTTCGATGGCTCCCCGGGTTCCAGGGTCGCCGCCAAGCTGGCGGTGGAACTGGCGGCGCGCCTCGAACAGACCGTTCACGTGTTCGTGGATTCGAAGGACAAGGGCCGCGCAGCTGCGCGCTTCGACGAAGTCCGGCGGCTGCTCGGAACCCTCACGGTGCCCGTGCGCGAGGCCTCCTCGACCCTCGGTCGCCCCGACGTCAAGATCGTCGATACGGCCAGGGCGGCCCGCGCTGGCTTGATCGTGATGGGCGCCTTCGGCCGCAATCGCATCAATGAGTACTTCCTCGGCAGCAACGCCAGCGCCGTGGTGCGCACCTCGCCGGTGCCGGTGCTGCTGGCGCGCTAGAGAGATCGTCCCCGCCATTCACGCTAGCCTCTGGAAACGAAAGGGGCGGCGTAAATCGATGGGGATCGAGATCGGCGAGCTGGCAGCGAGGCTCGGCGGACGTGAAGTCGAAGGCGACGCTGCCTTCGTGGTCGAAGACGTGGCCGGCCTCGAGGACGGGGGCCCGCGTGACCTGGGCTTCCTGCGCTCGGCGTCCCTCGCCACCGCGCTGGCGGAATCCTCCCTCGGCGCCGTGATCGCGCCGCCAGAGGTGGACGTCGGTGGCCTCCCCGTGATCCGTTCCATGCTCCCGAACCTGGATTTCGCCCGAGCGACGGGTTGGTTGCGTCCGCCCGTGCGTCCGCCGGCGGGGATCCATCCGAGTGCGGTCGTTGCGGCCGATGCGAAGGTCGATCCGTCGGCTGCCGTGGGTGCGCTGGTGGTCGTCGAGAGCGGCGCGACGATCGGCGCGGAGACCGTGCTTGGCGCGCGCGTCGTCGTGGGAGCCGGAACCACGGTGGGCCGCGGCTGTTGGCTGCACGCAGGGGCCGTCATCCGCGAAGATTGCACGTTGGGTGATCGGGTGATCCTCCAGCCTGGTGCCGCCATCGGCGGGGATGGCTTCGGCTACGAGTTCAACGAGCGTGGCGAGCATGAAAAGGTGCCGCAGGTCGGCAAGGTGGTGCTCGAGGACGATGTCGAGATCGGCGCGAACAGCACGGTGGATCGCGCGCGCCTGGGTACGACGCGCATCGGCCGGGGCACCAAGATCGACAATCTGGTGATGGTCGGGCATAACGTCGAGATCGGCGCGCACGGCATCCTGGTGTCGCAGGTCGGGCTGGCGGGAACCGCGAAGTTGGGTGATCGGGTGATCGTGATGGCTCAGGCGGGTGTCGGTGGGCATGTCACGATCGGCGACGGAAGTTTCATCGGCGCCCGTGGCGGGGTGATCGAGGATCTTCCGCCGGGCAGCCGCGTCTGGGGCTTTCCTTCGATTCCCGAGCGCGCCTGGCATCGCTCCATGTCGGTCTTCGCGAGGCTTCCGGAGGTGATTCGCAGGCTCCGGGCAGTGGAAAAGAAGACGCGGGCGGATGGGGAGGACTCGTGAGCCGCGGCGCGCGTTCGCTCACGGCCCTTCGTAAACGGGCGCAAGCCATGATCCGCGAATCCGACCTGCAGGAGCTGGCTGCCGAGCTCGGCAATGACGCACGGGCAGGAGCGCGAGCGCTAGGCGAGAGCTGCCTGCGCCGCGCCGAGAAGATCGGACGAGAGCGAAAGCGCCTCGAGGGCCTCTACCAGTTGCGTGCAGATCTCCAGGCGCGGGGCGTTCGCCTGGTCGCAGGGGTCGATGAAGTGGGTGTCGGGCCCTTGGCTGGGCCGGTGGTCGCGGCTGCAGTGGTGCTCGGTGACTCGCCGGACCTGCCCGGGCTCGACGATTCGAAGAAGCTCACACCCGAGAAACGCGAAACCCTCGATGCCGCCATTCGCAGCCAGGCCGTGGCGATCGGCATCTGCCAGGTGTGGACCGAGGAGATCGACGAGATCAACATCTTCCAGGCGACCCTGCGGGCGATGCAAGGTGCCGTGGCCGATCTCCCGGTCGAGCCCGAGCATGTGTTGGTGGATGCCCGCAGGATTCCGGGCATCAGCGTCCCTCAGACACCGATCATCGGGGGCGATGGCAAGGATGCCTCGATCGCGGCCGCCTCGATCGTCGCCAAGGTGCATCGGGATGAGATCATGCGGCGCTTCGACGCCGTGTACCCGGGCTACGGCTTCGCCCGCCACAAGGGCTATGGCACCGAAGAGCACCTGGCCGCACTCCGCCACGAGGGGCCGTGCCCGATCCATCGCCGCTCGTTCGGGCCCGTCCGCCAGCTCTCGTCGTCGCCTCCGTTTTGAAGCTGGCGGAGACCCCGGAGGATTTCGTCGTGGACGAGGTCCCGTTGTATCCGCCCAGTGGCGAGGGCGAGCACACCTTCGTGCGGGTGGAGAAGCGCCTCTGCAACACTGAGCAGGTCGCCAAGGCCCTGGCACGAGCCGCTGGCGTGCGGCCGCGGGATGTCGGCTACGCGGGCCGCAAGGACCGGGTAGCGGTCACGCGGCAATGGTTTTCGGTGCCCGGCCTGGACCCGGCCGAAGCCCTGGCACTCGAAAGCGAGGGCTGGAAAGTGCTCGAGGCGACGCCTCATCAGCACAAGCTTCGCACGGGGCAGCTCCGCGAGAATCGCTTCGAACTCGTGGTGCGCGAGCTTGCGGCTGAGGAACTCGCGTGCGCTGAGGCCCGCCTGCCCGAGATCGCGCGGAACGGCTTTCCCAATCGCTTCGGGCCGCAACGCTTCGGTCGCGAGGGGGACAATGCCGAGCGCGGCCTCGAAATCCTGCTGTCGGGTCGCATGGGGCGGGACAAGCGCCAATCCCGTTTTCTGGTCTCGGCCTTTCAAGCCAAATTGTTCAATGGCTACCTCGATCGCCGGACGTTGCCCCTCGACCGCGTCGCCACGGGGGAGGTCGCCTGGAAGCACGATTCCGGGGCGACCTTCCTGGTCGAGGACGAGGCGCTCGAGAACGTGCGAGCGGAGGCCTTCGAGATCAGTCCGAGTGGGCCGATCATCGGAACACGCATGCCCCGGCCCGAAGGGTCGCCCGGAGAGGACGAGGCCAAATGGCTCTCCGGCTGGGGCCTCCCAGACCCGTTGGTGCCACCCCGTGGGCTTCGGCTTCGCGGAGGACGACGTCCGCTGCGCGTCCGCGCGGCCGATCTCGCCTGGGAGCCGGTCGCGACCGATGCCCTCCGGCTGGTCTTCCGCTTGCCACCCGGCAGCTATGCCACCGTCCTGATCGCCTCCGTCTTCGGACCTGCGGATGACTCGCCCCAGCAGCCGGGGTAACCTCGGACGCTCGCTCCCGCGCCCCTGGGTACTTGGGGCGCTCGCTCCCATACCAGGGCTAACCTCGGGCGTTCGCGAGGCCCCGGAAGGAACAGCATGAACATCGCCAACAACATCACCGAGCTCATCGGGCGCACGCCGCTCGTTCGTCTCAACACGGTCACCGAGGGCGTCGATGCCCAGATCGTCTGCAAGCTCGAAAGCCAGAACCCGGCCGCCAGCGTGAAGGATCGCATCGGGCTCGCGATGATCGAGGCCGCAGAGCGCGAGGGCACGATCACGCCGGGCAAGACGGTGATCGTCGAGCCGACCAGCGGCAACACGGGTATCGCGTTGGCCTTCGTGGCTGCCGTGAAGGGTTATTCCTGCGTTCTCGTGATGCCGGAGACGATGAGCCCCGAGCGGCGCGTCGTCCTGCGCGCCTTCGGTGCGAAACTCGTCCTGACCGAGGGCGCCAAGGGGATGCGCGGTGCCGTCGAGAAGGCGAACCAACTCGTTGCCGAGATTCCAGATGGATTCATGCCTCAGCAGTTCATGAATCCGGCCAACCCGGAAGTCCATCGCAACACGACGGCGCTCGAGATCTGGGAGGATACGGACGGGCAGGTCGACGCCTTGATCTCCGGTGTGGGTACGGGCGGTACCATCACCGGGATCGCCCAGGCGCTGAAGGAGAAGAAGCCCTCCTTTCAGGCGATTGCGATCGAGCCCGAGGCGAGCCCGGTGCTCTCCGGTGGCTCTCCGGGCCCGCATCCGATCCAGGGCATCGGTGCCGGTTTCATTCCGGATGTGCTCGACCAATCGCTGATCGACGGGGTGATCACGGTCAGTTCGGATGCTGCCTTCGACATGGCTCGCCGCCTGGCGTCCGAAGAGGGCATCCTGTGCGGCATCTCGTCCGGCGCGGCGGTCTGCGCCGCCCTCGAGTATGGCCGGAAGCCGGAGAACCAGGGCAAGCTGGTGGTCGTCATCATTCCGAGCTTCGGGGAGCGATACCTCAACACCAAGTTGTTCGAGCCCTACCGTTACGAGGGCAGTGACGACGTCGGTGTCTGATCCGTCGTCCGGGGGCGACCGACGCACCCTTCAGCGAGGCCGCATCCTCGAGGCTGCGCGGGGCGTGTTCTTCCGCGACGGCTTCATGAACGCGAACCTCGACGAGGTCGCGCAGATTGCCGGTGTCGCAAAGGGCACGCTCTACCGCTACTTCGAGAACAAGGGCGATCTCTACGTCGCCTTGCTCGCTGACGGCGGCGCGGTCTTCCAGGAGCGGCTCGGAGAGGCCGCTCGGACGCCGGGCTCGGCTGCGGATCAGATTCGCGAACTCGGCCGGTTCTACGTCGACCATTGGACGCGCAACCGTGAGAACTTCTGGATCTTCTGGGCCCTCGACAATCAGGAGGTGATCGGCGACCTCCCCGATGCCCTGGTGCAGGAGATCACCCGCCTCTGGCAGAACTGTCTGCAGATTCTCGCGGCGGCCATCGATCGCGGCGTCGAGAGCGGCGAGTTCGCGCCGTGCGATAGCTGGGAGGTGGCCAACATCCTGTGGACGATGGCCAACGGCGTCATCCAGACCGAGCTGGCCGCGCCGCGCCGCCGTTTGCGCGATCGCCCTCTCGATCAGGTCTTCCGCGACATGGTCGAGATCTTCCTGCGCGGAATGCGCAGCGCCCCTGCTGGAGAGAGCGGATCATGAGCGATGACCTGCTGGCCCGCCTGCGCGAGATCGTCTCCGATCAGCTGGGGGTCGAGCCCAAAGAGGTCGTGCCCGAGGCCCGCATTCTCGACGATCTCGGCGCGGATTCCCTCGATGTGGTCGAACTCGTCATGGCGCTCGAGGAGACCTACGACATCATGGTGCCTGACGAAGACGCAGAATCACTTCAGACCGTCGCGGACATCCACGCCTACATCACGGCCAAGACTTCCTCGGCCTAGCGGCTCTTCAGCCCCGGTAGGACCTGCAGGTAGGCCAGGAGCCCGAGGGTTACGACGGCGCTGCCGATTGCCAGGAAGATCCGGCCCCCAGCCAGGGCGCGGCGGGCCACCTGCCTGGCCAGCTCGAGCTCTTCCGCGGTAAGTTCCTCCGGACCCGGCGGCAGCTGTTGCACGGCTTGGAACAGGTCCGGAAGGGCAAGCAGCAGCGCAAACAGGATGAAGAAGCCGAACAGGTAGAGCAGTGTCAGCGTGAAGCTGGCGCGAAAGGCCGGGCGGCGAGGTCGCAGGGGAACTTGCGGGGATGCCATCGAGGCCAAGGCTAGCGTCGCCTCTGCTAACGTGCCGACGTGCCCCGACTGGTCGTGATCGACGGGGCGAACTTTCTCTACCGCGCCTTCTTCGGGGTGCCGCCGCTGCGCAATGCGGACGGCTTTCCCACGAATGCGGTCTACGGGTTCGCCAACATGCTGCGCAAGGTGCTCCGTGAGGAAGCGCCCGACGGCATCGTGATCGCGATGGATCCGCCTGGGGGTTCCTTCCGCAAGGAACTCTACTCCGAATACAAAGCGAACCGTGACGCTCAGCCTGAGGATCTCTCCGTGCAGATCCCGGTGGCCCGGGAGCTGATCGAAGCTTTCTCGATTCCGATCTTCGAAGTTCCGGGTTTCGAGGCGGATGACGTCATCGCCAGCCTCGTCGAACACTCGCCGGCCGATCTGGAGGTGGTGATCGTCTCGACGGACAAGGATCTGATGCAGCTCGTCAGCGATCGGGTCGTGCTGCTCGACACGATGAAGGACAAGCGCATCGGGCCGGCGGAGGTCGAGGCGCGTTTCGGCGTCCCGCCGGCGCAGCTGCTCGATGTCCGGGCCCTGGTCGGCGACCCCTCGGACAACATTCCCGGCGTGAAGGGGATCGGCGAGAAGGGCGCGGCCAAGTTGATCGGAGAGTGGGGCGACCTCGAGACCCTGATTGCGAACGCCGCAAAGGTCAAGGGCAAGAAGGCGAGGGAGGGCCTGGAGGGACAAGCCGACGAGGCGCGGCTCTCGAAGCAGCTGGCGACATTGCGCACCGATGTTCCTCTGCCGCTTCGGCCAGCGGATCTCAGCGTTTCCGAGCCGAATTCCGAGGTGCTGCGTGAGATGTACAAACGTCTCGAGTTCACCCGCCTGCTCGATGATCTCGACGGTGGAACCCCGACGGAAGCAGCGCCAGAGATCCACACTGATCTTCTCACCACGAAACGCGAGCTCTCAGCGTGGCTGAAGGGCGGGGCGAAGCACGGCCTGTGCCTGGTCCTGGTTGGAGGCGATCCCGAAAGTGGTCTCGTCGGCGAGCCGGCGGGTCTGGCGATCGCTTGCGAGGATCGGATTGCCTATCTGCCGCCGGGCCACAGGATTCTGCTTCCGATCTGTGAACTCAACTGGGATGAGGCGCTCTCTACCGTTGCGGCAGTGATCACGAGCGGAAAAGGAGGGGCGTGGCGGGGACGGGATACCAAACGTATCCAGACCGTCTTTGCAGAAGCTGGATGCCCCTTGCCCCCTCCGGATTTCGACGTCGAGCTGGCCGGCTTCCTCCTCGATCCGGCCGCTCATCGCACGACCGCGGGCCTGGCTCAGATCGCGCTCGGCCGAAGCGTGCGCAGCTTCGAGGAGATTGCAGGCCGCGGCGCAAAGGCCATCCCACCCTATGAGCTGGCCGTCGACGTCGCCGGCCCCTGGGCTGGGGAGGAAGTGGCGGCCCTGCGCGATCTGGAGAGCCCGCTCCGTGAGCGGCTCGCGAAGGACGAACTCGACGGCCTGTTCGAGGACGTCGAGCTTCCGCTCACCGCCGTCCTTTCCGAGATGGAGCGCGCGGGCGTGCGCATCGATGAGGCGAAGCTCGCGGAGCTTTCCGAGGAGTACGAGAGCGAGCTCTCCCGCATCCAGGGGCGCATCTACGAGCTGGCGGGTGAAGAGTTCACGATCGCCTCACCGAAACAATTGCAGGTGATCTTGTTCGACAAGCTGAAGCTGCCGCCGATCAAGAAGACCAAGACCGGTTTCTCGACCGATGAAGGTGTGCTCGAGCAGCTTGCCAGCCAACATGATCTGCCGGCGGAAATCCTGGCCTACCGTCGGCTCGCCAAGCTGAAGAGCACCTACGTCGATGCATTGCCTCCGCTGGTGAACGAGGCCACCGGGCGCATCCACCCGACCTTCAACCAGTCCGGCGCGGCGACCGGCCGGCTCTCTTCCACCCATCCGAACGTGCAGAACATTCCGATCCGGACCGAGCAGGGCATCCGGATCCGCGAAGCGTTCATTCCGGCCGACGGCAATCTGCTCGTCTCGGCGGATTACAGCCAGGTGGAGTTGCGCGTGATGGCCCACTTCTCCCGCGACGCCAGCCTGATCGACGCGTTCCACTCCGGCGAGGACATTCATCGGCGCACGGCCGCAGAGGTGGGCGGCATCGACCCCGCCGACGTCACGCCCGAGCAGCGCGATGCGGCCAAGGCGATCAACTTCGGAATCCTGTACGGCTCGAGCGCCTTTGGCATCGCCAACCAGCTCGGCATCGCCCAGGCGGAAGCCCAGCAGACCATCGATCGTTATTTCGCCCAGTACGAGGGCGTACGAACCTTCCTCGAGGAGACGAAGGCCGCAGCCAAGCGGGACGGATTCGTACGCACCCTGCTTGGCCGGCGCCGGTACCTGCCGGATCTGGGCTCTCGCAACCGGGCCCTGCGCATGGCGTCCGAAAGGATGGCCGTGAACACGGTCATCCAGGGCACGGCCGCCGACCTGATCAAGAAGGCGATGATCGAGGTCTCCGAGTTCCTGCGGTCGGAGGGCATGGCGGCCCGCATGATCCTGCAGGTTCACGACGAACTGGTCTTCGACGCGCCGGCCGCCGAGGTCGATGCCCTTGGTGAGGGGGTCCGGACCCTCATGGAGGGCGCCTACGCCCTGGACGTGCCCCTGGTGGTGGATGTCGGCTCCGGAGAGCATTGGCGAGCCGCCCATTGAGCCGCGTTCGGCGCATTGAATACCGGGCCCCCGGAGTGCGTCGAATCCAGCGACCCATGAGGAAGCCCCTGTGACTGCCGAGTTTGCCGGACCGCCCGACGACGAGGCGATCCGGCTCGCCAAGGCCGGGGACGCCGACGCCTATCGGGTGCTCGTGGAGCGCTATCAGGGCCGGGCCTTTCGGCTGGCCCTGCGGGTGCTCCGCGACGAAGATGCCGCACGCGACGCCGTCCAGGATGCCTTCCTCAAGGCCTGGAACGCGCTCCCGAAGTTCGAGGGTCGCTCCAGGTTCTACACCTGGTTGTACCGGCTCGTGATGAACCAATGCCTGGATGCCAAGCGCCGCGACAAATCCGATCGCCACGTGGCGTGGGAAGAGGGAGGCGCCGCCGAGGCCGAACTGGCAACGGCTCCGCCGGAGGAGGTGGAGGGCGTGACATTCGCGCCGGCCGCCGCAGTTGCTCGAAAGCAGCTCAGGCAGCAGCTCGCCGATGCCATCGCGCGCCTGCCCGAGACCGCCCGGGAAACCCTCATGCTTCGTGATGTCGATGGCCTCTCCTATGCAGAGATCGCCAAGGCCCTCGAGATTCCAAAGGGGACGGTGATGAGCCGGCTCCACTACGCCCGCAAGCAGCTGCAGGGCTTCTTGCTCGAGGTCGGTGCTGCACCGGCCACGCCATCGCCGGGAGAACCCCAATGAATGCACCGCTCGACGAACGCCAGATCCAGGAGCTGGCCGCCTACCATGACGGCGAGCTCGGATTCCTGGCCCGCCTGCGGGTGCGCCGCTGGTTGTCCCGGGATCCCCAGGCACGCGACGAACTCGATGGCTTCGCCACCCTCGGTGAGCTGCTGCGCGAGGAGGAATCGCTGGCCGTCATACCCGATTTGTGGCCCGCGATCGAACGACGCTTGCCCGAGCGCCGGGCGCCCCAGGAAGCGGCGCGCCCGTCGGCGTGGCGGACGGGTTGGCTGCCTGTCGGTGGGTTGGCTGCGGCTGCCGCCACGGCTCTCGTGTTGGCCGTTGGCCTGGATTGGGGCGATGCTCCGGACGCCAGTTCGGTGCGCTGGCTCGATACGGGCAACCGGACCGCAGCGGTTCTCCAGGACGACAAGGAAGCCACCATCATCTGGATCCTGGACGCGGATGATCAGGCTTCGAGGAGGATCGATCGTGCTGTCAGCTAGACCCTTGGATCGCCGCCGGCGGGCACTCGTGTGGACGAGTGTGCTGATCGGTGTGCTGCTGTTCTTTCAATCGAGCCCGGTGCTGGCCGAGGCTGAGACGTTCGAGTTCGTGGTGACCGTTCTTCACGCGACGCCCGAGGGCGTCGTGGGCAAGGGAGCCGGACGCTACGACCGGCTTCTGCGCCGCCAGGTTCGGTACGAGGGCCTCCGCGTGGTCAAGACCAAGCGCGCCACGGTGGCGACCCGCCAGATCGGTTCCGTGCCGCTGCCCGACGGCGATACCCTGCGTTTCCGGCCGATCGATCCGGAGGGCCCGGGCGCGCTGGTCGCGGTCGACGTCGGCTCTACCCAGGGCGACTTCCGAATGACGAAGGGGAAACCCCTGATCTTCGGAGGCTCAGCCTGGAAGGGAGGGCGGTTGGTCGTCGTCCTGGAGATCGCGGAGTAGGCCCCCCTGGGGGGAGGCCAGAAAAACAGCCGATCTGAGATTCTTCGACGATTTTCTGACACGCCGGGCAGGTTGTCGCCACATAGAGGGTGAAAAGCCAAAATATCCCCTTCCCAGGGAAGCCCGGAGACGCGAAAGCGCCTCCGGGCCTTTGTGCGTCTGGAGATGTCGCGGTTTTCCTGGCCTTGCGCCGGTGTGGGCCGCTTCGCTTCTCGGTTTGGATCGCGGGGCGGGGGGCGGCCAGCGCTCCATGGCTCACCAGGCCCTCGAACGCGCTTGCACCCGGTTTGCCGAGCTCGCACTACGAGGGCGCGTACTCTCGGGCCTGGCTCCGCTTTTACTTCCGCGCTGGCCGCCCCCCGCCCCGCGATTGGCCGTGGTGGTAACTGTGCCCAGCCCCCGCGACTCCTGTTCAAGCACGAGCAGCGGAACGGCGCACACCGCGGGGGTTGAATGGGTGGAGGTGCGACGACGGGCTTGCTTTTAGGTCAGGGTTGGAGGCGTTGGGGGGTCCATGGGCTGGGCTTTGGGGCGAGTCGTCGGCTCCATTCGGCGCGGTCGTGGACGCGGCCGGGGCGGGAATGCCAGAGTTCGATTCGCTCGGCGCGTAGGCGGTAGCCGCCCCAGGCAGGGGGGCGGCGAACACGGTCGGAAGGCTCGGCGCCTCGAGGCGCGACGCCGAAGCGGTCTGCGACGGCTTGTACGTTCGCCATCAGCTCTGCTCGCGAGCCGATTGGTTCGCTTTGATGGCTGGCCCAGGCTCCCACCTGGCTCTCCACGGGCCGCGTTGCGAAGTAGGCGTCGGATTCGGCGTCGCTCGTGAACTCGACCGGGCCCGAGATGCGGGCTTGTCGCCCGAAGTGGGTGAAGGAGAAGCAGGCGGACGCGAAGGGAAGGGCGGCCAGCGCCCGGCCCTTGGGGCTCTCCCGATGGGTGAAGAAAACGAGTGCACCCGCTTCGGGCTCGACGGCCTGGCATAGCACCAGGCGCACTTCGGGCATCCCGTCCGCCGCGCAGGTTGCCAGGGCGATCGCGTGGGGGCTTGGTTGCCGACCGTCAGCGAAGGCCTCATCCAGCCAGC
>JAFDCZ010000257.1 GCA_019312665.1 Deltaproteobacteria bacterium | reverse complement strand
ACTCGGAGACTCGAAATCAACAATCGTAGGGCCATCGTAGGGCGCTCATGAGTCTAGGGGTGTCCGCCGGCCGATGTAGACATCGGCCGGTGTCACGTTGTCCAGCGACTCGTGATACCACTCGCTCCCTACGGCGTAATCAAGGGCGGGTGATCATCGAGCGCCTTGTAGATTCGATCCGGGAGATCCGCCCAGGCATGGTGGAGCTGGCCGCGATCCGCAGACGTGACGCGACGTGGTCAGTCGCCCCTGCTCTCCGCCAGGGTCCGCCCTCCGCTACTCGAGCCTGGGCAGGTTCGTGCTGGCGGTCATACCCCCATCGATCACCAACGTTGTACCCGTAATGAAGGCAGCCGCGTCCGAGGCGAGAAAGACGACGGCTTCTGCAACGTCCTCGGGCCGGCCGGGCCGGCCCGCAGGCACACGTTCGACGATGCGCGCCAGCAGCTCCGGCTGATCCCTGTAGAAGGCCGTGGCGGCGGTGTCGATGAAGCCCGGGCAGACCGCGACGGTGCGGATGTTGTCCTTGCCGTGGTCCAGCGCCAGGGTGCGCGTGTAGTTGATCACGCCGGCCTTGGCTGCAGTGTAGGCGCCGAGACCGTATTCGCCGGCCAGGCCCGACATCGAGGCGTTGTTCACGATCACACCGCCTCCGGTCTCCTTCATCAGCGGGATCGCGACCTTGCAGCCGTAGAAGGTTCCCGTCAAGTCGATGTCGAGCATGCGCTTCCACTCATCGATCTCGACGTCGGGCGTTTCACCGAAGCTGCCGGTCCCGGCGTTGTTGAAAAGAATATCGAGGCGTCCGAACTCCTCGGTGGCGGTCTTGACGACGCGCTCCACCTCGTCGAAGTTCGACACCTCACACTTCACGCAGATGGCGTTGCGTTCGCCGCCATTGACGGCGGCCTCGACCTCGGCCGCCGCATCGAGATCGCGCGCGCTGAACACCACCTTCGCACCTTCGCGAACCATGGCCTCCACGGCCGCCCGCCCGATGCCCTTATTGCCCCCCGTGACGACCGCCACCTTCCCCGCCAATCTTCCCGCCATCTCGTTGCCCTCCAGAGTCTGAATCGGAATCGGCCTGCCTAATCGTCGAACTCGACAATTGGCAGGCGCCTCGGGTTAAGCATACATTACCCACCGGCGGAATCGGAGCGGCCTGCAGGAGTCCTCGCTCCGAATCCACCTCCTTTTTGCCCCGGTTCTGCTCTGGTATAGTCGCGCGGTTGCCGGGAGACACCATGGGTGAACGCCGATCGGAGACCTTTACAGGCGAGGAGCGGGCATGGTCGAGCATCGGGAACACAGCGACACACTCCGGGGCCAGGCACGTGTCTTGTTAGGCGCCGCCCTCGGTGCTGGCGTCTCCCATACCTCGCTGGCCTTCCTCTCCTTCGGTGTCTTCCTCAAACCCCTGACCGCGGCTTTCGGCTGGGATCGGGTCCAGATATCGTCGGCCATCTCGCTTGCCACGCTCATCGTCGCCTTTGGCACCCCGCCGCTCGGCCGTCTCGTCGATCGCTGGGGTGAGCGCAGGATCCTCTTTCCCGCGATGGCGGGCTATGCGCTCCTCTTCGCGGCACTCTCGTTGCAGACGGGAGCGCTCTGGCTCTTCTTTGCCCTCTTCATCGCGGCCACGATTGCCGGCATAGGATCCAACTCGGTCGTGTACGTTCGCATCATCGCGGCGCGCTTCGATCGGAACCGGGGACTGGCCCTGGGCCTGGCGATGGCCGGGGTTGGGCTGGGAGCGGCAACCATCCCCCCGCTGACGCAGCACTTGATCGATCGCTACGGGTGGCGAGGGGCCTACCTCGGGCTCGCTGCGGTCGTCTTGATCTCGATCCCGATCGTGGCTGGCGCACTACGCGAGCGAACGTCGGCAAACACGGCACACGGAACTTTGACGGCCGATAGGAAGACCGCACCGAGCCAGGGCCTGTCCGCCGCAGAGGCTCGCCGTACTCGAAGCTTCTGGACGCTCGGGGCCGTCGTCCTGCTGGCGGCGGTCGCCATCCACGGCTTCAGTGTGCACCTCATACCGTTGCTGACGGACCGTGGAAGCTCTCCGCAGGCCGCCGCCGGCGCTGCTTCCCTCTTCGGAATCGGCATCCTCTTCGGCCGGATCGTGGCCGGATATCTGATGGATCGATTCTTTGCCCCCCGAGTCGCGGCGCTCTTTTTCGCGGGACCGCTCCTCGGGATGGCTGTTCTGATCGTCGAGGCACCTCCGGCGGCAGCGCCGATCTGTGCGTTCCTCCTGGGCATCGGTGCGGGCGCCGAGGTCGACGTCATCGGCTACCTCACGAGCCGCTATTACGGATTGCGCGAATTCGCCCAGATCTACGGCTGGTTCTACGCAGCCTTCATGATCGGTACGGGCCTCGGACCGCTCCTGGTCGGCGTCGGCTTCGAAGCGACCGGAAGCTATGCTCTCCCCCTCCTGGGCGCGGCCGGCTGCCTCGTCCTCCTCTGCGTTCTCCTGCTGAGTCTCGGTGCCTATCCCGATTGGGAACTCGAGCCGGATTCCGCCGAGCCGGGCGGCGCCCGCTGAACGCCGAGCTTTTCGGGCAAGGAGTCCATCCAAAGTCAGAACTCGGCTTCGTCCTGAAAGCTCCCACGAGCCGTGCCGTTATCCAGCGCTCGTTGGGTCATTCTGCGCTTCCAGCGACCCTCTTCCAACGCCTCTATCTCACGGGCATCAGGCCCGAGTGCCGCAACAGCGCATCCGGCGACGGCTCTCGTCCGCGGAAGGCCTTGAAGACCTCCATCGGCGGCGTGCCCCCTCCGAGCGCAAGCACCGATTCGAGAAAGCGTCGGCCGGTCTCCGAGACGGCGGCCGCGTCTTCGAGTCCCGCCTCTTCGAACGCGGAGAATGCGTCGGCGGACAACACCTCCGCCCACTTATAACTGTAGTAGCCCGCTGCGTAGCCCCCGGCGAAGATATGCCCGAAGCTGCACAGAAATCGATCCTCGGCGAGCGGAGGCAGGACCGTCGTCCGTTCGGCCACCCGCCGTTGAATATCGAAAACACTCTCGCCCGATTGCTCGAGATCCTCGCTGTGCAGCTCGATGTCCATCGTCGCGAAGTAGATCTGCCGAAGCATCGCGCTTCCCGCGCGGAAGGTGCGGGCGGCCTCGATCTTCTCGAAGAGTTCGACCGGCAGCGGCTCCCCGGTTTCGAAATGTCCCGACAAGCCGAGCAAGGTCTCGCGGTGGTAGCACCAGTTCTCCATGAACTGACTCGGGAGTTCGACCGCGTCCCACTCGATATTGCGAATGCCCGAGGCGAGCCCATAGTCGACGCGCGTGAGCATATGCTGCAATCCGTGGCCGAATTCATGGAAGAGTGTGAGCACCTCGTCGAAGGACATGAGAGAAGGTCGATCCCCGACCGGAGGGGTCTGGTTGCAGACGAGATACGCCACGGCCTCGCGTGGCGCCTCGGAACCGAGTCCCGTCCGTCCCAGGCACTCGTCCATCCACGCGCCGCCGCGTTTATCCCCGGGCCGGCTATAGGGATCGAGAAAGAAGGCGGCCAGAGATTTGCCCGCTTCGTCTCGTACGCGAAAGAAGCGCACGTCAGGATGCCAGACGGTCGTCTCACCATCCGCCGCTTCGATCGACACGCCGAAGAGTCGTCCAGCCAGAGCAAAGAGCCCCTCGAGCACCCGGGGCATCGGGAAATAGGGTCGTAGTTCCTCCTCGGAGTAGTCGAAGCGCGCCTCGCGCAAGCGCTCCGAATAGAATCCGACGTCCCAGAGCCGCAGCGACCCCGCCAGACCGATCTCATTTGCATAGCGTTGAAGAACCACGAGATCTTCGCGGGCTGCATCGATCGAGGCGGTGCGAAGCGCTTCGAGCAGGTCTCCGACGGCGGCTACATCGGCTGCCATCTTCGAATCGAGTGACAGCGCCGCATAACTCTCGAATCCCAGCAGCCCGGCCATCTCCTGACGCAGCACCAGGATCCGCGCAATGAGCGGTGTGTTGTCGAGGTCCCCTGCGCTCGCCCGAGTGACGTATGCGCGATAGAGCTGCTCGCGAAGGTCACGTCGTTCGCCATGCTCGAGAAAAGGCATCAGGACCGGCGCGTCGAGGGTGATCCGCCAGGGGCCTTGCTCGGGCGTCGCATCCTTCTCTCCATGTTCCCGCGCATTCTGAGCCGCCAGCTGGCGAACGCTCTCCGGTGCACCCGCGATCTCGTCGGGCTCCCGGAGGACCAACCCGAAGGCCTTGGTCGCATCGAGCACGTGATTGCTGAAGCGCGTACCGAGATCCGCCAGCTCGGCCTGGATCTCGTTGAAACGCTCGCGCTCCCGGTCCGCCAGACCGACCCCAGCGTGGCGCGCTTCGCGCAGCAGGCTCTCGATGATCCGCTGCTGAGCGGGCTCGAGCCCGCGAAAGGCGTCCGCCGCTCGGAGCGACTCGAGCGCCTCGAAGATCGGCCGACTCTGGGCAAGACGGAGACCAAAGCCAACCACCTCTGCTTGCACGCTCGAATGCGCCTCGCGGAGCGTCTCGCTGTTCTGGACGCCCATCAGGTGTCCAACGAGTCCCCAGGCGAAGCCCAACCGCTCCGACAGCGTCTCGAGCGGATCGATCAAGCTCGACCAATCCGACTCGTTCGTCGCTTTGAGATCGGCTTCGAGCGCAGCGAGATGCGTCTCGAGATCCACGAGCAACTCCCGCACCCCCGGCACCACTAGCTCGGTCTCGAATAGATCGAAGCGCGGCAGCGCTCCATGCAGATGAAGCGGATTGACTTTACCCGTCGCAGACACGTGTTTCCCCTATAAAGTGAATCGGACTTTGACCGCGCCCGGACCGCCTCAGCCTCGCGCCCTCACCGCAGATCGATGGCCGTTACGACCGGTGATGAGTGAGCCTCCGACCGCGACCAGGGTATTGAGTAGACAGCCGAGGACGCCCACATGCATGCCCTCGATCCTCGGCATGCCCGAGAACGTGAGGGCCACCGAAAACGTCGTTCCAACGACGACCCCCGCCAGAACGGGCCCGGTCCTGAGCCGAGACCAATGCAGCGCGATCAGGAAGGCCGGCACACATTGGATCAAGA
>JAFDCZ010000389.1 GCA_019312665.1 Deltaproteobacteria bacterium | reverse complement strand
CTTGCTTATGAATGATGACTCGATGTTGTGAGACTGCACGGGAAAGTGGACATCCCAGAGGAAGCTAGTCTTCCTTGGGGAGTTCAAGATGATTTCGATCCAGCATTCAAGATCCTGCCCCTACTCAAGAAATAGATTGAGCAAGCAATGGGAAGAGCCCCCAGATCCTTCAAGCGCTTGGCCTCTGAAACGTCCATCCCGCCAAACTTCGTTCTCCATCGGTAGAACGTCTGCTCCGAAATGTTGTTGAGGCGGCAGATCTCTCGAATATTCCCGGTCTGTTCTGCCTCGTTCAAAACCCCAATGATCTGTTCTTCTGTGAATCGCTTCCGCTTCATCTCGTCTCCGATCAGCCAAAAAGGCTAACTCAGAGACTGGATCCATTATCGCGAGGCCGGCCACCGCCCCCCCCGGCCAAGTCCGTCATTCAGGTCTACCCTGATTCCCCACACTCGAGCGCAGCGGGGAACGCGACCATGAGCGAAGACGTCGCCGACGTATTGATCATCGGGGCCGGGGCATCGGGGGCTGCGGCTGCCTGGAGCCTCTCCGATACGGGGATGCGGATCGTCTGCCTGGAGCAGGGCGGGTGGGTGGATCCGACGGATTATCCGACGAACGCCGCGAACTGGGAGAGCCAGTCGTTCGGGCCCTACGCCATCGATCCGAACGTGCGCGGGCTCGAGACGGACTACCCGATCAACAACGACGACTCGGAGTGCGTCGTCGTGAACTTCAACGGCGTCGGTGGGAGCACGATCCTCTACGGCGCCCATTTTCCGAGGCTCCACCCCTCCGACTTCAAGGTGAAGACCCTCGACGGTGTCGCCGACGACTGGCCGATCGACTACGCGACCCTCGAGCCCTATTTCGTCGAGAACGATCGGATCATGGGTGTGTCGGGACTGGCCGGCGATCCGATGTATCCGCCCAAGCAGCCGCCGCTGCCGCCGCTCGCGATGGGCCTCGTCGGTGAGACGGTGGCACGCGGGTACAACAAGCTCGGTTGGCATTGGTGGCCCTCCGACAGTGCGATCATCTCCGAGCCCTACGACGGGCGCGACCGCTGCCTGAACCTCGGTCCTTGCATGAGCGGTTGCTCCCAGGGCGGCAAGTCGAGCACCGACATCACCTACTGGCCCCGGGCGGTTCAGCGCGGGGTCGAGCTGCGGACACGATGTCGCGTCCGCGAGATCGCGGTCGATGACGAGGGCATGGCCAAGGGCGTCCACTACTACGATGAGAACGGGGACGAACAGTTCCAGCGGGCCGAGATCGTGATCATGGCGTGCAACGGGATCGGAACGCCGCGCATCCTCCTCAATTCGAAGTCGTCGCACTTCCCGGATGGGCTCGCGAATCGCAGCGGTCTCGTCGGCAAGAACCTGATGTTTGCTGCATCCTGAGCAAAGAGTTCTACGAGACCGATTCGTCTCGTGGCTTCGTTCGTGGATACAACATGCAGATCAGCCGTGGTTCCGGTCCGCTCTCGACGGCGATGGCGGGACTCGCGACGGGGCAGATTCCGTGGGGCAAGGGCCATCACGAAGCCTTTGCGAAGCGCTTCGATCACGTTGCGGCCATCGGCATCGTCGGCGAGGACCTCCCCGAGGAGCACAACCGCGTGACCCTCGATCCCAAGCTCGTCGACTCCGATGGAATCCCTGCGCCGAAGATCACCTACAAGTACGGCGAGAACAGCCTGAAGATGGTCCAGCACGGGCTCGCGCGCGGCGAAGAAGTCATGCGCGCCGCCGGCGCCTACGAGGTCTCGAGTGGCGGCCCGCTGCGCCCGACGGGATGGCACCTGCTGGGCACTGCGCGGATGGGCAGCGACCCGCAACGCTCGGTCGTGAACCACTGGGGCCGCAGCCATGACGTGAAGAACCTCTTCATCATCGACGGCAGCATCTTCGTCACGTCTGGCGGCGTGAACCCGGCGAGTACGATCCAGGCCTGCGCCCTCTACATCGCCGACTCGATCAAGAAGAACCTGTCGAACCTCTTCGAATGAGCCAGGAGAGAACGATGTCGAACGAATCCGTGCTCCGAGCCCTCCTCGATACGCTCGTCCCCGCGAGCGAGGACGGTCGCATGCCGAGCGCCTGCGAAGTCGGCTTCGATGCCTTCCTCGTGACCCAGGGCGAGGCCGTAGCACCTGCGCTCCAGGCGATCCTCGCGCAGCTCGGCGACGACTTCGCCACGCTCTCCGCCGAGGCGCGCCACGAGAAGGTGACCGAGTTGAGTGCGTCCGAGCCGGCGCTGTTCGCCGGCTTGCTCGCGCAGGTCTACGA
>JAFDCZ010000109.1 GCA_019312665.1 Deltaproteobacteria bacterium | reverse complement strand
CCCGCGGAGAGGTGGCGGAGCCCGGTTGAACGTGCCTGACTCGAAATCAGGTGAAGGTGCAAGCCTTCCGTGGGTTCGAATCCCACCCTCTCCGCCACTCTGACCTGGTCCCAGCAGCTTCTGGGAATACAGTCGCGCACGCGAGGGGCCTCCCTCGACTACGGCTGAGGTGGCTGGATCCCCATGCTCCGCAGGAGTTCGTCGAGATCCGGCGGAACGACACCGACCTCTTCGGCATAGCGTTGGTGGGTCGCAATCATTGCCTGCAACCGTTCGGCTTCCTGGCCGGAGAGATCCTTCGTCTCGCCTGGGTCTGTGGACAGATCGAACAGCTCCCATTCGCCGGCGCCGAACGGGGGCTGGAGTTTCAGCGCTTTCCACTGCCCGGTGCGTAGTGCCTCCTGGCCGTGCAGTTCCCAGCCGAAGCTCGCGTCGGTATCGTGCACGGTGCTGGCGCTGTTGTTCAAGAGCGGCCGCATGGAACTGCCGATCATCGGGGCGATGTCTCGACCTTCATAGGAGTTCGGGTGCTCGACTCCGGCTACCTCCAACAAAGTCGGGGCGATGTCTTTCACATGCGCCAACGAATCACTCCGGCCTCCGGCAGATATGCCTGGCCCGGCCGCAATGAAAGGCGCACGGATCCCGCCTTCGGCGGCACTGGCCTTGAACAGGCGGAACGGGGTCATGCTCACCTGCGCCCATGCGGGGCCTTGAGCAGCAAACGAACCTGGACGGCCGATGTTCTCCACGCTGTTGTTGAAGCTCTCCATGTACGCGTCGGTCTGGTTGGGATAGTTTCGCCCTTCGAGTCCGTTGGCGCCGTTGTCGGAGAAGAACAGGATCAACGTGTTGTCGTATTCGCCGATTTGACGAAGATGCTCCAAGATCCGGCCGATGTGGTGGTCCAGGTTGTCCACCATTCCCGCATAGGCTTCCATCTCGCGTGCCTCGATGGCCTGGTCTTCCTGGGAGAGTTCATCCCACGCTGGCACGGTAGGCAGCCGCGGATAGGCCTGGGTCGATTCTGGCAGCAATCCCATTACTGTCATGCGCTCGAGGCGTTGTCGTCGCAATTCGTCGTAGCCGGCGTCGTAGCGCCCGCGGTACTTCTCCAACCACGCGTCGGGCGCGTGCAACGGATCATGGGGCGCCGTGTAGGCGACGTAAGCGAAGAAGGGTCGGCCGTCGTCTCGGTTGGCGTCGATGTATTCGATCATCCGGTCGGTGTAGAACTCGGAGGAGAAGAAGTCCGCCGGCAAGGAATCGACCGGGACGCCTTCGTCGCGGTAGCGCATCGCTGCAGAGTCAGGCGTCACCCCCCGCCGATCGTTCCAATGGCTGCCACCGCCGTCCAGCATCGCGAAGACACGTTCGAACCCACGGGCCTTCGGTCCTTGCTCTGGTTCGTGGCCGAGATGCCATTTGCCCGCCATGTAGGTGTGGTAGTCAGCGTCCCTGAGAAGGGAGGCGACGGTCACGACGCGCTCGTTCAGATATCCCTCGTAGCCAGGCGCGCCGATCTGGTTCGACGTCAAGACCTCTGCCATCGCGCCCATTCCGGCCGTGTGATTGTCACTGCCGGTCAACAGCACGGATCGCGTCGGAGAGCAGGTGGGTAGCACGTAGAAGGTCGTCAGAGTGAGCCCGGAAGCCGCGAGTGCATCGAGGTTCGGAGTGTCGATCTCTCCCCCAAATGCCCCGATGTCGTTGTAGCCGAGATCATCGGCGACGATCAGGAGGATGTTAGGTCGCTCGTCCAAGATATTCGCCTCTTCCGCAGGGGCAGGGCTGTCAGCGCCACCGCAACTGGTCGCCAGAAGGCCAAGGATGACAGATCGAAAAAGGACACCAGGTGTTCGCTTCGGCATCTACTTACCTCCACTCATGTGAGAGTTGTTCTGAATGCGACGGAGAGGGGGCCCATGCTCACGTCGGCATGGGTCGCTCAACCGAGACCGCCTCGAATGCGATCGACGACGAGATGCGGATCTTCCGGGCATTCGTCACCGCGCCACGCGACATGCTGGTCCGGTCTGAGCAGGACGAGCTTCTTCTCGTAGATCCGCTCGGCAAGCTCGTCCCTGATGTCGACGACCTCGATGGGAACGCCGCGGTCCTTGGCGGCATCCTCGAGGGCTGAAACCTCGACGTCATCGAACCGCAGCAACGTGAAGCCATCGCTAAAGCGATCATACAAGGCCGTTCCGTCCGAGAGGAAGAGGCTGGGCGCTCGCACGCCAGGCCACGTGCTGGGGTTGTAGCGGTCGATCGGATACGCGGGCGTGTCACCCTCTTCTTGGCAGATGATGGGTGAGTCGTCGTAGCGATAGCCGATCTCGATACCGAGGGCTTCGTTCTCGAGGTTTCCGAGTTCCTGGATGTGCTTGCCGAGCACCTGACGGGCCTGCTCGCCTTTGGGCGTGGCCTCGTGTACGGCCGGACCGTAGGCCTGGCTGATCTGGGTACGAACGGCGGCGTGTCGTGCCGACGCGGCTCGGTTTCGGAATCCCACCGGTAGGCGTTCGGCCTCGTAGGAGGGCAGCAGGCCGGGACCACCCCAGCCCTTCAGCGTCGCAGCGAGCTTCCAGCCCAGGTCGACGGCGTCGCCCACGCCCGTATTCATCCCATAGCCGCCGGTCGGGATCACCTGATGGGCGGAATCGCCGGCCAGCCAGACGCGGCCGCTTCCATAGCTTTTTGCGACGACGAGATTGGGTTTCCAGACGTTGGCGACGATGATCTCGCATCCGAACTCTTGCCCCAGGCTCTCGAAGAGCAGCCGTCTCGGATCGATGCTCTCGGCATCGACGTCGGCGGAGAGAGGTAGATGAAGCGTCCAGGTATCCAGATCATTCTGGGCGATCAGGGTTCCACCCACGGGTGACTGGACATGCCACGCGGTGCCGAAGCGTTCGAAGAACTCGAGGTCGTTGGAACGGAAATGGATCAGGAAGATGCGACCGTCGGGCGGCCGCTGTCCGCGCACAAGGCCTTTCGCCACCCGGAAGACGTTCTTCGCGATTCCGCCGGTCTCTCGCAGAATGTCTCGCACGGAAAGCTCGTCATACTCGATGCCCAGTCCCTTCCGTGTCACGCTGCCGGCGCCATCGCAGCCGGCCAGATACAGGGCCCGAATGGTTTCCGTTTCGCCTGTCTCGCTAGAACGGAGGATCGCGGTTACGCCCTCGTCGTCCTGTTCGTAGGATTCGAGCTTCCATCCGAAACGAACGGAGATGTGTTTGGCGCGCGTCTCGAGAATGCCCTTCAGGACGGGTTCGAGAATGACTTGCGAGATACGCAGATCCGGTTCGAGGGGTAGCGAACCGTCATTGACATATCGGATGATGTCGCGCCCCCAATCGATGCTCGGATAGTCGAAGCGCGCGAGCTCCCATTCGGCGAGGCGCGTGCACCAGACGACGCTCATCGGATGGTCCGTGGGGACGCCGTGGGACCGGATCTCCTCTGCGATTCCGAGCCGCCGGAAATGCTCCATGCTGCGCCCGTTCGTCACGTCCATTTTCGGATGGCGCGTGGTGCTCAGGTTCCGCTCGACGAGGATGGCGTCGATGCCGCGGTGTTCGAGTTCGAGCGCCAGCACCAGGCCGATCGGCCCGCCGCCTGCGATGAGGACGGGAGTTTCCGTCATGATCCATTCTCCTTGGACTCTTCGGGAAGACCAAAGAAGAGTTCGATGACAGCCTGGGCATGGGCGTCGACCATCTCTTTCGAGAGGGGATCTTCGCCCATCGACAGCTCGAATTCGGGCGCCAGCGTGTACGGTGTCGAGGCCGCGCCGATCAGCATGTAGACGAGGTGGTCTGGGCGAATCGAGATCCCGCGCGCAAACCCTTCGACCCCGAGGATCAACTCGCGAAACCACTGAAGGAACGGGCGAACGTGGGTTGCGACAAGCCACTCGAGGCGCGCAGTACGTTCGACGCCCTCCTGGAGCATGAAGCGATGCAGCTCCGGGTGTTTCGCCACCAGGCGTACGAAGTCGATCAGCACCAGTCGCGTTCGCGTCGATTCGTCGACGCCTTCGAGACCCGCAAGTCGAGCGTCGAGTTGCGATCGGAAAATGTCGAAGATGCGGTCCGCGGCGGCTCGCCAGAGCGCCTCCTTCGTCGAGAAGTGGTAGGGGACCGCAGATTGGGCCACCCCGGCCCGCTTGGCGATCGCCCGGGTCGACGCGCCATCGAACCCTCGCTTCGCGAATTCCCGAAGCGCAGCGCCGACCAGGGAATCGCGGGTATCGAGACTGCGCTGCTGAGTCGTGCGGGTTTTCGTGGCCGTCGGCATGGAGCCATAATAGTTCAGTCGAACTGAAAAACAACATAAAAACAGTCAAATGAACTAATTGCAGGTCATCCGATGAAACCCCTGGCCATTCGAGACTTTGGGCCGTGGCCGGTCAGACGACCCGAGCGAGGAGCCTCTCAGCTCGCCTCAGCGGTGCTGGGCTCGGCTGGGCGAGGTCGTCGCGCCGGGAAGAGGTGTGCTGCGAGGGGCAGGCCCAGCGCCAAGATTCCCGCCGCCAGCAGAATCGAGGAAAGCCGAGCCATGAACTTGTCCCCGGTCTCGTCGCCGAGGATCGAGCTCGTGCTCGAGATCAGGATCAGCATCGCGCCCTTGGCCGACGAGAAGTAGACGGCAGAGGGTCGGTCGGAGAACTGCCCACGCCCGATGATCAGAAGTGCCAGGAACGTGAGCAGCATGAGCAACATGAACTCGTGGTACATCGAGGTCAGCAGGTAGATCACGATGGCCATGCCGCCACCGATCGCGGCTCCGCCTAGCATTGGGAGGCTGGCCTTTGCGCCGCTGCCGGGTTGCGCTCCCAGCGAGAGGATCACCGCAAAGAGCAGCGCCTGGAGCTGGCTCGTCATCTGGAGTGAGACCACGACCGCGAACAGGGGAAGGAAGATCGCAGTGCGTTGGACGGCGTAAGCAAGCTGGGCGGTCGGCGGAGGTGTTGGGGGAGCGGGCTTTGTGAGAGCCTCCGTCTTTGGATCGGGGAAGAGTTGGAAGGCGGCCTGCACGAAGGCGAGGGCCAGGACCAGATTGATGAGGAAGTCGTTCACGAAGTCGAGCGCGAGCTGCGAATCGATCGTGCCGACGACGGGCACCATCAGGACGCCGAGCAGAAGCATCAAGACCAGGAAGGCTCCGGTGCCTCGCACGGCGGAGAGGAAGATCCGGAAGAGCATGAGCCCCACGGAAAGGAAGAGCACCGAGGGCACGTGGATCAGCAACAGGCTGGAGAGGAGCCCCACGCCCATACCCAGGGCCGCGGCAACCAGGATGCCAGTCATCACGCGGAGGGTGGGCCGCGGCGATGGAGCGCCCAGGAAGACACTCGCCAGGAGCGGCGTCATGATCGCTTGCCCGTAGTCCAGGCTGAACGCGAAGGCCACAGCCCCCGCGGTGCCGACCGCGAAACGCAGGGTCCGAATGGCACCGATTCGCTTCAAGGGTTCAGTACGCGAAGGACAGCAGGCTGATGATGCGGATCCAGAGCCAGGCGAGAGGCCGCAGCAGTCCGCTGCGCTGGGTGTAGATGATCACGTCGGCCTGGCCGCCTTCTCGGCGGAGGCCGCGGGCTTCATCGTCAGCGAAGTGGATTACCACCGGGAATCGTTGGGGCTCGCGAAGCCAGTCGCTCGGATTCGAGATCGAAGGCAGCCGGCCGGGTTTCGCAGCACGCCCCCAGTCCACCCCCAGGCCCGTGCTCACGACCACACCCTGAAAGACGCGTCCCGGAGCGATGTCGAGTGTGATCTCGGCCTCGTCGCCCGGCTGCACGTTGCCCAGGGCGTTCTCGCGGAGGTAGGCCTCGACCCAGACTTCCGAGGAGGAGATGAAGGTCATCACGGGCGTGCCCTTGCTCGCATACTGCCCGACCTCGACCCTCACATTGGTCACGCCCCCTTCGGTCGGTGCGCGCAAGGTGGCGCGTTCCAGATCCATGCGAGCGTTCTCGAGGTCGAGAGCGGCGGCGCGAATGCGCGGGTTCTCGCTTCCAGCCTTGCCCAACTGGCTGCGCGCGGCTTCGAGGTCGGCGCGGGCGCCTTCCAGCGCGGAAATGGCCTTCTCGGTTCGGGAGCGCGCGTTGTCGGCGCGGAACTCGGAAGCTGCGCCGGCTTCCTCCAGGCTGATGATGCGCTTGGCATCTCGGCGGGCCGCCGCCAGCTCGGCCTGCATCGAATCCACGCGGGCTTCCGCTGCTGCGACGCCCCCGGTATCCGCACCGATCGTCTCGCCCGCGCGGGCGAAGTCGGCCCGGGCGCGCTCTACCTGGCGGAGGTACGGCTCGGGATCGATTTCAAGGAGAACGTCTCCTTCCGAGACGATCTGGTTGAGCCCGACCTGCACCGAGATGATGGCACCCGAGACTTCCGGGACGATGGGCACCACCTTGCCGCTGACCCTCGCCACGCTGGTCGAGGGTGTGCAGCGATCGCCGGCGAAGTACCACATCAACGACAACGCGACGAGCAGGCCCGTGATGCGTGTGAGCTTCTGGATCCGCGCTGCGGCTTCCAGATCCTCGGGGCTGTCCTTCTGTGAGCCTTGGCCTGCTTCGGCCACGGCCTAACCCTCCGCGCCTTCCCCGGCGGGTTGATCCAGCCAGGCCGTGAAGATCTGGTAGGCCACCGCGAGGGTGATGGCCCCCACGAAGAGGCCGATGACGCCCGAGAGCATCATGCCGCCGATGGCGCCCACCAAAATGACGAGCATCGGAATGTCCATGCCGCGGCCGAGGAACATGGGCTTCAAGAAGGCGTCACTCGCGCTGACTGCGATGCCCCAGGCCGCGAACAAGACGGCGGGCACTGTGTCATGGGCGCCGAAGACGTAGACCATCACCGGACCGAGGATGATGAGCGGTGGCAACTGGACGATCGCGAGAACCAGGATCAAGAGCGCCCACACGCCAGCCGCAGGCACACCGATGACCAGCATGCCGATGCCTCCGAGGATCGCCTGGATGACCGCCACACCGAGGACGCCCTGGGCCACGCTGCGCGTCGTTGCGGTGGCAATGTCCACGAACTCCGGTCCGGTGTCGCCTGCGAGGCGGCTCCCGATGGAAATCGCGAGCTTGTGTCCGGCCTCGGCGTTGGCCATGAAGGCCGCTGCGATCAGCACCGCCAACACGAACTGAAGGATGGTGGCGCCTCCAGACGCTGCCATCTGGAGCAAGGAGCCTGCCGCTGTGGCGAGTTGGCTGCTGAAACGCTCGATCGTCGCCGTCAGGTTGCTGGAGGTCGCGGCCCAGATCTGATGAACCTGCTCACCGATGAGCGGCCACTCGGCGACGCCGCTGGGCGGCGGTGGAACGTGCAGGGTCCCCGCTTCGTAGGCTGCGTGGACGCTCTGGAAGGCTTCCACCATCGACGTCGCAAGCAGCACCGTCGGCACGATCAGGATGCCGAGCCCGATCACGGTCACGCTCGCCAGTGCAAGCTTCGATCGCCCACCGAGGATTCCTTCCAGCGACATCAGGGCCGGGTAGAGGGCGACCGCGATGATCAGGCCCCAGGCCACGAGCATCAGGAAGGGGCTGAAGATCTGGAAGCAGGCGTAGGCGAGCAGGAAGATGACGCTGAGGCGAATCGAGATGTCGATCGCGCTCTGACTCGAATCGGGTTGTGAAGACATGTGTGATTCCCTCTTTGGATCTGGAAGGGGCGTACCATGAGACCCATGCCGACATGGCGCAGCGGAATTGTGGCCCGCCAGGGGTGCGAGTGCACCCCCTGACCTGCTTCTTGGTAGCATCTCGGGGTTCGTCCTACGCGAGGAGACAGCATGACATTCCAGGTTCCCGAGCACGTCCAGCCGATTCGCGCCGCCGTGAAGAGCTTCATCGAAGAGAAGATCTACCCGGTCGAGCACATTCTCGAGGAGCGCGGCAGCGCTGAGGGACGTCAGGTCCTGGGCGAGTTGATGAACGAAGCAAAGGCGGCGGGGCTTTGGGCCCTCGGTCACCCCAAGGAGATCGGTGGTCAGGGGCTGCCCTTCCTCGACTACGTCTACGTCAACGAGGTGATCGGCCGTTCGACACCGGCGATGGTCGCGCTCGGCACGCACTCGCTCCAGGATTCGATCATGCTGAAGGAGTTCGCTTCGGATGACTGGCGGGATCGCTATCTCAAGCCACTGGTGGATGGGGAGGTTTTCCCCAGTTTCGGCATGACCGAGCCCGATGTGGGGAGTTCGGATCCGACCCAGCTACAAACCTCCGCCGTGCTCGAGAATGGCGAGTGGGTGGTCAACGGGCGGAAGTGGTTCACCTCAGGCGCGGATGTCGCGGCCTACACCACCATCATGTGCCGGACCGAGACCGACGTGCCGGATCACGATGCCTTCAGCATGATCATCGTGCCGACGGATGCGCCGGGCTACGAGATCGTGCGAGAGCCCCGGGTGATGGGGCGGCACGGGGGGCATTGCGAGATTTCTCTACGCGATGTCCGCGTGCCGGAATCGAACCTGCTGGGGCAGCGGGGCGCCGGCTTCCGGATCGCCCAACGCCGGCTCGGCCCTGGCCGCATCTTCCACTGCATGCGCTGGCTCGGTCAGGCCCAGCGCGCGTTCGATCTGATGTGCGACAGGGCGAACAGCCGAAGGGTCTTCGGCAAGACCCTCGGCGGCCACCAGCAGATCCAGAAGTTCATCTTCGACAGTCTGTGCGAGATCCAGGGCAGTCGCATGCTCACCCTCGCCGCGGCCCAGAAGATCGATCAGGGCGACGAAGCGCGGGTCGAGATCGGCATGATCAAGGTCGTGGGCGCTTCGATGCTGCATAACGTCATCGATCGGGCCATCCAGGTGTACGGCGCCAAGGGGGTGACGGACGATCTGCCTCTCGAGCGCATGTACCGGGAGGCGCGTTTCGCACGGATCTACGACGGCCCGGACGAAGTCCACGTGATGACGACGGCACGGCGCGTGCTCAAATCCTACGCGATCGGCGACGGTTGGGATTTCGGCCTTCGCTGAGACACGGCAGGCTCGGTATCTAGAACAGCTCGCGTTGTCCGGATCGCTCGTCGACGGCCAATTCGAAGCTCCGCAGATAGGTGACGTAAGCGTCGGGGAGGCCGTGGTGGCGGGCCCCAGCCAGCAGCAAGCCCATGTAGCGGCGCGAAGGCTTCCGGCCCGGAACGCTTCGCTTCGAGTGGTAGGTGAACGCCTCGGTCGGGTCTTCTTCTCCGGGGAGGTTGAGCGAGACCGGCTGTCGAAGATAGGCGCCGACGTGAACGCCCTCGGTTCGATCCAGCCGCATCGCCTCTGGGCGGTCGATCCGGTACGCGACGCCCCACACCTCTCGTCCGGGAGCAGGGACGACGTTCGCGACGGCTCGTTCGCCGCGTCCGACCGGAAGATCGAAGCGCAACTCCCAGGCATCGAGCAGGGCGATCCGCGTTTCGTGAGGCCGCATGCGCCGCCGTCCGAGGAAGGTGCGCGGATCCATGTTCGAGCCGTATCCGAAGTACCAGACACTGGAAGACACAGTCAGGAAGCTACCGCGCTGCTCGGACGGAGTCGCGATGCCTACGAGGCCGACGGGCCCGAACTGGCATGGGGCGACACCGCCCATGCCGGGCCGCGATGGGGCGAATGACGACGGAAGGTCTGGTCAACGGGTCGGACAATGCATTCCTGTTCGGCGCGGTTCTTGCGTCAGCAGGCGGACCGGTCGTTTCGGTTCGTTCGATACCTCCGGGGGGATTTTCATTGAGACTCGCAATACCGAAGACACCGATCGAGGGGAAGCTCCGTTGTCAGTTCGAGAGATGAGCACCCGGTCGTGAAGATGTCTGAGCCTGAAAAGTCTCCGGGGCGAAGCCTCTGGGCTCGCGCGCGGGGTTGGTTCAGGGAGGAAGACGATCCGCTCACCCAATGGGTGGCGCAGGCCGTGGAGGGTTCGCGCCTCGGTGATCAGGCTGGCATTCTCGAAGCCCTCGAGCGGGCGACGGGGCCCACGCTCTTCGCCGCCGAAAGATCGGGAGCTCTGGAAGCCGCTGCCCATGCGGGCGAGGCGACGGCGTTCCTCCAACTGGGTGCTGGCCACGGGGAGGCAGCGCTTCGCCTGGCTCGGGCACTGCGCCCGGACGCAGGCCGGCTCACCCTGGTCGAGCCCTTACTCGCGCGGGGGCGGGCCGTCGCGCAGCTCTTGGATCACGCTTCGTTAGGCGATCGCCTGGAGCTCCTGAACTGCGCGGTGCTCGATGCGATTCCGAGTTTGTACCGCCGCTTCGATCTGATTCTTCTCCTGCATGAGCCCGAGATGTTCCTTGCGGATCTCCGCCATGCGGAACGCCACGGCCGTTTGAAGCCAGGAACCCGGGTCATCGCCCCAACTACGCGTATGGCCTCGGAGGAGAGCGACCGCTACCTCGCCCATGTCCGGGCATCCGGTCTCTACGGGAGCGAATCCCACGGCGGCTTCGAAGTGTCTCGCTGCCTCGCCGAGATCGAGGCCTGGTAGCACGCGCCTCGCCGAGGCTAGAGCGAACCTGGGGCCCGGAGCTTCAGGACTTTGCCGGGGTGGGACTCTCGCCAGCCGGGTTCTGGGCGGGTTCGGTTCGCGCGCCCCGCGAGAGCCAGGCTGGCAGGACACCCAGGCTGGCCGCCAGGCTGCAAGTCATCCCGATCACCAGGACGACGCCCATGCTGGAGACGCCGAGGTGCGCGGAGCTCGCCAGGCTGCCGAAGCTGGCGAGGGTCGTGAAGGAACTCAGGAAGACCGCCCGGCCGGTGGTCGTCGCCGCGAGGTTGCTGATGACGTTCGGTGAGGTTCGTGCCCTGCGCACCAGGTGGATGCCGCTATCGATTCCCATGCCGAGGAGGAGAGGAAGCACCACGACGTTGACGAAGTTGAAGGGCAAGCCGACCGCACCCATGATTCCGACGGTCCAGAGCCCAGCGAGGAGCAGCGGGGCCAGCGCCAGAACGGCATCGCCTGGCCGGCGCCACAGGAGGAGTAGCAGGGTGGCGATCGCCCCCGTGGCGATCGTCAGGGCGCTGCGCAGGGAAGCGGAAGTGGCCTTGGCGAACTCTACGAGATTGACCGGCAGGCCGGTCGCTTCCGGCACGACATCTCGAACGGCAGCGACGAACGCGACGAGCTCCAGGTTGTCGTCGAGGTTGCGGGTCGGGAAGACCTGCAGCCGGGCCGTACCGTCCTTGGCGAGCATGCGCTCACGGAGCCGCTCCGGCAGATCGGCGAGCGTGACTACGGAAGGATCGAGGGCGACCTGCAACCGTTTGAGCTGGTCGGGAAAGCGCTCCAGCAGGCTTTTTTCCAGCGCCTCGAGGAAGGGTGCCGGGTCGCGCTCTCGTTCAACCCGCTCCAGGAAGGTGCCCAGCCGAGCTTGGAAGGCGGTCACACTTCCCGAGACGCTGCCTGCGCGCCACAGCTCACTCTCAGCCAGGGTTGCGTGGAGCGAGCGCAAAGCTTCGATCTGCTGCTCGGGTTCGATGGCTGCGGAATTCGGGCTGCTGCTCGTCGGGACGTCGAGAAAGAGCACCAGATCTTCCAGGATCAGAAGCTTGTCTTCCTGATCGGTGGGAACGAAATCCATCACGTGGCGGGTCTCGGAAACGAGCTCGAGCTCTTCGATCTTCGCGGCCAGCTGGCTGGCTTCATCGAGATCGCGCCCCAGCACGTCGATGTACCACGGCGAGCCCGAGCCGCTCGCCAGCAGATCATTCCAGGTCGTTACGGATTCGCTCTCCGGGTTGCGGATCTTCACCACGTTCGAATCGAAGCGCACGGCGCGAGCAGCGGGCACGGCCAGCAGCGCGGCACCGGCGGCGAGCCCCAGCACGAGTATCGGGGCGGGGGGAGCCCGGCGAGAGCTTTGCCGAGGAGCGGGCCGCACGTCGCCCATGGGTAGCCCCCGTGTGAGCAGCGCCGGGAAGAGGGTCAGCGTGAGGCCGAAGATCACGAACATGCCCGTGCCGGAGATCAGGCCCAGCTCGGCCACGCCCTTGTAGTCGGTGGGTATGAAGGAGAAGAAGCCGACCGCGGTGGTCACGGCACAGAGCAGGAGGGCAGGGCCCACATCGGCGATGGCCTGGGCGAAGGCGGTGGCGTGGTCCTCGCCTTCCCGGCGTCGTTCGAGGACATGCAGGCCCAGATGGATGGCGAAGTCGACACCGAGGCCGATGAAAAGCACGGCAAATGCGATCGAAACCACATTCAGCCGCCCTACGGCGAAGGCGCCGAACGCGGCGCACCAGACGAGGCCCACGATCAACGTGATCGCGCTCGCGAGCACCATCTGAAAGGAACGGAACGCCCAGCCCAGGACGCCGAGCACGACGAGGAAGGAGAACACGCCTGCCACGCCTACGTCCAACGCGAGCCCGCGCATTTCTTCGTCGTTCAACGCGGGATAGCCGGTGATCCGCAAGCGCAGCTCGTGGCCGACGTCGACTCCGGTGCCCGAAGCGATCCCGAGCCCGGCCGCGATGTTGCGGATTTCCGAGAGGGTTGGCCCGGCCGGCAGGAGCGCATTGAAGTCGAGCACTGGATCGACGATCAGGATGCTATGCGCCTGGGTCCTGAAGCTGGATTCCCGCAGCAGAAGATCCTGCCACGAAATGCGCAGCGGACTCTCTTCGTAGACCGCTACCGTGGCTTCGCCGAAGCCATCGAGCAGGGGCGCGAGCTCTTCCTGGCCCCCGGCACCCTGGGCCAATGCCTGGTTGATCACATGCGAAAGCGTGGCCAGATCCGGATTCTGGGAGAGCTCGCCGAGCACGGGCTGGAAACGCACCAGCTGATCCGAAAATGTCTCGAGTTCTTCGATGCTCCGGTAGAGCAGCGCATGCTCTTCGAAGAAAGGGTCCGCATCCGCAGGGAAGACGGATCGGGCGACGTCTGGGCGCGCTTCCAATGCAGCGGCCAGCCGTTGGGAGGCTTCTCGGCCCGCCTCAGCGGATTCACCGTCGATCACGAGCAGGATCGAATCGTCCAGGACCGGAAAGAGTTCCTCGAAGGCCCGGGCGCGCTGCTGGAAGGGCAGATCTTCAGCCAGCATTGTGGTCTTGTTGTCGGTGTTGACGCCGAGGTGGGTTGCGGCGTAGGCACCGAGCAACACCGTCAGCAGCGTGATCACGGCAAGTACGGGCTCGGGCCGCCGAACGACGCCAGCCACCAGGCCGACGAGGATTCGTTCAACGCGGGTCGCGCCGGCGTCCAGAGGGTTCTGTTCCATCGGCAGGGTGCATAGCAATTGAGCGGCGCATTGCCGTGAAGCGCGTCACCCGGGGGGCGAGGGTCAGGCGGCGCCGAGCCGCTTCAAGGACTCCGCGAGCCCGTCGATCTTCTCCTGGCAGCGCTCGGCGCGCGCGCGGGTTTCCTCGACCACGTCGGCTGGTGCCTTGTTCACGTAGCCGGGGTTGCCGAGTTTGCGCTCGTAGCCCTCGAGCTCCCTACGAGCCTTGGCCAGATCCTTTTCGACGCGGTCTCGCTCGGCGTCCAGATCGATCAGGCCCTCCAAGGGGAGCACCACTTGAAGATCCGGCTCAGCGTGGACCGCCGCCTGGGTGGGCACCTCGTACTCGCTCGGCGAAGAGATCTGCAGCTCGGAGAGCTGGGCCAGGCGCTTCATTTCTTCGCTGAGACTGGTGAGGCTCGCTCGCACCGCCGCATCCTCGGCCAGGATGACCGCCGGAATGCGCTGGCGTTGGGGCAGGCCCGATTCCTGACGCAGGTTGCGGAGCCGGCTCACAGCACGAATCACCCGGTCGATCTCGAGCTCGGCTTCGGGGTCGACCAGGGAGGCATCGGCCTCGGGGTACGGCGCCACGGCGCAGAACGGGACGTCGTCTCCCCAGCGGGTATCGCGGCCCGGCAGGCGCTGCCAGATTTCCTCGCTCTGGAAGGGGCAGATCGGGTGGAGCATCCGCATCGACGCGTCGAGCACGTGAATCAGCACGGCCCGTGTCGCCTGGCGGGTTTCCTCGCTGGCATCCGGCATCAGCGATTCCTTGGCCAGCTCGATGTACCCGTCGCAGAACTCATTCCAGAAGAACTGGTAGACGCCGTTGGCGGCCTCGTCGAAGCGGTAGGCCTCGATCCCCGCCGCCACCCGGGTCGTGGCAGCCTGCAGGCGGGAGAGGATCCAACGGTCGGCCAGGGAGAGCTGGTCGCGGCAGGCTTCGAGCGGCGGCGGCGCTTCCTTTCCCATGCCCATCAGCGCAAAGCGGGTCGCGTTCCAGACCTTGTTCAGGAAGGCGCGGTAGCCGGCGACGCGCGGGATCGAGAGTTTGACGTCCCGCCCCTGGCCCGAGAGTGCCGCCAGCGAGAAGCGCAGACCATCGGCCCCGGACGCCGGAATGCCGTCCGGATATTCCTTGGCGAGCTCCTTCAAGACCCGCGGCAGCTGTTTCTCCGGCACCGGGTAGGTCTTCGTCTTCTCCAGCAGCTGCTCTTTCGTGATGCCCTGGATCACGTCCAGCGGATCGATCGCGTTGCCGAGGGATTTGGACATCTTGCGGCCCTGGGCGTCGCGCACCATGGCATGCAGGAAGATGTGGCCGAAGTGCAGGAAGATGTGGCCGAAGGGCGCCTTCCCCATGAAGTGGCAGCCGAACATCATCATGCGCGCCACCCAGAAGAACAGGATGTCGAAACCGGTCTCGAGGACGGCGCCCGGGTAGAACGCCCGCAGATCGTCCGTGTCATCGGGCCAGCCAAGGGTCGACATCGGCCACAGCCCCGACGAGAACCAGGTGTCGAGCACATCCTCTTCCTGCACGTAGCGCTCGCCTCCCGGGGCCTCGCAAAGATTCTCCCGGGAAGCCACGGAGAACTCGCGCACCAGATCTTCGTCGACGGTGTCGAGGGCAAGGCGCACCAGGTCTGCCCGGCTGGCGTCGTCCGTGAGGGCACGCAGCGCAGCGGTATCCCCACCCTTGCGGCTCGCGTCGGTGCGGATCGCTTCTTCGAGCTTCTCCGTGTCATAGAACACGGGGATGCGATGGCCCCACCACAGCTGCCGGCTGATGCACCAATCGTGGATGTTCTTCATGAAGTGATCCCAGGTGCTCTTCCAGCTTGCGGGGATCAGCTCGGTCTCGCCGAGTTCATCGAAGGCGGCGCAGGCCTCTGCGGCCAGGGGCGCAGCGCGCACGAAATACTGGCGGGAGAGCATCGGCTCGACGGCCTCCCCGGAACGCTCGGAGATCGAGACGGCATGGGTGATGGCCTCGCCGCCGCGGGCCAGCCCCAGGCGGTCGAGTTCAGCCTTCACGTTCTCACGGGCTTCGTAGCGATCCTGGCCCTGGAACGGCCCGCCGTTTTCGTTCACCCGGGCATCGAGATCGAAGATGTTCAGGAATACCAGATTGTGGCGTTTGCCCATCTCGAAGTCGTTGGGGTCGTGGGCCGGCGTGATCTTCACGGCGCCAGTGCCGAAGCTCGGATCGACTGCCGAATCTGCGATCACGTGCAGCTCGCGCTCCGGAAAGAAAGGGTGGCGCAGCTTCTTGCCAACGAAATCCGCGTAGCGCTCGTCCTCCGGATGAACGGCGACAGCGGTATCGCCGAGCATCGTCTCCGGCCGGGTCGTCGCGACGACGATTTCGCCTCCCGAATCGGCCAGCGGATACGCGAAGCGCCACAGCTCGCCTTCCCGCTCCTCGTGCTCGACCTCTTCATTCGAGAGCGCCGTGCGGGTCGCAGGATCCCAGTTGATCAACCGCTCGCCGCGGAAGATCAGGCCTTCCTCCCAGAGCCGGACGAACGCCTCGTTCACGGCTCGGGAGCAGGTCGGGTCCAGGGTGAAACGCTCGCGGCTCCAATCCGCTGCCGCGCCCATCACCTTCAGCTGCTCGACGATGCGGCTGCCGTTGCGCTCCTTCCATTCCCAGACACGCTCTACGAAAGCCTCTCGCCCGAGGTCGTGGCGCGATTGGCCTTCGTGGCGCTTGAGTTCGCGCTCGACGACGGCCTGGGTCGCGATCCCGGCGTGGTCGACACCCGGGAGCCAGAGGGCGTTCTTGCCCTTCATGCGGTGGTAGCGGATCAGGATGTCCTGCAGCGTGACGAAGAGCGCGTGGCCGTTGTGGAGGGTTCCCGTCACGTTCGGCGGGGGCATCATGATCACGTAGGGCTCACGCCCCTCTTCAAGGGTATCGCGAGCCTCGGCTCGGAAGATGCCGGCATCGGCCCAGCGCGGATACCAACGAGCCTCCACCTCGGTGGGGTCGTAGGCCTTGGAAAGGGGCTCGGACGGGCTGCTCATCAAAGGCTCCAGGGAAGGCGCGGAAGTGTGGCAAAAGGGGGGCGCGGCGTCTCGTCGTGGTGATAGCGGCTACTCCGTCCGGGAACGCCAGGCCGCGTAGCAGGATTTCCGGTGGCAGGGGCGTCCCGTCTTCATCGAAGCGCAGGCGCCACACCTTTCCGTCCGGGCCGGGCCCAATGGAGGGGAAATCCCAGGTGAGATCCAGGTCCGCGTAGTAGAGCGTGCCGTCGGAGCCGAGGGCCAGGCCCATCGGGGTTCCGGTTTCGAACGGCGGGAGCCAATCGTCCGGGTCGAGGATCTTGCGCAGGAGCGTCCCGTCCGCGTCGTACTCGACGATCTCTCCGGTGAAGACGCTCGATGCGAAGAGGTGGCCGTTTGGCGCGAACGCCAGGCCCGAGAAGGTGTACCACCCGTCGGCGAAGGTCTCGCGTTGGAGCTGCGTGGCGAAAGGGGAGCCGGCAGGGCCTTGGCCGCCGCAGCCTCCGGCCGCATCCGTTCCCGTAGGGAAGGGTGGGCTGAAGCGTTCGATCACGCCGCGGCCTGCGGAGGCCAGGTAGACGCGGCCGGCCTCGTCGATGGCGAGGCCGCCGGCCGCGGAAATGTCCGTCGCCAGTTTGCAGAAGCCGTCACTGGCGGCGCCGGTCGCCGGGTAGGCACCCGGCGGGCCGGGATGGCCCGCGTAGGGCGGGAACCAGAGGAAGAGCTGGCCCTTGCCGCTGCCGAAGCCCTGGTTGCCCACTGAGCTGGTGAAGAGCCGGCCCTGGGGGTCGAACGCGCATCCGTGGGGTTCAGCCTGAGCCACCTGGTAGGTGCCGGCCAGCTTCGCCACCTGCCGGCCCTCGGCACTGAACACACCCCAGCCCGGGCGCGTGTCCGGCTGCCCGGTGTCTTCGCCGGCAAGAAATTGCCCGCTTCCATCGGGCAGTGCGCAGATCATCCCGTTCATGTCGCGGCCGGCCTCTCCGCCCCGGGAGGCGTTCTCGACCAGGACGCTAGGCCCGGCGGCGAGGTTCTCGAGGTCGAGCCGGAGCAGGCGGTTGTTCTCGGTGATGAGCAACTGCTCGGCTGCGGCGATGCACGGAAGGAAGGCAACGAGCGCGAGCGCTGCAGGCAGCTTCATGGCGCGCAGGGTAACGCGCTGGCCTCTACAGGCGGAAGGGTCGGGTGAGATCGTCCAGCAAGTGCGAGAGGGCCGCCAGATCGGCGCTGCCCATCTCCAGGAACTCCACGCCCAGGCCCCCGGGCAGGTCGGCTCGCGGAGGGGAGCTGGAGTCATGGGTATGGGCCACCCGCGCACGCAGGAAGATCGAGGCCGGCTGGAGGGGAAGCTCCAGATCCACTTCAGAGCCTGTTTCGAAACTGGGTGCGTCGGCGTCGGGTTCGATCCCCAGGTAGGCGCCTCCGGCCGAGAGATCGCAAACTACGGCCGACCGGCGCTCGCTGCCCTGAAGCATTCCCGCAAAGAGATGTGCCGGGACGCGTAGGATTTTGCGCCTTTCGCCTGGGTCGCCGGCCATCAGGGCTGCGGTCGTCGCGAACCGCAGCTCACGGGCTTCGTAGGGTTCCCAGAGGCACCAGCGAACCCCGTGCTTGCGCAGGTGGCTGCTCACCTCGTCGTCGGGCTCGAGGCCGACGGGTAGGAGAGACTCGATTCCGCCGGCAAGGTGCGGACAAACCCGCTGGATCAATCCGTCGAAGGCGGAGGGATCCAGGGAGGACGGAGTCAACAGCGCTCCGAGCCGGCCGGATTCCTGGCTGGCCAGCAGCATGGCCTCATCGGGGTCTGCGGCATAAAGCACATCGATCCCGACGTCGAGCAACGCCAATGCGACCTGGCCTAGCTCGCCGGAATCTGAATCGTAGATGAGGGCGAAGCGTTCGTACTCCACGATGGACACCCCTGAGGCTCGGGGGTTGCATCGACCTGCCGGGGTTTTTGCTGTAGCCCTATGCCTCGCCTGGAGAGGGTGCTCCGGGCGTCTGTAGACGGAGCTTCGGGCTTTCAGAGCGTCATGACGTAGGCGATCAGATCTCGGAGTTCGGTGGGTTTCAGGGCCAGGCCCATCGGCGGCATGCCGCTCACCGGGGTGGTCTGTTGGGTGATCTCGGCCTGGTCGATTTCGAGGGTCGAGCCGTCTCCAGCTCGGAGCCGGATCTTTCCCGGCTCGGCTTCGAGCAGGGTGCCCGTGACGATGCTTCCGTCCAGGCGGGTGACGGCAACGGTGGCAAAGCCCTGGGCGATCTCGGCCTGGGGTTCGAGGACCGAGCGCAGGATGTGCTCGCTACCGCGCCGGCCGCCGATCCCCGCGAGCTCTGGGCCGGCCTGGCCGCCGTGACCGCCGCCTGCGTGGCAGCGCTGGCAATCGCCGGAACCCTGGAAGGCGCTACGGCCACGCTGGGCGTCGCCTCCCTCGAGCGCCCACGGGCGGGCTGCGACGGCGTCCTTCCCGGCGAGGCTGTTTTCCCAGGCGGCCAGGGCCTCTACGACGTCAGGGGCCTCCCGCTGCCTTGCTGCCTCCAGGACATCGAGCGCGACAGCGACGTCGACGTCACCGTGGGTCACGCCAGCTACCACTTCGGACAGGTAGAGGTCGGCCTCGGAGCCGGGCAGGGAGGCGACCATTGCAAATGCGCGCTGCCGTTCGATCAGCGGCGCATCCGCACCGATCGAGCGCGCGGCCTCCAACCCTGCTGCCGGGTCGAGCACGCCGAGGACGTCGCGACCGGCGGCTCGCAAGAGCAGGGCGTCACTGCCCAGCGCAATTTCGAGGGTAGCCGGTAGCGCATCTGCCTCGGGTCGACTGGCGAGCGCCCGCAGGCTGGCGATCCGGCGATCCGGTGTGAGCTTGGGGTCTGCCACGCGGGCGGCGAGGTTGTCGTCGTCGAGGGGTACCCGGCCGTAGGCCAGGGCGACTTCCAATGCACGGCCACCTAGATCGCCCTCGACCAGGTCGGCTCCGAACTGGTCGAGCGCTGCGTACACCACCTCTACCGGGCGCGCGGCTAGCGGCCGGTGAAAGCCCATCACGAGTTCGCGGGGAGCCGGCGCCGTGAACTCGGCCAGGCTCTCGAGGGCCAGCCGGCGCATTGCCTCCGGGTGGCGCGGATCGGCGGCATGGGCGGCCAGGGCGAGCGCGGCCTGCTCGCTGCCGAGGCTGCGGTTGGCGTCGATTACCCGCCTATGAAGCGCGTAGCTCGATTGCGGGTCGTCATCCGAGGGCAACCGTTCGGGCGAGAGAGCGGCGAGGGCCGGAAAGGCCTCGGAGATGGGCAGATCGTGGATCGCCCGGGCGGCTTCGAGGACGAGGAAGGGCTCCGGATCTTCGAGGAATCGCTGGATTCGCGGGTCTTCGGCGTGGCGGAGAGCCAGGAGGACTCCGAGGCGCACGGCTGCGGACGCATCATCTGCGTGGAGGAGGACGGCGTCGAGATCACCGATTCGGAAGAGGGCGAAGGAGGCCGCATGACGCAGGTACACATCGGAGTCGGCGTTGGCGCGCAACATCGCGATCAGCGGCTCGACGGCGGAGGAAGCCCCCAAGCGCCCCAGGGATTGGGCGGCGAAGAAGCGAACACGAGGTTCCGCGTCTTCGAGTGCAGCGATCAGGAACGGCTCGTAACCCTCTGCCCCGGCATCGCCTGCGACCTTGGCGAGTTGGGCACGCAGCTCGCTGGGCGCGGCCTCGCGGTTCAGCAGTTCGCGAACGTCGGCGTCCTCCAACTCCGTCGCTCCGAGTTGCCCGAGCCCCCAGACGGCGTGCAGCCGCGGCAGCAACGGAGAGGCATCATCCGATGCCAACGCTGCGAAGGGCGCTGCGTCGCCGCGGCGGGCCAGCTCGAATTGTGCGCGTAGCCGGATGCGTCGGTCCACATGGCCTAGCAACCCGGATAGCTCACTCGTGGACCGATCTCCCAGACCTTCTCTCACGAGCCGGGTTACCTCGGCTACGGCGGGATCGGTCTCGGCGAGTTCGTGTCGGAAGGTCTTGATCGATTGCCCACCGGCAAACTGGTCGAATTGGGAGACGAAGATCCGGCCGTCGTAGGCGAAATCCACATCGGTCGCGAGCAGATTGCCGATGAACATATGCTCGTCGACCATTTCGAAGCTCGCACCCGAAGGCTCCACGGCGAAGGACCAGATGCCGCTGACGGAGGTCTGGTAGCGGTAGTCGCAGAGGAAGAAGTGCCCCTGGTAACGCTCTGGAAGACCCGCGCCCGGATACGCCGCAAAGCCAGCGGGCCCGACGGCCACGTAGGCCACCGGGGGGAGCACCCAGGCTGGCTGGCCTTCGTGCTCGAGTTCCCAGAGGCGTTCCGCGTTCCACGGTCCGCGCACGTAATCGTCGATCAAGGTCTGGTAGGGCATGGCCCAGCCGGTCTCGCCTCCATCCACCAGGTAGACGAGGCGTGCTCGGTCTCCGCCGTCGCCGTTGTTGTCGCCGGTGAAGAGGTTCCCGTAGTCGTCGAACGCCAGTTCCTGCGGGTTTCGCACGCCGGTCGCAAACACCTCGACCTGGCTGCCGTCCGGGTTCATGCGCAGCACGGCGCCCCGGCCAGGGCCCATGCTGGGGACGAAGTGGCGGCCTTCGCGGGTCGTCACGTTGTAACCGCGGTCGCCCACCGACCAATAGATCTTGCCGTCCGGCCCCCAGACGAGGCCGTGCATGTCATGGCCGACGAGGGAGGTCTTGACCCCGTAGCCCGTGGAAAGTGTCTCGCGCACCTCAGCGCTGCCGTCGCCATCTTCATCCCGAAGCCGATACACGCTCGGGATTTCGGTGACGTAGATGTCGCCGTCATGGGCAAGCACGCCGGCAATCAATCCGTCGGTCCAATCGTCGAAACGAGCGACTTCGTCGACATGGTCGGCCAATCCATCGCCATCGGAATCCACCAGGCGGATCAGTCGGTCGGCCTTTCCGGTGAAGTGGTTCTCGGTGTAGTGCTCGGTCTTCGCCCATTTCTCGTAGTAGGCACGTCGGTCGGCCACGCTATGGGAGGCCAGGTCATCCAGCAGCCAGCCCTCCGGCGTGAAACGGTTGTCTTCCACGCCTCCTTGGTTCATGCGCTCGCCTTCGGCGACGTAGACGCGGCCCCATTCATCGACGTCGATCGCGACGGGCACGGAAGGCAGGAGCCCGTCTTCGAAGGGCACCTCGACCATGCCGTCGATGAGCTCCGTCGGGCATCCGACGATCCCGCACCAGATGGCGCTGGGGATCATCTGGACGGCAAGCACGGCGACCTGCCAGGCCGGGATGCCGTAGTCCGTCTGCCAGCAACCGCTGGCCGGCAGGCAGAAGATGACAGCAAGGAGGCCGATGCGAGCCTGCCTGCAGATGGCGTTCATACTTGCTCCCAGCGGCGGTTCGTATGCGACCGTTCGATCGTATCCAGCAGACGTTGATTCTTCACGCCGTCCTCGAAGTTCGGCTCGGGTGACCGGCCTGCTTCGATTCCGCGCATGAAATCCAGCACCGTATGAATGAAGGTGTGCTCGTAGCCGATGATGTGGCCCGGCGGCCACCAGGCCGCGACGTAGGGGTGGCTCGGGTCGGTGGCGAGGATGGTGCGGAAGCCACTCTCGCTTCCGTCTTCTTCGTAGAGTTCGAGTTCATTCATGCGCTCGAGGTCGAAGACCAGGGAGCCCTTGCTGCCGTTGATCTCGAATCGGTTGTGGTTCTTGCGGCCCGGCGCGAAACGCGTTCCTTCGACCGTACCGATTGCGCCGTTCTCGAAACGCAGCAACGCAAGGGCCGCGTCGTCTACATCGACCGGTCCGCGACCGCTGCCGTCTTCCAGGGGGCGTTCTGCGACGAAGGTTTCGAGCAGGCCCGAGACTTCGCAGATCTCGCCAACCAGGAAGCGCGCGAGATCGAGGGAGTGGGAGGCGATGTCACCCAACGCTCCGCTGCCCGCTCGCGCTTTCTCGAGGCGCCAGACACGGGGGAACTCCGGATCGACGATCCAATCCTGCAGATAGGTTCCGCGATAGTGGTGGATGCGCCCAAGGCGACCCTCATCGATCAATCGCTTGGCCAGCTGCACGGCTGGAGCGCGGCGGTAGTTGTGGCAGAGCATGTGGACGATGCCTGCACTCTGCGCGGCGCCTAGCATCTGCTCGGCCTCTGCGAGTTCGTTGGCCAGGGGTTTCTCACATAGGATGGATTTCCCGGCCGCCGCCGCAGCCAGGACGATGGGAAGATGGGAATCGCCGGGTGTGCAGATGTCGACCACATCGATGTCGTCCCGGGCCACGACCTCCTGCCACGTGGTCGCGTGCGCTTCGAAGCCGAGCTTTCTCGAGGCGGCGGAGACCTCCGCCTCGTTGCGGCCGCAGACCACCTGCAAGACCGGTTCGAAGGGTGTGTCGAAGAAGCGAGCGACCTGGCGCCACGCGTTCGAGTGGGTTCGTCCCATGAACTGGTAGCCGATCATGGCGATGCGCAGCTTCCGGGTCGTCATCGCCTAGCTCCGGTAGGCCTGGCGACCGATGCCCTGGACCGGGATGCCCTGGGCCGGAAGCACCTCGCGGTGGAGGGCGAACATGCTCGCGGCGGCCCGGTCGATATGGCGGGTGAAGGCGATGGAGCCCTTGAGGATCGGCAACAGGGCGTCCCTTTCTTGTACACGGGCAGGAGGGTATTCGTGCTCGACGATGAGCGGCGTGTTCGCCACGTCGAGGTCGAGAAGCTCGCGCGCCGCAAGCTGGTGATCCAACCAATCGACGCTTCGGTTCTGCAGGTAGGCAAGCGGGTCGTGGCGGGCCGTGCCCGGGAGTTCGTGCTCACACAGGACCGTTTGCTTCTTCCAGGCATTGGCCTGGTCGGCGGGGTTCGCCGAGGGTGCGCCGTCGACCCAATCGCCCCGCTCGACGGTCTGCCCTCCGTATCCCCATGCGGCGACGCCCCGCGAATCAATGACCTGGCCCTTGACGTGAAAGCCCGAGATCAAGAATCCGTAGCCCTCATCCTTCAGCCATTGGAAGATCGCGCGGGTGTCCTGGCCCATGAGGATGGCATGGGATGGGTCGTAGTGGATGCGCAACTGATCGCCGACGCCATGTTTCTCGCAGATGCGATGCAGTGCGACCCAGGTGCCCGGCGTGTAGGCGATGTTGTTGTGGAATGCGTCCCCGCTGGTCCAGCCGGGCATCGGGCATTGCTCGATGCGGTATTCGAGGCCCCGGGCCTTGGCTTCCTGGAGCAGCGGGATGAAGCTTTCCTCGAAATCCTGGAGGTTCTGGTCCATCGAGAGCTTCTGGTTGCGCCCCACGAAACCGCAGACCGCCGGCACCTCGAGGAGTACGGCTGCATCGAAGACACGCAGAAGGAACGCGTGCTTCTTTGCGCGGACGGCCGCTTCCTCGTGCAGCATGTTGTCGAAGAAGCCCAGGTCGGCGATCTCCACGCCGGTCGCTTTCGTGGCCGCGCGAACGCGCCGCGCCCGCGTCGCGTCGAAGGGCGTGCGGAGATCCAAGGTGTTGGCCACCGGGTCGAGCATGGCCTCCGGCGGGATGTCGGATTCGTCCGGGTGCAGCGCCGAGGCCAATTGGATGCATTCGACTTCGAGTTCTGCGGCGAACTCCAGCCATTCTTCGATCGCAAGATCCGGATCCGGATCCCGGCGCTCGCGCGACGTCAGCTCCTGGAGCGCCGCCGTCAGCACGCCGATCCGCATGAACTCGGGCTCGAAGGCCGTGGTGCTCACTCGCTTCCCCTACCCTTGCGACGCCCCCAGGCGTCTTTCATGAAGGCCAGTCCGTCGCGGGCCAGGCTTTCCTCGTCGTCGAAGGTGCGGCGCCAGATCTTGGTGGCCGCGGCCAGGCTCGGCAGGGCCGAGCCGAAGGCCTCGATCGTCAGCCAGCCGTCGTACGAGATGGCCGCCAGCGCATCGAAGCTGTCGTCCCATCGCACCTGGCCGGTGCCGGGCGTGCCCCGATCGTTCTCGGCGATGTGCACATGGCGGAGTGCGGTTCCGGTCTTGCGGATGGCATCTCCCGGGTCCTTTTCTTCGATGTGCGCATGAAAGGTATCGTAGTGCACTCCGACGTTTGCGCGCCCAAGCTCCTGCACGTACCGGGTCGTGTCTTCGGCCGTATTCAGCAGGTAGATCTCGAAGCGGTTCAAGAACTCGAAGGCGAGCTGCAAGCCTGCGTGCTCCGCATGGTCCGCGGCGTTGCCCAGTACTTCCTGGCTACGGTCCCATTCTGCCTGAGTGGGCCCCTTGCCAGAGAACCGACCTATTGCGGCAAATAGCGGACCACCTAGCAACTCGGCGCCCGCGGCTTCGGCGCAATCGATCGCGTGGTGAAGGCTTTCACGCGCTGCATTTCGCGTGGCGGCGTTTGGCGAGATTGGATCGTCCTCGCCGTTGCAGACGGCCACCGCCGTGCAGGCGAGCCCGAGATCAGCGAGCCGACGCCCCAGCACGGAGTAGGCCTCGGGCTCTCCACTGAAGATCGGGAGCTCCAGCCCGTCGAAGCCCATCGCGGCGAGGCGCTCGTAGAGCGGCAGCAGGGATTCCTGGTTGGGATCATCGGTCCAGAGCAGCAGGTTCATTCCGAAGCGGACACTCACTCACCGGCCTCCCCGATCTCGATCATCACCTTTCCGCTGGTCTGGGGATCCTGCGCAACGCGCAACGCCTCGCCGAAATCCGTCAGCGGGAAACGGTGGGTGATCATCGCATCGAGATCCCAGCGCGTGAGCAGATCGATCATCGTCTTGTAGTCCTGCGGATATTCCATGGCACCACGGATGGTGAGTTGCTTCATCATCACCAGGAGAAAAGGCACTTCGGTCGGCTGGCGGTGCAAGGCCACCACCGAGAGCCGGGCGCCAGGGCCGGCATGCTGGAGGATTTCCGGGATCACTGCGCTTGCGCCGGAAGCCTCGATGTAGGCGTGACTACCGGCCATCGGTGCGCCCATCAGGGACGTGGTTCCGTGGAGTTCACGGATGCGGGCCCAGGTGTCTTCTCGTCCCGGATTCACGGTCGCGCGGGCGCCGAGTTTTTCCGCCAGGCCCAGCCGCGTGTCCGAGAGATCGACGGCGATTACATCGTCGACGCCGCGGTCCCGAAGGGTCGCCACCGCGGCAAGGCCGATCGGCCCGGCACCGAACACGACGATCCCTTCACCGGGTTTGGCTTCGCTTCGATCGACGGCGTTCATTCCCACACCGAGAGGCTCAGTAAGCGCGGCCCGGTCGAAGGACAGCTCGTCGGGGATCGGGAAGAGGGCGTCGCCTGCCGCCGCATCCCGCACCAGGAGGCGGTGGGTGAAGCCTCCTTCGGTCCCACCATTGCCGATGCGCGCCCGGCTCGGATTCAGCACCACGCGCGCGCCAGGCACGAGATGGCCGACCTCCGCGCCAACGCTCTCGATGACGCCTGCAAGCTCATGGCCGAGTGGCATGGGTGTCGGGCTCGGGCCGGCGATGCCACCGAGCTTCACATAGCCGAGATCGCTTCCGCAGATGCCGCAGGCTGCGACCCGGAGGATGGCATCGCGCGGTCCCGGAGGTTGCGGCTCGACGTCGTCGATTCGCACGTCATCCGGGCCATGGATCTGGACCTGTTTCACCGGGGCGCCTCCGAGCGCCCCAGGGTAGAGCAGTCCTTGCGGTGGGCCTACGGGCTGACCACCAGGGGCTTCCCCGGAGTACCCAGCGGGGTCGACGGCGGCGGGGCTTGGGGAGCGGCCCGGAAGCGCTCATTCGAGAGCGGACTCGTCAGGCCGTTCGTGCCGCGGGCCGAGATGGCAAAGTAGAGGCTGGCACCGTCCAGCACATTCAGGTTGAAGACGTACGCGCCGTTCTGGATCACCGGAGTACCGGCGTCGATCTGCTGGCTGTAGACGCCCGACTTCGTGCCCAGGTGCACGGTGAAGCCGGCCACCACCGCGGGGTTGCCATGCTGCCAGCGCAGCTGTTCGGTACGCGCCTGTGCCCCCGCGGCCGCACCGATAACGCAGCTGATTGCGAAGATTGCGAGCCCGAAACTCAAACGCCGCTCCCGCCGTTGAATATGCATCGTCGTTCCCTTCACTACGGCGCCAGGACCTGCCACTCGGGGGCGGGTCCGCCATCTGCGGCGTTCCATTGGGTAGCCCAGCGCGTCACCGACCTCGACCGCCGGCGTCCGCGTCTGCGCTTTCGGCTCTTCGATCGGGTCGTGACCTTGCGTCGCTCGATTTCTGCGCCCCAGGTCTTTCCGGCGATCTGAATGGCAAGATCGCCCACTCCATTGCCATCGACATCCGACAACCCGCCGATCTGGTATGCCGAGTAGCTCGAAGCCGCAACCGCAGCATCAGGTGCCTGCATGCCATTCGAGAACCAGACGACGACGTAATGAGTCGTACCCTTGCCCCGCCCCCTTCTGCGTCTCACCTTCTTGCTGGCCCTACGCTGCATGTTCCAGACGAGATCGTCTTTCCCATCCGCGTCGAGATCGGTGATCGAAGCGAGCTGATCGACAGCGAAGACCGAGGGAAGGGTCACGATGGCGGTTGGCGTAGCGCGGTTCATCTTCCACCACTCGATCGCTCCGCCATTTCGCCAGATCAAATC
>JAFDCZ010000108.1 GCA_019312665.1 Deltaproteobacteria bacterium | reverse complement strand
TCTACGTCAAGACCAACCAACCAGCTCGATATCCCGACAACGACTGGGATGATCAGATCGACGTCAGCGTCGGCGGTCACAACTACAGCCCGCTCACGAGCAACAACTCGTACATCGACAGCGGAAACAAATGCCAGCGGAGCCTCGATGGTCAGCTTCATGAGGGCAAGATCATCCATGACGACGCAACTTCGAAGAGAGTCTGGATCGACGGAATCGTCAACGACTGGAGGGACGCCCAAAGGGTGATTGGCCGTTAGATACTCCCTTCGCGGTCAACCCTTCGTCGCGAAAAATTTCTGAGCGACGAAGTCATGGTCGTGCTCGAGTATTCCGTAGATGGCGTGGAGGAGCTTTCGCATGACGGCGACGTCGGCTTGCATCTTGGTCTGGCCGCGGTCTGGCAGGTGCTCGTAGAAGGGGATAGGAGTTCCAACAGGGGATCCATGTCCGATAAGGGGTACCTCGCCAAGCACCCCATCGGGGAGATCGAGACTCATCGCCAACGGTGCAATCCATTGGGGCTAGAGAACTCGCGCAACCCCGGGGATGCGGCGGATCGCCGCGGTCGCGCCCCAGCAGATCACCATCGAAGCCGCGAAGACGATCGACCACTTCGCGACTGCGGGCATCTCGGCGTCGAGCAGGATGTACGACATCCAGCCGACGACCCCATAATGGATCACGTAGATCCCGTAGCAGTTGTCGAAGAGACTATCGAAGAGGTTTCTCGGCGTCTGCGCGAAGTTGAGGAAGAGGGCCAGGAAGCCCATCGAAATCGTCGCGCAAGAGAGCACGAAGGAGCAGCCTTTCAGAATCTCGTGCGCGGCGCCGAGCGACGTGACGAGATGGATCACGAAGGCCACCAGTCCCGCGACGGACCAGAGCGCCCACCGGCGTGCAAGAGCGGAGTCCGGCCCAATGAAGGTTCGTTCGAGCCCGTGGGCTCCGAAGAAGATTCCCATGCCGAAGTAGACGGCGTAGAGGAACACACGGTTGATCTGGACATCGGCGGGACCGATCTGCACCCAGAAGAACGAGCCATAGGCGACGGAAATCGGCACGTAGGCCAGGACCGAGAGCAGGACGAGTCCGACATAGAACTTCATCGGACTCTGCACCAGGCCGGACTCCATCGGCTTCGACGTGCGGGGCAGGCCCGGACTCTGGAAGGAAGCGAGGACGACCAGAGCATCGAAGACCAGCAGAACCTCGAGGAACCAGATGGGCCCGCCTCTCCACTCGATGGAACTCCATTGCTGCCAGAAGTCGGCAAGCCCCCCGTCCCCGCCCAACTGGAGATAGGTCGCGTAGTACGTGAGCGGTCGAAGAGCCACCATCAGAACGAGCGGTAGTCCTAGCCGGAGCAGCCGATCGCGGAAATAGTCGAGTCGTCCCTTGCGTCGGAGGCTGTTCCAGACGAACAGCCCCGAAACGAAGAAGAGAAGCGGCATGAAGAAGCCGTCGTTGAACGCGGCGAACAACGACAGCATTCCGGAGCGCTGCGCATCGATGACCGGTGAGATCGCTTGCATCGATCCCAGATGGTCGGCCAGCGAAGAGGCGAGCGGCTCCGTCAGGATGATGTGATAGGCCATTACCGAGTGGTGTGCGACGACGAGCACGATGATGAAGGCGCGTAGATAGGCGAGCGGCGTGTTGTAAAGCTTGTCGCGCGGCCCGATTCCCGCGCCTTTCTCGTTCTCTGCCGATTCCAGGGCGGTTGTCGTCATCGGCGGCGCCTCCTGGTTCGATGCTAGGCAATGCTCTCGGTGGGTGCCCTCGCATCAAACTCTGGCAAGCCCAGCGAATCGGTACCAGCCGTTGGGCTTGAGGTCCCGCGGACTGTCGTCCTTCTTGATCAACAGGTTGCGAGAGAAACTGAAAGGTATTGGGGCTAGGACGAGCCGAGATCCGGGATCGAGGAGCCGTGGGCAGCCACGACCTGATCGACCACCTGACGGAGGGTCGTTCCCTCCGGGGCCCCAACCGCTTCGGCCACAGGCGGGATCGGGGCCAGGGTGGCGGCCAGAGTTGCCTCGATGCCTTCGCGGAGCCCGCTGAGCGCGTAGCCCCCTTCGAGGATGAAGGCGAGGCGACCGCCGCAGAGTTCATCGGCGGCGGTGCGCATAGCACCTGCCATCGCCAGGTAGCCCTCGGCCGAGACGTTCATTTCCGCCAAAGGGTCATCCCGGTGGGCGTCGAAACCTGCCGAGATCAGGATCAGCTCCGGTTTGAAGGCTCGCGCCGCGGGCAGCACCAGGCGTTGCACGGCACCCACGTACTCGGTGTCGCCGGCACCCGCCGGAAGCGGAATGTTCAGCGTGGTGCCCTCGCCTCGGCCGATGCCCACCTCGCCGAAGCTTCCGGTGCCCGGGTAGAACGGGAACTGGTGGGCTGAGACGTAGAAGACGTTCGGATCCGTTTCGAAGCTGTGTTGGGTGCCGTTGCCGTGGTGAACGTCCCAATCGAAGATCAGTACGCGTTCGATGCCTTCGGCCTGGGCCGCGCGGGCGGCGATGGCGACGTTGTTGAACAGGCAGAAGCCCATCGCCCGGTCGCCTTCGGCGTGGTGGCCGGGGGGGCGCACCGCGGCCAGGCCGCTGGTGAAGTCGCGGCGAGCGACGCCGCGTACCAGGTCGACGCAGCCGCCTGCCGCCAGGCGAGCGATTTCGAAGCTCGCAGCGGAGACATAGGTATCGGCATCGAGCCGGGCCGGGGCTCGGCCGGAGGCGTCCTCGACCTCACGGAGGAGGCTCTCCTCGTGGATCGCGAGGATCTCCCCCGGCTCTGCGGGCCGCGCCGGGATCGGTACGAGTTGATCGCGGAACGAGTCGATGGCCTCGGAGACTGCGGTGAGGCGCTCGGGCCGCTCCGGATGGCCTTCGGGCCCGCAATGATCCTGGTAGCGGGGATCCTCGACGATCCCGACGCGGCGAGGGATCAGGAACGTCCCCGACTATTTCTCATCCGAGTCCCGCTTCTCGATGGCTTCGACGAGCTTGTCGAGGCGGGCGTTCATCGCATCGAAGTCTTCACGGGTGGGAAGATCGAGGAGGGTGACGACCCGCTCGAGGGTGCGCTGCACGATCGCTTCGAGATCCGGCGGCGAGAAGGCGATCCAATCTCGACGCTCGCCGTTGGCGTCGATTTCGCCGTCGCCTTGCTGGCCGAGCATCCGGCGCATGCCTCGCTGGAGTTCTTCGACGTTCTCCCGCGCATCGTCGGCACTGCGGCGGAGCGCGTCGTAGAGGGCGTCGCCGCCTTTCTGGAGCAGCTCCTGGAGGAGATTGCTCGGAACCGTACGCCCACCGCGCTCCGTATCCACGAGGATCTGGGAGAGCGTGACCGAGGTGATGTCTTCGCGCGTCTCGTTGTCGATCACCTTCACTTCCTGGTTGTTCTCCAGGAGTTCGGCGATGCCCTTCAACGTGATGTAGCGGCTCGTCTCGGTATTGTAGAGCTTGCGATTGGCATACCGCTTGATCAGGACGGCCATGGGCTGCTCAGCATCTCGTCGGGGTTCAGTCACAATGCCCCGGGGGTGTGAGGGGGCCGGACGTTAGCAGACACCCCCGGACTTTCATCCAGGGCCGGATCAGCCCTCGACGGCGATCTTCTGGACCCGGGGGACCGGCTCCTTGGGGGCATCGCGAAGGTCTGTCGGCTCCTCCTCTGAAGGGCGTACGCCCAGCTCCCAGAGCAGCTCCCGAACGCCGAGGAACGCGCGCAAGATGCTACGGGCATCCGGCTCGCTGCGGCTCCGCTCCTCCCAGCGGTGGATTTCCGCGTCGAGGGCGTCGGCCACGGCTCGGAGCAGCGAGGCCCCGTCTCGAACGGCTTCGGGCTCGACGAAGCGGCGCAAGGCTTCCAGGCCCTGGCCGAGGCCGGCGGCCGGGGTTTCCTGGGCAACCCGGCCGGTGGCGGCCAGGGTTGCGGCATCGAGCAGGGCGGCCAGCGCGGCGGCGCTCTCGGCGGCCGCGCTCTGGGCATGGAAGCGGGCTTGCGCGAGGGCTTCCTCGACACTGGCCGGCGGCTCGTGGGGCGGAACGCGGGTGGAATCGTCGTTCATCGGGGCCTTCGTCAGGTAGGCATCGGATCGAACAGCGCCGATTCGATGTGGCATAGCGTGTCGAGATCGTGAACATCGCGGGGCAGTTCCGGCACCCGACGCACGAAGGCGTCGCCGGCCTCTGCCCACCGAACGAGGGGCTCGGTTCGAACCGCATCCCGCCGAACGTACTCAGCGTAGCCTTCGATGCAGCGTCGCGCCGTCTCGGCGGCGGCTCGCTCGAGCCGCGGCTCGAGTCCGCCTGCGACGAGCGCCGGCCCGAGTTCGGTCCAGGCGTCGCTCCGCGCCAGTCCTCGGACGAGCGGCTCCGGCGAGAGGCGCAGGCGATTGAGGATCACTCCCCTGGTACGGGCGCCGAGTTCGTCGAGACGGTCGGCCAGTGCGATGGCCTGCTCCACCTGTCCGCGGCCCGGCCCAGCCGCCAGAACGAAGGCCGTGCTTCCACCGAACAACAGCTCTCGGACGTGGTCGGCGCGGGCGCGGAAACCCTCCGAGAGCTCTTCGAAGAGCAGCAGGAACTCGGCCAGGTCTTCGAGGAAACCCATTCCGGAAATGCGTTCGATCACTCGGAAGAGGGGTTCGGTCCCTCGCTGCAACAGGCGCAAGCCCAGGCGGCCCGCACTCATGGCGGGGTGCACGAGGTGACGCGCAATGCGGCTATCCACCAGGCCGACGAGGCGTTCCGGCGCTTCCAGGAAATCCAAGGCGTGCTGGGATGGCGGCGTGTCGAGCACGATGACGTCGAAAGCGCCGGATGCCACGAGCTCATCCACCTTCTCCATGGCCGAATACTCACTGCTGCCGGCCAGGGCGTCGGAGACATGCTGGTAGATGGGGTTTTCGAAGATCCGATCGCGGGTGGTGGCATCTCGGGCGAAGCGCCGCACCAGATCGTCGAAGGTGCGCTTCGTGTCGAGCATCATCGCCGAGAGCGAGCCATCGCGGATCCCCAGCGCGCCTAACGTTTCTCTGGCGACGGGCTCGGGCTCAGGGCCGAGCCCCGCGAGCCCCATGGCATCTGCCAGGCGCTTGGCCGGATCGATGGTCAGGACGAGGGCATTGGCGCCGCGGCGTGCAGCACCGAGCGCCAGGGCGGCAGACAAGGTGGTCTTGCCGACTCCGCCCGAACCCACGCAAGTGACGATCGGATGCTCCTCGAGCAGGCGGGCGGGGGTCGCGATCACGGGAGGGGCTCGCCGGATTCGAGGAGCGTGGAGGCGAGCTTCTCGAGGACACCGCGTCCGCCGCCGTCCACGTCCAGGTTGGGGAGCAGGACGAAGGGCAGGTCCGTGCCTTTGCGCAGCTCATTGATCGCGTCGCGATGAAGGGCGGCCCGCTCGAGCCGATGCCTCACGCAATGGGCGAGTGTGGCTGGGGAAGGCAGGCCGTCTGGTGACGAGGGCAGGGCGGCCAGCCGCTCCGGCAGGTCCAAGAGTTCCGACGGCACCGGCTCGGGCTCGGTGGCATTGATCACGATGCGGTCGATCGCGATCCCGACGTCATCTCGCGCTCGTGCCAGCAACTCCAGGGTCTCGCGGACGGGGAGCTCCTCGGGAAGGGTGACGGGCAGGAGGAGCGTGCGCTCGGGATCCTTGACCATTTCCTCCACCCAGCCCGCGTGCCGTTGGAGCGGCCCCGTCCGGACCGCCGACACGACGACGCTCGGAACATCCAGGAACGTGAGGCCATGGCCCGTCGCCGGAGCATCGACGATCAGCAGGTCGATGTGCTCGTCGGAGCTGGGCGGAGGCTGGAGCAGGTGCCACACCTTGCCGAGCGTGATGAGCTCTCGCCAGCCGGGCGCCGCGTCGAGCAAGGCGTGGAACCCCGGCTGGTCGAGGAGGCGGGTGACCAGGCCCGGGATTCGGAGCTGGAGCCGGAGGTACTCGGCCAAGGCCGCGTAGGGCTCCATTTTCATGACGGTCGGGCCGCAACGGAGCTGCCTCCCCGCGTGTCCCACCGGCGGCTCGGCCTCTCCGAACAGGCGAGGAATCTCTTCATCCCGCCCGGTTTCCACCAGGCAGACCCGAAGGCCGCGCGCAGCTGCGCCTAGAGCCAGAGCCGCCGAGACCGTGGTCTTCCCCGTCCCGCCCTTACCCGTGACGACGATCAGGCGGCGGCCGAGCAGTGGCTCCAGCTGGGCGGGGGACGGAAGCGGTTGAGCCAATGGGTCCTCGGTCAAGTTGGGTCAGCTGGACGTCGGCTCGGGATCCGTTCCCCTCGGGGGCTGCCGAGGTAGCTCAAGCGCCCCTCTGGCCAAGCCGAAACGACCCGCGGAGACGTGGTTTTCCAGAAGGTTGGCGAGGAGGCGGCCCGCGTTGGGTTGGAGCGAACGGACCCGCGCCGATGAACGGCGCAGATTAGCATCCGAGCCCCTGGGGCGCGGGATCGACGGCATGGAGTTGGCTAGCCATTCCGGCAAGCCTGCCCATTTGTCGTTGCCAAGGCAACGACGCGCGGCAGCGCTTCGACCGCTGGAGCCCATCCTCCAATGATCCTGGCGTGCGGCCAATGTGGCACCCGGTTTCAGCTCGATGAGCGGCGCATCCCGACGCGCGGTGCGCGTGTGCGCTGTTCGAAGTGCAACAACGCCTTCTTCGTACGCCCGCCGGAGGTGGAGGCCGAGACCACACTCCAGGGCATCGTGGCCGAAACCGTCGAAGAAGCGATTCCGGCGCCGGAGCCCGAACTCGAGGGCGAAGCTCCGAGCGATCTCGACGTAACCAATCCCGGGCTCAGCGAGGCGCTGGAGCCCGTCGGCGAAGTACCGCCGGACGAGTGGACGTTCAACGACGAGCATTCCGAGTCGCCGGCGGCGCGCGGGGCCGCGAAGACCGAGGCAGCCATCGACGAGAGCGCATCGCTGTTCGGAGACCCCGGGTCTCTCGGCAACGACGATCCCCTGGAGGCTCTGGCGCGGGAGGTCGGCAATTCGCCCGAACCCGTCCCGGTGCCTGTTCAGGAGGCGCCTCAGCAGGAGACGACGGCCCCCCCGGCTGCCGCGGAGAGCGAGCTCGAGGGCCTGGGAGACCCGGCCGATTGGGATTTCCTCGAGGATTCGGTTCCAACCCCGCCGCCCGAAGCGAAGATACAGGAGCCGAGCCCGCCGATCGTGAAAGAGGTTCCGGCCACCAGGCGCCAGCTGGTGTTGTCCCCACGCTTCAAGGCCGGTCTCGAACGGGTGGCGGGTGGTTTTGGTTGGGTGCTCTGCCTCGGTCTGATCCTGGCGGGGCTGGGCCAGACCCTGAGGACAGCGCTCGAGCCGACGACCGTGGCTCCGCTCCTGCAAGCGAGTCTTTCCGGTGTGGAAGTACGAGATCTGGTCGCTCGCAACCTCGAGAACCTGCACGCGGGCCCGATCCTGATCGTCAGCGGAGTGGTCGCGCCCCGTCGCAGCGGACCTTCCGGGCTGAGAGTTCAGCTACTCGATGCCGACGGGCAGCCGCTCGAAGGAGCCGTCGCCTGGGCCGGGCCGGCGTTGGCCGAGTGGGCTCTTCGGGAACTCGATCCCCGTCGTCTTCGAGACGAGCAAGGCGCCGGCAGTGATGACCTGCTGTACGGGGGGGCGTTCGACGCGATCTTCTCTCAGGTTCCGCGGGAGGCACGGGGTGTGGCGGTGATGCCCGCAGCCCATGCGGAGACCACGGCGCCGGACGACGCAGCGATCGAGCCCGTTGGGGCCGATTCCGCAGCCGATCCGTCTGAGACCGATCTTGCGATCGATCGGGCCGCTACGGGGCGTCCTCGCCCTCCGTCACCTTCTCCTTCTCAGGAGTGACGTCGATCTCATCGCCTGAGACGCCGCTGCGAAAGCCCTTGATTGCCTTGCCGAGGCCGCTGCCGATCTCCGGCAGCCGCCGTGCACCGAACAGCACGACGACGATCACCAGGATGACGAGTAGCTCCGGGAACCCTAGACCGAACATGCCCCGAAGGTGCCTGTCGGCTCAGCCGCGGTCAAGGCACCGCGTTGGCCTTCGGATGTCTACGAGGGGTGCCCCGCAGGAGAGTGACTAGAATCACGCCATGTCGAAGATCTTCAAAGCCTATGACATCCGGGGCGTTTTCCCCGACGAACTCGATGCTGGGGATGCCTACGCGATCGGCCGCGGCACCGCGAGCTTTTTTGGCGCTGATACGCTGGTGATCGGCCGCGATGCCCGGGCCAGCTCGCCGGAGCTGGTGGAAGCGCTGATTCGCGGTGTACGGGACGAGGGCGTGGCGGTGATCGATATCGGCCTGGTCGCGACGCCGATGCTCTATTTCGCCGTCGATTCGCTCGGCGCAGGCGGTGGCATCATGCTCACCGCCTCCCACAATCCGGCCGAGTACAACGGATTCAAGATCTGTCGGGAGCATGCGATCCCGGTCGGTGAGGTCAGTGGGCTCGTCGATATCGAGCGCCTCTCCCAAGAAAGAAAGGACGCGGCTCCCGCCGATCGCCCGGGGGAGCTGACCCACCAGGACGTGCTGGCCGGCTACGTCGATCACGTGCTTGCGGTCGGGCAGGAACGGCCGGCCCTGCATGTCGCCATCGATTGCGGCAATGGGATGGCGGGCGTGGCACTCGGAGCGGTTCTCGAGAGGCTTTCGCTTCGAACCGAGCGTCTCTACTTCGAGCCGGACTGCACGTTCCCGAACCATCCGGCGGATCCCTTGCAGGTGGAAAACCTGGCCGACGTGGTCGCGATGGTGAAGAAGACCGGCGCGGATTTCGGGGTCGCCTTCGATGGCGACGCGGATCGCGCGATCTTCGTCGACGACACCGGCTCGCCGGTATCGTCAGATCTCGTCACCGCGCTCCTGGCGCGCTCCCAGTTGCTGCGGCATCCAGGAGGACGCGTGCTCTATGACCTGCGTTCGAGCTGGGTCACGCCGGAGGAGATCGAGGCCGCAGGCGGTAGCGCGGGCATCTGCCGCGTCGGGCATTCCTTCGTCAAGGCTGCCATGCGCGAGGAGGACGCCATTTTCGCAGGCGAACTCTCCGGGCATTTCTACTTTCGCTTCTCGCCGACACTGTTCGCCGACGACGGCATTGCCGCATTGGTTGCCCTGCTCGATTTGCTCGGCCGGGAAGGCAAGCCTTTCTCCGAACTCGTGGCGCCCCTGCGGCGTTACCACGCGAGCGGCGAGATCAGCCGACGCGTTGCCGATCCGGCGGCCATTCTCGATGACGTCGAGAGCAAGCATGCCTCCGCGTCGGAAGTCTCGCGGCTCGATGGCTTGCTGGTCCGCTACGACGATTGGTGGTTCAACCTGCGCCCGTCCAACACGGAGCCACTCCTGCGCCTGAACGTGGAAGCGCGCAGCCAGGAACGGATGGAAACCGAACGAGACCGGCTGCTCGAGGTGATGGTCTAGGCGCGATGGGCTCAGTTCGGGCCTCCGCGCCGGCGATTTGGTGGTTGGGAGCTGCCTGTGGGCGCGGTGGTTGGCCAACCTGGGTTTCGCGGGGCTGGTGAGGGGGGATGGGTTGGGTGTGAGGACATCCTCTCATCCTGCGGTGGGTTTCGCCTTGCCGACGGACGAGCGCGGCGCTTTGGCCCGCATCGCTGAGTAGGACGCCGGTTCAGGGGCGGCCGTCTGGTGAGCGGCGTGCGGAACCTTGGCCGGATTGGGCGCAGGTGGCCGCGTGAGTCGATTTTTCTTGACTTGGATCTATAAAGATGCCAAATTCAACACTATGATGCGTCGCTCTCCGCAATTCGAACTCGCCCTCCACGGTCGGGGCGGCAGAAGAAAAGGCGCCGGACGCCCGCGTCGTTCCGATTCGGGGGTTGCCCATCTTCGGCGAGCGCCGCTGGCTTCGCGGTTTCCCTGCCATGTGACCTTGAAGGTCCGACCCGATGTTCCGTCGCTCCGGACTGGGCGGCTGGTGCGAGAGGTGGAGCGGTCGTTTGCCTGCGTGCTCGAGCGCAAGGACTTTCGACTTGTGCACTACTCGATCCAGTCGAACCATTTGCATCTGATCGTCGAGGCCAACGATGCGCGTGCGCTCGGTAGGGGGATGAACGCGCTAGGAGCTCGCCTGGCGCGGGCTGTGAACCGGGTATTCGGGCGGAAGGGGCGTGTCCTATTGGACCGCTTCCATCACGTGGTGCTGCGGACGCCGACCCAGGTGCGGAATGCGATGGGCTACGTGCTCTTGAATGCTCGGAGACATCTGAAGGCAAAGCCCACGACCGCTCGGATCGATCCGGCCTCGTCTGGGCGCTGGTTCGAGGGCTGGAGGCGCTCCGCTGGGGGGCTCGTGGCCCAGGCGCGGGAGCGACCTGGGGGAAGCGTCGTGGCTATCGCGAGCCCACATACGTGGCTCCTGGCAGAAGGCTGGCGCAAGGCCGGCCCGCGGCTCGATCCGGCCGAGGTTCCGGGCGCCGTTTAGCCGACCTGCAAGCTCGAACCGGCCTCGGCCGCACCTATGCGGGCGAAGGCCCGCGCCCGTCCGTCGGCCACCCAAGAACGCCCGCAGGATGGAAGGGTGTCCTCACACCCAACCTGTCCCCCCACAACAGCCCCGCGAAACCCAGGTTGGCCGACCACCGCGCCCCGCAGGCGCCAAAGGCGCCAAGAGCCCCGCGAGCGGTCTGCTACTGCAACTGGGCGTGACGGCCCGAGGCGTTCGGGCGCTAGCTCTCCGGCGTCGCGTCGCCTGCGCGGGCCAGTTCGGCTTCGATGATCTTGGCGAATTCTTCGACGGGCTGGGCGCCCTTGAGGCCGATGCCGTTCACGAAGAAGGCCGGGGTTCCCGTCACGCCGGCGGCGCGGCCGGCGGTGATGTCCGCGTCTACGACGGCCTGGTGGCGCCGCTCCTCTACGCACGTGCGGAAGCTCGGCAGGTCGAGCTCGGCCGTTTCGGCCGCTGCTTCGAGGCCAGCGACTTCGAGGCTGGCGTCTTCGCCAAACAGGACGGCGTGGTAGGGCCAGAACTTGTCCTGCTCGCCCGCGCACAAAGCGGCTTCCGAAGCGGCGCGGGCACGGGGATGGATGCTGTCGAGGGGGAAGTGCTGGAAGACGAAGCGCACCTTGTCCGGGTAGCGCTCGAGCACCTGTTCGATGATCGGCTCGGCGCGTCGGCAGAAGGGGCACTGGTAATCACTGAACTCGATGATCGTAATGGGCGCGTCGTCGGGGCCGAGCGATGCGCCGGTGGCCACGACGTCGATGCGCGGCACCTCGATCAGCACCTCGACGTTCGCGTCCTTGCGCAGCTCTGCAATGAACTTCTGGGCGGCTTGCGGCGCCTTGCGGCGCTCCAGGTGCTGACGAATCGTGCTGGCCGCGGTCTCGAAGTCGACCTCACCCATCGAGGCCTTGTTGCGCTCCCAGAATTCCAGAACCTCGGCTTCGGTGACGCCCGTTCTCTTGCTGGCTTCGTCCTGCATCAACTGATCGGTATCGACGCCACGCAGCTTGGCCTCGCGCTCGATCAGGCGCTCGCTGATCATGTTGTCGACCGCCTGGCTGCGCAGCTCGTGGAGCTTGCCGGTATCGCCATCCTGGCTGGCCTGGCGAAAGAGTTCGTCCTTGATCCAAGCGTCGACTTCGGCGACGGTGATCTCGGAGCCGTCGATACGGGCGGCTGCCGTGGTGTCGCCCGGTTCTCCGGAGACGGCAGGCGTGCTCATGCGGGCGCAGCTCACCATCAGGAAGAGGGCGAGAATCGAGAGCGAAAGATGGAGACGCATGGGGACCTCTCAAAGGGGCGGAATGGGCGGGTTCGGGTGCCCGGAGCCAGGATGCGTAGCAAATGGAATACGATCCCGTGAGCGGAGCGTTCCGGCAGGGTGGAAAATCTTGAGCCAGGAGTCTTCCTACGGCGTCGTCGGGGCCCTTCAGGCTGGCGCAGGGGGCGGTGGGCTGTTGTTCGAGGCGGCCTCGCTTCTCCGGCGCCAACGTTCGCTCTGGGCCCCAGCCCTGCTGCCGGTCCTGCTGGCGGCCGTCGCGGCGGTCTCAGCCGGCAGCGTGTTCGTTGCCTGGGCCGACGAGCTGCATCGGTGGATCGCCGAGGCGCTCCCTGTGCTCTCCGTCACCGCCTGGTGGGAGTGGCTGTGGATCGGCCCCGGCCTCGCCCTGTTCTGGCTGTTGCCGAAGTTGGCCCTCGTGCTGGGCTTCGTCCTGGCCGTGGTGATGGCTTTCGTGCTCGCCAACCTGGTGGCGGCGCCCTTTCACGAGGTGTTGTCGAGGCGAGTCGAAGCCATCGTGACCGGTGAAGTGGACGAGCTGAACGCCGCCTCGTTCTGGGGCGAGGTGCGGGCCGCCCTGCGGTCGGTCGTAGAGGAAGCGAAGCGAACGGCCTTCTATCTGGCGCTTCTGGCGGTCATCGTCGGGCTCGGGATGATCCTCCCTGGCGCGCAGCTCCTGGTACCGCCTGCTCTCCTGGTGGCCACCCTGATCTTCCTTCCCCTGGATTATGCGAGCTACGCGCTCGATCGTCGCGGCCTTTCCTTCGCCGCGCGGCGCGCCTGGCTCGGCCGCCATCGCGGCGCGATGCTCGGGTTCGGCGCAGCCGCGTTCGGTCTATGCGCGATTCCGGGCGTGAACCTTCTGGCGATGCCGGTTCTCGTCGTCGCCGGAACCCTGCTGGTCGTGCGCCATCGCTAGCGCCGCTACAGCTCCAGGGCAGCGCGCAGGAAGACCCACATCCGTTTCAGGGCGGCGCCGGGGAGCTCGCTGTGGCCGCAGTCGAACCACTCGACCTGCTTGGGGGCGCCCGCCGCTGCGTGAAGCGCCTCGGCGCGATCCTTCGGGATGCGTTCGTCGCGGAGCGCATTGACGAACAGAATGGGCCTCGGGGCGATGTCACCGATGGAGTGCAGAGGGTCGTGCGGCGCAGGAGCGAGCCCGCCTCCGCCGAGGGCCAGAGCCACGGCGCCGATTCGTTTGTCGCTTGCACAGAAGGGCGTGCCCAGAATCGCGCCAAGACTGAAACCGGCATAGGCGACGCGGTTGGCGTCGATCTTGGGAAGGGGCAGAAGCGCGTCGAGGCTGCGGCTGAGGTCGCCCGTCGCCTGGCGCGTGAGGTCTCCCCACAGGCCTTCTTCGAGGGCGGTTCGCTTCCCGTCCGCAGCGAGGGCGCCCAGCACGCGGGCGCTGAGCTTCGGGTCGCTGCGCTCGCCGTGAAGCGGGAAATCGATGCGTGCTACAGCAGCGCCACCGCGCACCCATGGCGCCGTGACCGTATCCATGACCGGATCGTCCTTGCTGCTCCCTGCGCCATGCTGCACGAGGACGAGCGGGAAGGGTCCGGAGCCGCTCGGCAAGAACAGCCGGCCGGGCACCCAGTCGCCCCGGTGGGTCACCTCGAAGCGGAGCCCGCCCTCACAGGGTTCGGTCCAGGTACACAGGGGCTCTTCGGCTTCGCTCATGCGAGCAGTCTAGCCGAGCCGCCTGTGGGTGATGAGCAGCCTATCGAGCCAGCAGCATCCGCCGCGCCCGGTACAGATGCGATTTCACCGCGTCCTCGCTCTTGGCCACGATGCTCGCGATCTCCTGGATCGAACGATCCTCGAGATGGTGCATGCGGAAGAGCTGCCACTGCTCGTTCGACAGGTCGTGTCGGGCGGCGGCGGAGAGCTGATCGAGGCGCTCTGCGCATTCGTAGTCCGCGTGGGGGCTCGAGCCGCTCTGACCCGCGATGCCGAGAAATTGCTCGTCTTCGGGAAGCGGAACCATCTCGTGGCGCTTGCGCTTGAAACGGGAGGCGATCGTTCGGCGCGTCAATCCGAAGACCCACGCGGCGAAGGGTGCCTCGCCGCGGAATGAGTGCAGAGAAGAGAAGAGGTTGAAGAACACCTCCTGGACGATCTCCTCGGTGTCCGCCCGGTTGCTCACCCGGCGATCCACGAAGCGGTACACCCGCGGGAAATAGCGGGCGTATAAGAGCTCGAACGGAGCTCGGTCGCCTTCGACCACACGCGCGACGAGTTGCTCGTCGGTCGTCTCGTTCATCGCGCTCTTCGTCTGCTTCAACTCAGCGATCGGTTCAACGTGCGCAGCTGCCATGATCTTCCTTCCCAGTTGCCAAGGGCTGTCCCGGAACAGCCTCCCCCGTTATGGGAAGTGACCCCCGCCGCGCGTCGCGTGTCAAAAAATGTCACCCGAGGGCGAAAAAAATTGCGGAGTTTCGCCCCCCGGGGAATGCCGGGGCTGTAGCGGCGCTTAGAGATCGCCGTCGCGTAGCCGGCTCCGAAAACGCGACCGATGTCGGCCATCATCCGGCAGGAACGCTTCGATCGGGGGGCGGGGCTTCGCGGCAGGCGGCCCCTCCCGGATCAGGGAAGCGCCGTCGGGCGCGAGGACCAGGCGCCAGAGTTCGACTCGGCAGGATGAGCCGCCGGCGGCCAGCCGGGTGCGTTCATCGAAGGCATCGGCAATCAACAAGGCCCGGGCTGGGAGCGAGGGGTCGAGGCGGCTTCCTGCCCCGGTTCAGCGCGATGTACGAGGCCGACCCGGCCCTCGGGGTCCCGCACGACCCAATCGACACGGCTTCCACAGCCCAGGATGTCGCGGGCGATCACCTCGAGGGGCTCGTGCAATTCGAGCAGCGCCGCGCGCAGATCGCCCGCTTCGGGGGGCGGGTCCCAGGCGGGTGCGTTCACTTCGGGGAATCTCGCGGCATTCAGGGGGCGGGGCTCAATGCAGGTCGTCGCGGAGCAGTTCGGCGACATCGCGAAGGGCCCGTTTGGCGCGGTTCGCCGGGGCGCCATCGAGAGCGGTATGGCGTTCGGCCAACTCTCGCGCCAGCTCCAATTCGTCTACGAGGAGCCCGTAGCTCGTCAGGTTGCGTTCGAAGCGGGCCTCGAAGAGCTCGGCCAGGCCGTCGAAGATCTGGCGAGCTGCGGGCAAGGTCTCCGCACCGCGTACCGTGACACCGATTCGTGATCGCGGCGCAGCGGTCAAGACCCGTTCAGCGAGTTCCAGGAACTCCTGTCGGTCGGCATCCGACGCGCCAGCGACGAACCAACAACGTTCGAAGAGCTCCGCGTGTCCATCATTCCAGGTGGCGTCGGACGGGACATGTACCAGCACGACCGGGCCGCGCTCCTGGGGAAGTGAACTTGCGGCTCCCGATGCTGCATCCAGCAGCGGCCCGACATCTCCCTTCGGAAGGGATACCCATGAAGGCTCCAGCTTCTCGCTGGCCAGGTCGAGCCACGCGGAGTGATCGCGTTGGAGCGCCGGTGCGAGCAATGTCGGCGCCCGCCCCAAGGCGCGCAACTCGACCGCAATGCTCCAGAGCAGCGCCGATCGGATGGCATCCCGCGGATGCATCGGCGCGGCGACGATCGGGCAGGGCTGGGCCTTGGCCGCCACTTCCGCGACGTCCGGTGCGTCATCGAGGAAGTAGTGAAGGACGTCGCCGAGCTGGCGTGCCACGGAGCTAGGAGACGACCAGGACGGAGTTGCGTCCGCCGACCGGGCCCGGCACCGCGTTGGGGTTGTCCGGGTCTTCCTTCCATTCGCCGTCGACCACGTAGCGGTAGTGGTAGGTGCCCGGCGGCAGGGTGAGGATCTTCGTCCACACGCGTTCGGGCCCCTCGGCACGCACCAGGGAACGCACGTCCTTGTCCGGAACCCAGCCGTTGAAGTCGCCCGCGATGCGGACGTCGGTTGCCCCAGGATCGCAATAGCGCACGACGACTTCTCTCTCCGGACCGGATCTTCCCTCCATGGGTTCATCGCCGAGCTGCGGCGTCGGCCCGGCGAGAGAGATCTCCAGCGCGAGCGCGGCGTAGTCCAAGGTGCCATTGGCGGTTCGGGCGAAGCTGCCGATGGGTTGGCCGCGTCGTGCAGCCTCGCGCAGCTTGATGTTGGAGCGGATGACCGTGTCGAAGCAGAGATCTTCGAAGAGCGAGCGGATCTCGGCGAGCGTTTCACGGGCATAACGTGTGCGCCCGTCGAACAGGGTGGGGAGGATGCGCACGGTGACCTCATGGCCGATGCGATCTGAAAGCAGGGCGATCGTCTCGAGCAGTTTCTGGACTCCGTGGATGGCGAAATCGCTGGGCTCGAGCGGGACGACGACCTCGCGTGCGGCACGAAGGGCGTTGAATGTGAGCACGCCGACGTTGGGCGGGCAATCGATCAGGACGAAATCGTAATCGTCTCGAACCGTCGCCAACGCCGCCTCGAGGCGTTCGGTTCGACGCTCGGCGCGATCGCCGGTGAGCTTCTGCTCGAGAGCCGAAAGAACGATGCCGGAAGGTGCCAGGTGCAGGCTGTCGTTCCACGGGACGATCACCTCGGCCAGGCGACCGGCCCCGGAAGATCCCACGGGCTCGACCAGCACCTCGTAGAGGTTCTCCTCCAACGCCTCGGGGTCGAAGCCCAAGGCGAGGGTGGCGTGAGCCTGGGGATCCATGTCCACGACCAGCACACGTGCCTCAGCAGCCAGGGCGCCTGCGAGGTTCACCACGGTCGTAGTCTTCCCGCAACCTCCTTTCTGGTTGACGATCGCGAGGGTACGCATGGTCGGTCACCTCCTAGAGCGGATGTGTTGGAGGAGGAACCGGGAATGTGAAAGGAATGGGGAGTCCCTAGTTCCCGAAGGTAAACGCAGCTGTGTAGGCGGTCAACTGGAAACCCCTGATAAAACGATATGTTCGGGGGTTTTCTGCGAGTTCCATGGGGCTTTCCCTGAGTTCGCCGGCATTCGAACCGTGAGGTAGCCTCGCCCGGTGACGGAGCCCAAACCCGAAGCCCGAGATTCCGGTGGTCGAATCTGGGTCGAAGACAGCCACGGACGCCGACCTTTCATGCGCGGCATCATGATTCACTCGTTGATGGGGCGGGGGGCGTCGTTCGAAACCGCCTTCCAGGCGGCCTCTCAGATCCGGGACAAGCTGCGCGGCAGCGACCGGATCGGACGAGACGAGCTGGCGGCCATGGTCGCGGAGCAGTTTCCGGACGCGCTCGAGGACCGACCGCTCGCAGTCGGGCCCGAGATCCAGGTCACGGGGGGGCGTGAACCCTCACCCTTCTCCAAGGGCGTGCTTTCGGCCTCGCTCTTGGCGGCGGCGATTGAGCCCGAGCAGGCCCACGAGGTGGGGCGCGAGATCGAGGCGGCGCTGGTGGCGCGGGGAGACGCCTTCGTCGAGCGCGCCGAGCTTCGGGCTTTGGCTGCCGAGACCCTCGAGCGCCGGCTCGGGGTGCGGGTGGCGGGGCGCTACAGCGCCTGGCGAGAGTTCCTGGATGCCGAGCGACCGTTGATCCTGCTGCTCGCAGGGGCTGCGGGCGTCGGGAAGAGCTCACTGGCTCAGGCGGTTGCCCATCGGCTCGGCATTGCGGGTGTGACCTCGACGGACGCGATTCGCCAGGTCATGCGCATCATGCTGGGGCCCGAGCTCGTGCCTGCCATTCACGCTTCGTCCTACGATGCTCATAAAGTCGTTGCGGGTTCCGAGCAGGCCGACGATCCGGTGATCGACGCCTTCCGCGCCCAGGCGGCCACGGTCTCCGTTGGTGCCCGTGCGATGATCGAGCGGGCGATCGAAGAGAATACGAACCTGATCCTCGACGGGGTGGCGGTCTTGCCAGGCCTGATCGATGCGGCCCAATATGCCGACCGGGCTCACGTCGTTTTCCTCGTCGTCGCGACCCTCGAAGAGAAGGCCTTCAGCGGGCGCTTCGAGAAGCGCGCCCGGGGTGCCAGCGGGCGGCCGCCCCATCGCTATCTCGGAAACCTCTCCGCCATTCTTCGCATCCAGGACCACATCCTGGAGCTGGCCGAGCAGTATGACGTCCCGATCGTGGACAACGTGGATTTCGACGCATCGGTCCGCTCGATCCTGCGCCACGTGACCGAGACGCTTCGCAAGCAGAGCCGGGGCGAGGGGATCTGAGTCGATGGTCCGGGCTTGTGCCGTGAGCCTCGTCTGCCTCTTGATGGGTTGTACCACCCTCACCCTCAAGGAAGAGGAGCAGCTCGGCCGCGAGCTCGAACGCGAGGTGCGTCGCGACCTGCGGATGTTTCGGGACCGGGTGGTGAACGACTACATCGCGGATCTGGGCGACCGGTTGCTCGCTGCTGCCGGGCCCCAGCCCTTCGACTACACGTTCTCAGTGGTCGAGGACGAAGAGATCAACGCCTTCGCGATGCCCGCCGGGGCGATCTACATCCACACGGAGACGATCCTCGCGGCTGGCAACATGAGCGAGCTGGCCGGCGTGATGGCTCACGAGATCGGCCACATCGTCCATCGGCACACCGCTGAGAACTACAACCGGGCGCGGACGACGGGCTGGGTACATCAGGCGGCTGTGGTGGGCGCGGGTATGGCCGGCGGAAGCGCAGCCGCTGGCGCCGCGAACCTGCTGGGCGGCCTGTCGGCGATGGCCTTCATCAATTCCTACGGGCGCGATGCCGAGCGCGAATCCGACGCCTTCGCGGCCGATCTCCTGCCCCGCGCCGGCATCCACCCCGAGGGCACCTGGACCTTCTTCGAGACCCTTCGTTCGGAGGAGGGGAGCCATGTGCCGGTGTTCCTCGCCAGCCATCCGTCTTCCGAAGAGAGGCTGGACACGGGCCGGCAGCGCACCCTGACGGCCAACCTGCCACCCGGCTTGCGGATGGAGGATGGCGGCAAGCTGGAGATCATCCAGCGGCGGATCGAGTTGTTGACGGGCTACGGGTCCTCCACCCGCGGCCGGCGCAGCCGCCTGCGGAATTGACGGGCGCGCTACGCTGACGGGCGCACGAGACGACCTCGTGCCCATGGAGGCAGCATGCACCCCCCTTCGGCTCGTACCCTCGGCGAACTGCGCCAGGCCGGTCATCTCTCCCGCAGCCTTCGCGAGGAGATCCGTGCCAACCTGCTGGAGAAGCTCTCGACGGGTGAAGTGCTCTTTCCGGGGATCGTGGGGTACGAGGATACGGTCATCCCGGCGGTCGAGAATGCGCTTCTTTGCGGTCACGATCTGATCTTCCTGGGCGAACGGGGCCAGGCGAAGTCGCGGATGATCCGCCAGATGGTCGCGCTCCTCGACGAGTGGATGCCGATCGTGGCAGGCAGCGAAATCCACGATGACCCGTTTGCGCCCGTCTCGGCGTTCGCGCGGCAGCACGTGGAAGAGCGGGGTGATGCTACCGAGATCGCCTGGGTGCATCGGGACGTTCGTTATGTCGAGAAGCTCGCGACCCCCGATGTTTCGATCGCCGATCTGATCGGCGATGTGGACCCGATCAAGGTTGCCGAAGGTCGGACCCTCGGCGATGAGCTGACGATCCATTTCGGTCTCCTGCCCCGCGCGAATCGGGGGATCTTCTGCATCAACGAATTGCCGGACCTGACGGAGAAGGTGCAAGTCGGGCTCTTCAACGTGATGCAGGAGCGCGACGTCCAGGTGAAGGGATACAGCGTGCGCCTTCCCCTCGACGTGCTGGTCGTGGCGAGCGCGAATCCAGAGGATTACACGAGCCGAGGGCGCATCATCACGCCGCTCAAGGATCGTTATGCGGCGCAGGTGCGGACCCACTATCCCGTGACGCGTGAGCTCGAGCTCGAAGTGATGCATCAGGAGGCGCGGGCGCCTGAGGTGCCCGGTGTCGAAGCGTACGTGCCAGCGTTCATGAGCGAGATCGTCGCGGTTTCCGTGCGCATGTCCATCGCGAACTACGAAACCCTGATCGCCAACGCGCTGCGCCGGGCCCTTCGCCTCGGCGAGAAGGAGGCCGTGCCGCGGATTTCGGATCTCGAGGCTTTGGTGACGTCTACTGCCGGAAAGCTCGAGCTGGAATACGCAGGCGAAGATCGGACAGAGGTCGAAGTCGTGCGGGAGCTCATGGCACGAGCGACGCTCGGTGATCGAATCCTTCAATCAGGGGTGGAACGTGGAAGTCTCGGCGGAGATGGCGGCGGCGGACTACCTGGAAGGGCTCGATGAGATCCAGGGGCTTCGCGAGGCCGCCGCCCAGTTGGCCGGTGGCGATTCGCCGGAACGTCTGGCTTGCGCCATCGAGTTCCTGCTCGATGGGCTGCACCTCCAGAACCGGCTGAACAAGTCCTCGAACGATGGAGGCGCGCGCTACGGCGCGTCCGGGAGCGGATGAAGGTCCACCGCTACAGCCGTTGGGATGGCAGCCAGGAGGAGTTCTCCCTCGATGCGAAGAGCGCGCTCGATGCGCTCTCCGAGCTTCTGATGGAGGGCCTCGATGTCGACGAGGCCCTCGAGTGGATGCGTCGCGGTGGCTTCGATCTTGGCGGCATGAACTTTCGGGTGATGGGCGCCGAGGAGTTGATCTCGGAGCTGCGCGAACGGGTGCAGGAACTCCTCGACCGGTATCGGATCGATCAATCCACCGAGGCGCTGGCCCGGAAGCTCGAAACCATCCTCGATCGCGAGGAGCGTGCCCAACGTGAGGCGCACGGGCTGGAAAGCCAGGCCGTAAACGAATTCATGGAGCGGCGTCATGGAGATCATGCCTCGCTTTCCGATGCCATCGAGGCCTTTCGCAGCCACGAGTTCGCCGACGACGAAGCCGGCGAAGCGTATCGGGAGCTGCTCGACGAGCTGGATCGGCTGCGCGAACTCGAAGAGTTCCAGCGCGAGCATGGCGAGCGCTTCCAGGGCGACGAAGCCGCGGATTACGAGAAGGCCCAGGAGATCCGCGAGCAGATCCAGGCCTTGCAGCAGATGGCCCGCGACCTCGCCTCGGGCAACCTCCAGGAGATCTCGCTGGACGAGCTCCGGGAGCTCCTTTCCGAGGACGGACTTCAATCCTTCGTGATGCTGCGGGATATGGAGCAGACCCTTCAGGACGAAGGTTTCCTGCGTCGGGGCGACGACGGCATGGAGCTCACGCCTCGTGCCATCCGCAGGATTGGCGCCCAGGCGCTGGCGGCCGTGTACAGCAAGCTCCGCAACGGGCGGGCGGGCAGCCACGAGACCCTGCACCGGGGGATCGCAACGCCTCGACCGGACGAGACCCGGCCGTGGGCGTTTGGCGACGCACTCGATGTGCATGTGGTGCGCACGGTTCTGAACGGGGTGAAGCGAGCGGTCGCCGAAGGGAGGCCGACCACTCCGGTCCAACTCTGTGTAGACGATCTCGAGGTTCGTGAATGCGATTTCAGCACCCAGACCACGACGATTCTGCTCCTCGACATGAGCTGGTCCATGTCCTGGGCTGGCCGCTTTCCTGCGGCGAAGCGTGTCGCGTTGGCTCTCGACCATCTGATTCGTACGCGTTACCCCCGCGATGACTTCTTCGTGGTCGGCTTCTCGACGCGCGCCCGGGAGCTCCCGATCAAGGAGCTGCCGCTGGCCCGTTGGGATATGGGAGACCCGTTCACCAACCTCCAGGATGGGCTACGGGTGGCCGAGCGCTTGATCAGTCAGCATCCGAGCCCGAGCCCCCAGATCCTGGTGATCACGGATGGGCAGCCAACCGCCTACTTCGAGGGCCGGGAGCTTCGCGTGGAATGGCCGATGGGGTTCGGCGGCGTCTCGCCCCATGCGGTTGCGGAAACGCTCAAGACGGTGCGCCGCGTGACACGCCGGGGGATCACCATCAACACGTTCATGCTCGATGATGCGCCGGAGTTGGTCGGCTTCGTCGAGCGGATGACCGAGATCAACAAGGGCCGTGCGTTCTTCACCATGCCGAACCAGCTGGGCACGTTCCTGACGGTCGACTACCTGGCTGAGAAGCGGAGCCGGTTCCGCTGAGCCATGAGATGAATCAGCTCATGGATCTGGGAGGCAGCCCGCGCAGGGCGGCAGCGAACCTGGCGCGGGCGGCGCGCCTGGGTGTGGCCCGCGGCATGTTCGGCCGGGGGCCGGTGTGGCTCCGGCTGCGGCTGGCATCGCCGGTGCCCGAACTGGCGGCCCCTGCCTGGTTCGGCCAGCGCGAGCCGCAGCTCTCGCTCCTCGATGTGCTGCGGGTCCTCGACGTGGCCAAGGACGACCCGGACGTAGGCGGGATCGCGATCCGGCTTCTGGGCCCGCCGGGGGGCGCCTCCCGGGTCGAGAGCTTGCGCCGTGCCATCGACGCGGTGAGGAAGGCGGGCAAGCCGGTCGTCGTATGGTCCGAGAGCCTCACTACCCAGGAGTTGTGGCTCGCCAGCGCTGCGAGTCACGTGGTGATCCCGCCCTCCGGCAGTGTGCATCTTCTCGGCTTTCGTTTCGAAGGCTTCTTCCTGCGGGATCTGCTGCAGCGGCTCGGGGTTCGGGCGGATGTCATGCGGGTGGGTGATTTCAAGAGCGCCGGGGAGATCCTGACCCGCTCCGGCTACTCCGAGGAGGCTCGCGCCCAGCTCGAAACGCTGGCGGACGATCTCTTCGACACCCTCGTTCGGGACGTGGCCACCGGCCGCGGCCTCTCCGAAGATCAGGTGCGAGGCCATGTGGACCGCGGTCTGTTGACGGCCTCGCGGGCACGAGAGGCTGGGCTGATCGATGCCTGCCTGTACCCGGACGAGCTCGAACAGTTGTTATGCGAACTCGCGCCCGCGGCGTGCAAGGACGAAAAGCCGAGGCTTCTCGACGCATCGGTCTATTTCGGCCTGCGGGCGGCGGACCCAGGCTTCCAGCCCCTTCTGAGGGGGGCGCCCAGGCTCGTCTACATTGCGGCTCGGGGCGGGATCAGTCGCGGGCAAGGCTTGCGCGGAATCGCCGCCGATACCTACCGGCGCTTGCTCGAGCCCCTGGCCGAGCGCGAAGACGTGCTGGGCGTGGTGTTGCGGGTCGACAGCCCGGGAGGCGAGGGCGTGGCTTCGGATCTCCTGTGCCGCGCGGTGGCACGCATTGCCAAGCAGAAGCCGATCGTCGTCTCGATGGGGGATACCGCCGCAAGTGGAGGCTACTTCCTGGCCGCCAGTGCGACGGCGATCCTCGCCGAGGCCACTACCGTGACCGGCTCGATCGGAGTGGTCGGTGGCAAGCTCGACTTCTCCGAACTCTACGAACGCGTGGGGATCGGCCGGGATGCAGTGGAACGCGGCGCGCAAGCGGGTCTGCATTCTGAGGCTCGGAGTTTCACGCCGTCGGAGCGGAGCGCGCTGCGAGATGAGCTCGGTGCACTCTACGAGCTCTTCCTCGAGCGGGTGGCCGAGGGCCGTGGCCGAAGTCGGGACGAGATTCACGCCGTGGCCCAGGGTCGCGTCTGGAGCGGTGCCGGTGCGGCGCGCCACGGCCTTCTGGATGGCCTCGGCGGCCCCCTGGAAGCGTTGCGGGAAGTGCGGGATCGCGCCGGCCTCGGCGCAGGGGAGCGGCTGGTCCTCGAAGAGCGTCCCCGGCTGCCGAGGCTCGGGGGGCTCTGGGAGATGATCGGGGGGTAGTCGCTACCGTCCCCCCGTGGCCCGCAAGCTCAAGCTCGACATTCCTGGTCCCGATCGTCGCGTCTCCGTGGAGGAGGTGCGCGAGAAGGGCTGGAAGGCGGTTTTCGCGCCTGACGTCGCGCGCCCTACGCCCCTGGTCGTAGAGCTCGGTTTTGGACGGGGTGAGTTTCTGCGCCACCTGGCGGCGGAAGCGCCTGGCGACGCCCATGTAGGGGTCGAGGTCTCGTTCAAACGGGTGCTCAAGATGGCGCGTCGCATCGCGCGCGGTGAGGAAGCCAACATCCGGCTGATCTGCGGCGGCGCGGAGCGGGCGATCCGCGAGGCACTCGAGCCTGCGAGCGTGGGCGCCTTCTGGATCAATTTCCCAGATCCCTGGCCGAAGAAGCGCCATCACAAGAATCGGCTGCTTCAACCGCCGTTCATCACGCAGCTCGCGCACCGTCTGATTCCGGGCGGTCGGTTGGAGATCGCCACGGATCACGTCGACTACGCCGAGGCGATCGACGCTGTGTTGGACGGAGAGCCCCTGCTGGAGAACACGCAGGATGTGCCGTTCCGCACGGAAGTCCCCGGCCGCCTGCACACGGCGTACGAACTCCAGTGGCGGGCGGAGGGCCGCCCGCTCCACTTCTGGAGCTACCGGCGGAAGGACGAATCGTGAGCGCGCCCGCGCTGATCGGGCTCTCGCCGGATCATCTGCGCCGGCGGTTCAAAGAGGTGGGTGTTCCCGGCTACCGGGCCGATCAGGTCGCTGAATGGGTGTATCAACGCGGCGTGCTCGAGCCCGAGGCGATGACGAACCTGCCCCAGGAGCTGCGCGGGCAGCTGCTTGCGGATTGGTCCTTTCGTGCACTCGAACCCGTTCGGGTGGCTCATTCCACGGACGGCACCGTGAAGGCCGTGCTCCGAGCCAGCGACGGAGTGCTCGTCGAGGCAGTGCTGATTCCCGAAGAGGAACGCACGACGCTCTGCGTCTCGACCCAGGTCGGCTGCCCCCTGGCCTGTTCGTTCTGCGCGACAGGTGCGTTGGGATTCACGCGCAACCTGGATGCCGCAGAGATCATCGACCAGGTGCTGCGCATGCGCGAGCTGCTGCCCGCCGATCGCACGATCACCAACGTCGTGTTCATGGGCATGGGGGAGCCGTTGCTCAACCTGCCCAACCTGATCGCCGCAGTGGAGACCCTGCTGCATCCGAAGGCCTTCGCCATGGCGCCTCGGCGGGTCACGGTGTCGACGGCGGGGGTCGTTCCCAAGATCGGCGAGCTGTTGGAGGCGGTGCCGGTGAATCTGGCAGTCTCTCTTCACGCGGCGACCGATGCGGTACGCGATGTCCTCGTGCCACTCAACCGCCGCTTTCCTTTGGCCGAGCTGATGCAGACCTTGCGGGAGCTCCCGCGGATTTCACGCCGGCATCCGGTCTTCTTCGAATACACCTTGATCGATGGCGTGAACGATTCTCGTGAGGATGCGCGCGAGGTCGGCCGCCTGCTGCGTGGCTTGCCCTCCAAACTCAACCTGATCCCGATGAACGCTCACTCGGATTCGGGCTATCAGCCGCCTCCGCCGGAGCGGATCGACGCGTTCATGGGCGAACTCGTGAGGGGTGGGGTCACGACCACCCTGCGCAGGAGCCGCGGCGCGGACATCGATGCGGCTTGTGGCCAACTCGCCGTGCGCGAAGCCGCCGGGTAAGGCCGATCTCGCGGATGGTCGAAATGAAGCTTCCAGCATGCTCTACGCCATCGGTGACATTCACGGCGAGCTCCGCAAGCTCGATGACCTGCTGAAGCGGCTCCCGCTTCAGGCGGACGATCGGCTGATCTTCCTGGGCGATTACATCGACCGGGGGCCGGATTCGGCCGGTGTGGTGAGCCGACTCCTGGATCTTTCCCGGCGGGTCGACTGCATCTTCCTGCTGGGCAATCACGAATCGATGCTGCTCGATTTTCTGGGCTTCAGGGGGCCTGCCTGGTTCGGCGGAGACGCATTCCTCTTGAACGGTGGCGACCGAACCCTCGCGAGCTACGGCTACTTCAGCTCGCCGGACCCCAAGCCCGAAACCTTCGACCTGCCTCCCGCCCATGAACGTTTCTACCGCGATCTGGTTCCTTTCCATCTGGAAGGTGACTACGCCTTCGTTCACGCGGGCCTGGGAGAGCGGACGCTCCAGACCGGGGATCTGGCTTTCGCCTTGCGCCGATCCCGCCCCGAGGATCTGCTTTGGAGCCGCTCGACGGCGGAGCTGCCGCATAACCTGGGCGTGACGATCGTCTACGGACACACACCGAGCAGCGATTTCCAGGTGCGTCGCAACGAGCCGTTCAGCCTGGGGATCGATACCGGTGCGGTCTACGGCGGAACCTTGACCGCGATCCGGTTGCCGGACGAGAAGCTCTACCAGGTAGGCTAGGCGCGGGCCCCGCCCGGCTACCTTGCAGGGATGTTGAGGCTCTGGCCAGCGCGCAACTGGTTGGCATTGCGGATGCCATTATGGGATGCGAGGGCCGAGCGCGACACGCCGAAGCGCCGGGCGATGCCGTCCAGGGTGTCGCCGCGACGCACGGTGTAGATGCCGGCCTGGGCAAGCTTCGGGCTCGCACGGAGTGCGCCTCCCGGCAGCTCGAGAACCTGGCCGACGCCAATGCGGTTGCGGTTCCTCAGATGGTTCGTGGCGAGCAGATCCCGCTCGGTCACACCAAAACGGCGAGCGATCGAGGAGAGGGTATCGCCACGCCGCACCGTGTAGAGGCCGTCGGCCGGGATCGCGGCCGGCGGCGCGGAGGCTGTCGTGGATCCCGGTCGGACGGGAAGCTTCAAGACCTGGCCGACCCGGATGCGGTGACGGCTGCGCAAGCCGTTCAACGCCACCAACTCGGATTCGCGTACTCCGAACCGATTCGCGATGCGAGAAAGCGAGTCCCCTCGCCGCACCCGATAGGTGCGATCCGGAACCTGCTTGGTGTGCCGCTGGTTGCTGCCGAGGCTGGCCAGGACGGCCTTCGCAGAGCCGCGCATGGGATCCTGTGGGATCCGCAGTGAGTAACCCTTCGGCACGTACTTCTGTCCGGTCCAGACGGGGCTCTGGAGAGCCGGGTTCGCGCGTCTCAGGGCCTCGGTGCTGAGACCGAACGCAGCCGCTAGATCCCCTGCCTTCACGTAGTGGGTGAGCGTCACGCTCTCGGGCCGATCCGGCGGCTCTCGTGTGAGCTTTCCGAAATAGTGGTCGGCCTGAAGTTGGACATCCCGGGCGGCGAGAAACTCGCAGTAGAAATTCCGCGAGGCGAAGCCGAACGTCCGGCTCTTGTATCGCTCGACGATCTGATCGATGTCGCGAGTTCCCAGCTTTCGGACCGCCCGCTGCATGCCGCCGGCCCCGTGGTTGTAGGCGGTGATGGCGAGAGGCCAGGTGCCGAGCCGCTTGTGGTTCTCGCGCAGCAGCCTCGCTGCTGCGACGGTTGCGAGGAAGGGGTCGTTTCGTTCGTCGACCACGTGGTCGACACGCATCAGCAACCGGCCGGTGCTGCGGGTGAACTGCCAGAGCCCGGAGGCACCCACATGGGAACGGGCCTTCGGATTGAAGGATGACTCGACGTGGGGCAGGGCAGTCAGATCGAGCGGTAGCCCGCGGTCTTGAAAGACCTGCCGCATGTAGGAATTCCAGCGGCCTTGCCTCACGAGCCCATCCCGGAACTTGTTGGCCTGGCCGCGCTGGAAGCGGACCTGCCCGATGGCCTTGCGCAGCGACGCGTTGCTCACCCCGCTTGGGAAGAGCGCGAGGATGCGCTTCTGCTCGGCAGAGAGCCCGCTGCGTTTGCCGCTGGCGAGGGTTCGCAGGTTGGCCTTGATCGCGCTGCGCCGCGCCTTGATCTTTCGATCCCGGCCGCGCCGGGAGAGGTTCTCGGGAACGGCAGCGATTTCGTAGACGATCTCCAGGTCTCGAGAATCGTGCATCAACCCGTGGTTGGTATCGACCTCACTGTAGACCCGCGTCCAGAATTCGACCTGCGGCACGAGCTTGGCGGGCTTCGGAAAGGTCGGACCCGCAGCCGCTGGCCCTACGGCCAGGGCCCAGGCAATCACGATCAGGAGCGGAAAGGAACGACCCATCGATCTCTCACACATCGGCAGGACAGCGGTGAAGCTGACGCAGGTGGCCCGGCGGAACGCCGGCCCCCGAACGTAGGGATCAGAGCGCTCAGGTGCCGCCGGTGGGGGAATCCCGCCAGTCGAAACGTTCAGGAGGCCTTCATTTCTTCCTGCCCTTGCGGCGGGCCGCGCGCGCGGACTTCCGCTTGCGTTTGTTCTGCCCTTTGTTCTGGGCCCGACGCATCTTCCGATTGCCGCCGGGCATGCCCGGCATTCCGCCCATCAGCGCTGCCGGGTCGAGATCGCCGGGCATTCCTGCACCCGAGAGCTTGCCCATCCCCGGGATCTTCGAAAGCAGCCCGCCCCCCGAACCGAGCGATGCCATCATCTTCCGCATCTGGGAGAACCGCGTGATCAGATCGGTGACGTCCTTGGCCGCCCGGCCACTTCCCCGGGCGATCCGTTGGGTCCGGCTCTTGTCGATCACCGCGGGCTTCTGGCGTTCGTCGATCGTCATCGATTGGATCATCGACTCGACCTTGGTGAGCTCGCGCTCGTCGACCTGGTCGGCCATGTCCCCGAACATGGGGAGCTTGCCGAGCACATCCTTCAGCGGGCCCATTTTCTGGATCGTCTTCAGCTGGGTCAGCAGGTCGTCCATCCCGAACTGACCCTTCAGCATGCGTTCGGCGTCTTCTTCGGCCTTCTGGGTGTCGACCACCTCCTCGAAGTCCTTCACCAACCCGACGATGTCGCCCATCCCCAGGATGCGCGAGGCGAGGCCTTCCGGGCGGAACGCTTCGAGCCGGTCGACGGTTTCGCCGGTACCGATGAACTTGATGGGCACGCCGGTGACTGTCTTGACCGCGAGGGCGGCACCGCCGCGGGAATCGCCGTCCAGCTTGGTGAGCACCAGGCCGTCGAGGTGCAGGCGTTCGGAGAATGCCTGGGCCACATTGACCGCGTCTCGGCCCATCAGGGCGTCACAGACGAGCAGGGCGTTGGCGGGTTTCGTGGCCTCGGCGATGCCTTCGAGCTCCGCCATCAAATCGTCGTCGATGGCGAGGCGACCCGCGGTGTCGTAGATGATCGCGTCGAAGCCAGCCGTGCGCGCCCGTTCCCGGGCAGCGCTACAGATCGAGGTGGGAGCCTCGCCTTCCGCCCCGGCGTGGACCGGCACGTCGATGCTCGCGCCGAGCTGCTGGAGCTGAAGGACCGCAGCAGGCCGATAGACATCCGCCGCGACCAGCAGCGGCTTGCGCCCTTCCTTGGTGAGGTGGCGGGCGAGTTTCGCAGCGACGGTCGTCTTGCCGACGCCCTGGAGGCCGAGCAGCATGATGGAGGTGACACCTGCCTCGTCCCGGGCGAGCTCTGGATCGACCGGCCCCATCAGCGCGACCAGTTCCTCCTCGCAGACCGCGACGAAGTGTTGGCCCGGAGTGGTCTTCAGCTGTTGGCCCTGAGCGTCCTTGACCCGGGTCTCGATCTTCTCGCCGAGGGCCTTCGCCTGGACCCGCGCCAGAAAATCCTTGACGACGCTGTAGTCGACATCGGCTTCCAGGAGGGAGGCGCGCACCTCTCCAAGCGCTTCCCTGACGTTCTCCTCGTCCAGGATGCGAACGCCGCCCAGGCGCTCACGGGCGCGCTTGAAGCCATCGGTGAGGGTCTCGAGCATCAGTCCTCCCTGCGAACGGGGGAGGAGGATAACAACGCGTTGTGGTATCTCCCCCGTCCGGCTCACTGACCCGAGGAGATCCATTGCCGACCGATGTCGAGGCCCAGATCACCGGCAGCGTGTGGAAGATCGAGAAGGGCGTGGGGGACGCCGTCAAGGAGGAGGACGTGATCCTGATCCTCGAATCGATGAAGATGGAGATCCCGGTGGAGGCCCCCTGCGACGGCAGAGTCTCGGAAATTCGTGTGAATGAGGGCGACAACGTCGAGGAAGGCACCGTTCTCGCCGTGATCGCCGACTAGCGGGGTGGCTCGAGGGCTCAACGTCCGTTCCCTGCGCCCCCGCGATCGGGATGCCGCGTTGGCCCATCTCGAGGCCGCGCCGCGGCTCAATCTGGCCCTGATCGACCTGGTCCTGCGGTTGGGCGGATCCGGCTCCCGGCGGGAAACGAGGCCCGAATTGATGGCCGTGTGGGAGAAATCTCGTCTCGTCGGCCTTGCCGCGTTGCGTCCCAGCGTGATGCTCGATGCCCTGGCCGAGCCGGCGGCCTTGGAAGCACTCTTCCCGCATCTCTCGGGCGTGGGCTCCGGGCTGGTCAAGAGCACTGAGGATCGCGTGGGGCCGCTCTGGGATTGGCTCGAGAGCCGCGGCCATCGCGCGCTTCTCGACCGCATCGAGATCAGCTACGCCGTCGAGCCCGCCGCGCTTCTTCCCGCCGAGCCCCCGCCCGGATGGACGATACGAAGTGCGGGGGACGAAGACCTCGACGCGCTCGTCGAAGCCGCTCGGGAGAGCCTGCGTGAGGAGAATCGCCCCGATCCCTCGAAGGGCGACCCGGCCGGTTTCCGCCGTTGGGTGCATGGCCGGCTCCCGCGCGCCGTAGTCGGAGAGCGCGACGGCAAACCCGGCTTCGTGGGCTACGCCGATGTGCAATGTCCCCGCGGTTGGCTCTTGCAGGGTGTGTTCACGTGGCCCGAGGCAAGACGCCAGGGTGTTGGAACGGCGGGTGTGAGTGAGCTCTGCCGCCGAGCATTCGAGAGCCGGGCGCAACACGTACAACTTGCCGTGGTCGAGGGAAACCTGGCCGCAGAGAAGCTCTACGCCCGGCTGGGCTTCGAAGCGCACGCGCGCTTGCGAACGCTACTGTTCGTCTGAAGGGGGGGACGTTCTTTCCGCTGTTTCCGTTGTTCCGTTTCCCGCGGAGCGGGAAACGGAACAACGGAAACAGCGGAAAGAACGTCCCCCCCCTCACGAGGAGACCCGATGGGATTGTTGGATGGAAAAGTTGCGTTGGTCACCGGTGCCGGTGGCGGGCTTGGCCGTGAGCATGCGCTCGCCCTGGCGCGGGAGGGCGCGAAGGTCGTCGTGAATGATCTGGGTGGCTCGCGGGATGGCAGCGGCGGCGGGCAGGCGATGGCGGATGACGTCGTCGATGAGATCAAGGCCCTCGGCAGCGAGGCCGTGGCCAATTACGAGA
>JAFDCZ010000107.1 GCA_019312665.1 Deltaproteobacteria bacterium | reverse complement strand
GGAGTGCTCGCCCTCGGGCCCGTGCTGGTGCAAGGCGGCCTGCTGCATGAGCAGCCGATCGCGCACGTGCGCCGTGGTATCCACGACGCGGTCCCCGTGCAGGCTCGCCAGTTCTAGCCAGGCCGGATCGCCTGCGCCGTGGCGAAGCAACAGATCTGCGGACTGGGCCCGCGCGATCGTCTCCGCATCGGCATTCCAGTGCGCGGGGTCGACCCCGGGCGGCACTGAAAAGATGACCTCGATCGCATCTCCGCCGACGCGCTCCGCAAAGAACGCAAGCGGATAGCTCGTCGCGAAGACGACGAGCGGTCCTTCGGGCACGGATTCCCGGGTCCGAGGCTCGGGCGCCTCACTGGAGCAGGCGAGAGCAACCCAGGCCAGCGCGCAGACGAAGAGCCACCTCATGAGAGCAGCAGGTTACGGATCGCTGTACCGCCCAGCCGCTCGGTCGCAAGCGTGAAACCCGCGGCGAGTACGCCGCTGCAAAGCAGCACGAAGACCACCTCGGCGGCAAGCACGACCGCGATGCTACCCCTCGATCCGCCGATCTTCACGAGGGTCTCGACCTCGCGGCGCCGTAGCCGTATCGAGAGTGCAAACACCAGCCCGGCCGTCGCCAGGGTCGCCGCGGCGACCAACGCGAGCGCCGCCACGATGTACCCCTGCACCGTGAAGACCGTGCCTAGCAGGTCGTCGATCACACCGATCGGGCGCAGTACCTGGACGGTCTCTTCCGGAGCCGAATAGCGCCCCATCAACAGCGCGCGGCTCTTGTCGTCCGGCGGCACCACCAACACCGCGGTGATCGGATAGGACGACACATCCCCGTGGAAGTGGAAGCTGGCGGCGTTGTCCGTGGTGATCTCGTTGTACTCCTTCACCGACGCGTTCGCGACGATGCGCTCGCCTTCGGGGCCGTTCTCCTTGCGCAGCACCGAAGAGGCAGCAGAGGCCTCGCGCAGGTCCGCGTGGCCGTGTCCCAGACCCGCGATGACCCAGGCCGTCTTCACGTCCACGAACACGGCGCGGTCGTCCGGCCCGTAGGAGGGAGCGAGTACTCCCGCCACGCGCATGCGAAGCGGGTACACGCCCGCCAGATCGAAAACGCTCTCAGGGGACGAGACGACGGCGTCGCCTGGGGCGACGCCGAGCCTGCGAGCCGCCTCGGCGCCGAGGACGCACTCGCCGAGCATCGCAGCCTGCCGACCCTGAGCCACAACGAGGCCACGCCACGCAAAGTAGGCCAGCTCGGTTCCGACAATCGGATGCGACGCCACACGGAAGCCCACGTGCAGGGGGATGGCGCGAGCCAGGCCCGTCGCGACCACACGTGCGACCTCGTCGTAGGGCACGGCCGCGGGCTCCCGCGACTCGAAGTAGAGCGAGGAGAGCGACAGCTCGAGCGGGCTTCCCTTGGCCCCGAGCAGCAGCGGGGTCGCCTCGGCCCGCGCGCGGAGCTGCGCTGCACTCTCGCCCACGAGCACGTTCAGCCCAGCCGGCAGGAACGCGATCAGGGAGATGGAGAGCACGAGGATGCCCGCCTTCACGCGGTGGAAGACGAGGTAGCGCCAGGCCAGGTAGAGGGGGCCCGTCATGAACGGGCGGCGGGCGGCGGTTGAAAATCCTTGAAGTCGATGACCCGATCGAAACGCGGGAGCAGTTCGAGATTGTGGGTCACGGCCAGGAGCGTGGCTCCGCTCTCGTTGGTCAGCTCGAAGAGGGCGTCGAGCACGAGGCCGGTGTTGACCGGGTCCAGATTGCCTGTCGGCTCGTCGGCCAGCAACAGCGAAGGTCCCGTGACGAGCGAGCGGCATACCGCCGCGCGCTGGCGCTCGCCCTGGGAGAGACTGCCCGGCCGGCGCGCCAGCTTGTCACCGATGCCCAGTCGCTCGGCCAGCGCGCCGGCCCGGTCGCGGGCTGCGCCGTCGAGACGAAGGATGGAGTGGATGCGGTACGGCAGCAGGATGTTGTCGAGCACGCTCAGGTAGTCGAGCAGCTCGAACTCCTGGAAAACCAGGCCGATCTTCGCAACGCGGAACGCGCGCCGACGTGCGTCGTCCAGGGTCGCGAGGTCTTCACCCGCCACGAGTACGTGCCCGGCATCGGGCGCCAGGATACCGGCCACCAGATGGAGGAGCGTCGTCTTGCCCGAGCCGCTCGGCCCGACGAACGCCACCGACTCGCCTGCGGCCACGCGCAATTCGTCGATGCGGAGGGCGAAACCTTGTTCTCCGCGTTCGGGTTCACCGTACCGAAAGCTCAACTCCGTGATCTGGACCATGGGGCCGGTATGCTACCGGATCCCGTCAGCCCGGAGCCCCCACACGCATGCCCCAATTCGTCCTTCTCCTGATCGCCATCGCGTCAGGCCCGGCCTTCGCGGATGCGCTGGTGCGCAGTCAGGCGATGAGCGCCACGACGATTGCCGAAATCTTCGTGGAGGACGATCGCATCCGCGTGGAGTTCGAGATCGGCCAGCCGGACATGGCCGCATTCTACGGCCTGCTCCCCGACGAACTGGTCAAGCGGCTCGGACTCGAAGAGAAGCCCTGGGCCGAGCGGCTCGGCCGCTTCTTCAGCCACGACATGACGATTCGCGCAGGGGATGGGCCGCCGCTCGCGGGCCGACTGATCTCCGTCGAGGGCCGCGAAAGGCAGCTGCGGGACGAGATCTCCGGGGAGGCCCTGGTACAGGATGGTGAGGAGGCGCCCGAGATCGTGCTCTTCGCCCAGCTCGAGTATGCGCTGCTGGGCCGACCCGAGGTCCTGGTTCTCCAGGGCGTGCGGGGGCCCCCGGCGCCCGGCATCGGATTCGTCACCTACCACGGCGGCGTGGCCGTGAACGACTTCCGCTACCTGGGCCCCAGCCAGGTACTTCACCTCGACTGGGACGACCCGTGGTATACGCGCTTCGAGAGGCGGGCGCTGCGCCGGCAGTACTACGCGCCGATGACCGGCTTCATCTACGTCGAGCCCTACGAAGTGCGCAAGGAGATCATCGCCCGCCCGCTCGAGCTGCAGCGCTGGGTCGATCTCGGGCTCGAGGGGCTGAAAGTGATTCCGCCCGAGATGCAGGCCGAACTCCTGCGAAAGGCCGGAGAGTTCCTGCGCGAGCACCACGTCGTTGAGATCGACGGTCGGCGGATCGCGCCGGAGCTCGCCCGCATCCACTTCCTCGAACGCACGCTGCGCACCAGCAGGGTGATCGACCCGCCCGAGCCGATCGATGTCCACGCCGCGACCCTCGGCGCCATCTTCGTCTATCCGACGGACGGCCTGCCCGAGAACGTGACGATGGACTGGGACCTCTGGCACGACCGGCTCGGTAGGATCCCTGCCTCGACGGTCGACCAGGCCGGGCCTCTACCGAGCTTTCTCGAGGAAGACTCCCGGGTCCTCGAGTGGCAGAACTTCCTGAAGAATCCGCAGCTCCCAACCTTGCACGAGGTGTCTCCGCCGCCAGCGCCCTGGGAGCGTGCGCTTGGCTGGGTGGGGGCACCGTTCGGCCTCGCGGGCATGGGACTGCTCGTGCTGGCCGCCACGCGCCGCCGGCGGCCCGTGATGGCGGCGGCGCTCCTGCTGCTCGTGGCTGGCGCAACGGCCTTCTTCGCGAGCGGACGCACGCGCCTCTCGGAGGAGCGAAGCGCCGAGCTGGTCGGAAGCCTGCTGCACAACGTCTACCGCGCCTTCGACTTCCGCGACGAGGAGCGCATCTACGACACGCTGGCCCGAAGTGTGGCGGGCGATCTGCTGGAGCAGATCTATCTGGAGACGCGGCGCGGGCTCGAGCTTCAAAGTCAGGGCGGCGCGCGCGCCAAGGTCAAGGAAGTAGCGCTCGAAACCCTGGAAACGACGCCCGCCGACGCTGGCGCGTTCACCGCCCGTGCGACCTGGCAGGTCGGCGGATCGGTCGGCCACTGGGGGCATCTGCACCAACGACGCAACCGCTACCGGGCGGACCTCACCGTCGCACCCGTGGACGGCGCGTGGCGGCTGACCCGCGTCGAGATCCTCGAGGAAGAACGGCTCTAGGATCTGGCGGTCAAGCCGCATCCGTGAGCAGCCGCCAGCGCTGGCGAGCAAGCTTGCGGCGACGGGCGGCGGGCTCGCGCATCAGGACGCTGGCTTCTCCCATGCAGTAGACCGCCAGGAGACGTCCCCTTGCCGCCGCCTCCAGCGGGGTGGTCATCAACAAGACCTTTCAGTTCGGCAAGGTCCCGGTGCGCTTCGGCCTGGAGTTCCACTACAACGTGATCCGTCCCGATTCTCTCGGTTCCGATTGGGATCTGCGCTTCTACGTCATCCCTGCGGTGCCGTCGGCGCTCTTCAGCTGGATGCAGTAGCCGCACCGATGCACAGAACCCATCGAAGGCGACCGGTGCTCGTGACCGCCGTCGCGGCTCCCGGCTCTGGCGCTCTAGCTCCGGCGGCCGCCCTGGCTGCCCTGGCGATGATTGAGGTACAGGCCATCGTTCGCGCGTGTACGGCGTCGGTTCGCGAACTGGAACAGGTCCCGTGGTTGATGGGCACCGAGGCCTTCCGCTCAGGTCGGGCTTCGACCAGGACGGGGTAGACCGAGGACGTACGTCAATCGAGCAAGCCGAACAAGACGTTCGCTCTCTCGGTCGTGTCGATTCCCATTGCCTGGGTCTTCTTGCGAGTCCGATCCGACAGGGTGCCGGTCACGATGAGTTCGAAACCGTTCGGTGTGCCGCCGGGCGGGTTCGACGTGAGCTCGTGCATGGCGCGAGCGGCCCTGAGCGTCCAGCGCCCCTCGTCCAGCGGCGCCATGACCACCAGGTTGCCGTTCTTCGTTTTGGAAACGACCAGGTTCCGGAAGGGTCGAATCTCGACGATAGGCGAGCGCTCTCGGTGATAGCCTGCCAGCATCTCCGCCAGCTGCTGGAAGGAGAGCGCCTGCACCTCGCTCTCGGCGTCGAGCGCCAACCGCAGGATGTGCTCCCGGCCCCGCACGCCCTCCATGCCGTGCAGTGCATACACGATCACGGTCTCGTGGCGGGGAGAGTAGAGCGGGTGATCCAGGAAGCGGGTGATCAGCGCCTCGTCGATCCCCATCTTCTCCAGATACTCCGTGTTGTCGACGCGTAGTGCACTCGGTGCCTTCTCGACCAACGCATCGTTCAACGCGTCGACCCAGTCGAGCGATTTGGCTACCACGATGACCGGGCCGCTGATCGGCATGGTGAGGATGCTGGGTGTGAAGTTGCCGATCGCCGCCGACCAGCCGATCCGGTTGAGTTCGGTCTGGACGACCGGATTGCTCGAGTAGACGTCGATCCCGAGCTCGGCCGAATACTGTCGCTTGAACTTGGAGAGCGTGAGCAGCGCCTCGACCTCGTTGTCCTCGTACTCGCTTTCGTCCCCGGCCAGCGATTCACCAATCCCCTCGAAAACGCGCCCGATGCCCTTCGGAACTCCACTCACGGTGGCCACGGGATCGGTCGCGAGAGCTTTCAGCGCGGCGTAGGGGCTCTTCAAGACCTCGACCGTCGCGTCGGCAAACGCCTCGGTCCCGCTGACCTCCTCCATCGCCTTGATCGCATGCAACTCGCGCACAAGGCGGCGGAGCATGGCGTCACCCGAAGCGCCGAACTCGCCGTATGGCGACGCAACACGGTACTCGTGCATGTAACCCTCGGTGAACACCCTGCCCTTCACCTCATGCACGTCACTCTTCTGCAGCTCGGCGGGGAGAAAACTCGGGGAATGCATCTTGCGCCAGCGCTCGTACACCTGAGCCTGAGCGGTGCCCGCCACGAGCACCAAGGCCATCGCGGCGATCCGGAAGCTGTTGCGTCGGGTCATCGATTTCTCCCTGGAAGGTTCACGAACTCTCCGAGCCCAGGGGGATAGCAACTGCTCTCTCCCACCGCAGAGCGGAAGCCCATCGTGGGCTTCCAGGCCGACAAAATGGCTAGACGAGCCGACTCCATGGCATTTGATCGTAGAGCAGCACGAGCACCGCAACCGCTAGATACGCTGCCGTCCAGCCTCGTCCGGGCCGGGCCTGGGCGAGCCCCATGCTCAGCAGAAGCCAGGCGAAGCCGGCAACCGGTGCGAAGGCGTAGGTCACGACACAGAACCCCAGTAGCAGAGCGTCCCGGAATCGAGCCGTAAGGCGCTGGGGAGCCAGGAATGCGATGGCCAGCGCGCCCTCGGCAATGAGTGTCCAGATCGTGGCGCCCCATGTCCAGACGCGGAAAGCGGGAGGAAGTTCCAGCGCACCGGGTGCCCCCGGCGCGCCTAGCAGGAACGCACGGTTGGCGTCGAGTGCATCGAACGAGAGCCCGCCGAGGCGCATGGTGGCCAACTCGAAGCGGGGATCCGTCAACCACACGAAACGCTGGAAGTCGCCGGAGACAAAGTCAGGAGAGAGCAACGCCTTCCAGACGAAAGCGAAGCCGAACACCAGACCGATCAGCACACGGCCGCTGGCGGCGAGTTCCAGCGCCGGATCCGAAGCGCGAAGAGCCAACGCCGCGGCGAGACACCAATACGCCAACAGGTATGCGTGGTTGTCAGGGAGCGGCCAGTCCAGCGCGACACGCAGCCCGGCCAGCCCGGCGAGAGCAGCCCAGAGCGCGGAATGACGAAGGGCCGCAGGCAGGAGCAGACCCGCGCCGGCAAGCGCGAGCACAGCGAGGCCAAGCGCGCCACTGCCGACCGGGCTCCAGAGCAACGCCACGAGCGTGAGACCCAGCGCAAGGCGCATCCGGTTCCCGCTCATGGAACGTCCACCCGAGCCTCGCGGAGGAACACCTCGTCATACGCGAGCGAGCCTGGCGTGCGCTGAGTTTTCCAGAGCTGCAGGCGAACGGAGCGGAGCCCGGGGACGCGGTCCCCTTCCCTTTCGAGGATCGCTCGCGCCAGTGCCTGGAGCCGCGGCGGCGAGGGCAGCGCGCGCACGCGCTCGGCCTGGTCCTCGAGTTCGGGCGGCATGGCAAGCTCACGCAGCAGACCCGAAGATTCCGCGAGAATCGTCAAGTGGCGCTCCCCGCGCGAGTCGAGCGTCGCGAACATGCCGAAGCCCCCGCCGAGCCACGGCGACAGGTCAGCCGTCTTCGCCAGGACGATCTGGGTGCAGGCCACTGCAACCAGCAGCCCAGGCGCGATCCGGCGCGTCTTCACGCCCCGGCTTTGGCCTTCGGCGCCGGCGGCGGCACCACGACATAGACATCGCCTTGCTTCTCGTAGAACACCCGATCGAATTGCCAGTAGTCCTTGCCCTCTACCTTCAGCTCACGAGTCTCTTCGGGGAGCTTCGACACCTTGGCCCCGATCGGCGGATCGACGACCACGTAGGCTGTCTTGCCATCGCGCTGGACCTCGACGTAGAACGCGCCCCCATCGAGCCAGTACTCCTTGCCATCGACCTCCATCTTCGTGGGATCCTCGAGGCTGGTCCGCTCGGCACCGCTAGGCGCGGCAACTGGAACGTATTTGACCTCCTCCTTCACGTAGACCCGGTCATAGTACTGCCCTCCGCAGTAGTAGAAGGAGTTCGCACCTACGACGACGACCTGGTGGGAGCAACCGAGCGAAACGAACACGGTGGGCGAGTAGTAGTGGCTATGCCAATAGCTGTTATGCCAACCCCAATACTCGCCGTAGCGGTTCTCCGCCCACTCCTGGCGATCGTCGTGAATGTCATCGGCGAAGTCCCGACGCTCGTCGCGAATATCGTCTGCGCGATCCCTGCGCTCGTCGCTGGCGTTGTTCCGAAACTCCTGGCGATCGCCCTGAAGATCCTTCGCCGCAGCCTGACGGTCGTTCTGGCGATCACCGGCGCGATCTGGGATCTCACCGGGGCGTCGGTCCCCTGCGCCGGGGCGCTCGCCCGGCCGTCGATCGCCAGGACGATCCACGGGTTGAGTACCGGGCCGTCGGCCCGCCAGATCTCCACGATCGGGGGTACCCGGTCGCGTCCCGCCGGGGTGTCCCGTGCTGGGGCGATCCACAGGCCGGGTGCTGGGCCGGCCACTCAAGTCGGGGCGCCCGCCGGTTCCGGGTCGCGTGTAGTCGCCGCCGCGTGAGGGATACCGGGAGCGGTCGTAGCCCCCGCGCCCACTCGAGCCGAGGCTGCCCCGGTCGTACGATCCACGGCTCGTGCTCGGCCGACCGGACGACGAGCGGCTGCCACCGTAAGAGCCGCTGTTGCGCACCGAGCCACCTCCGCCGCCACGGGAGTAGCTTCCTCCACCCCGTCCACCGCCGCCTCCGCCGCCGCGTCCTCGGGCGTCGGCTGCATCGGCCGCGAGCAGGAAGCCAGCGGCGCCTAGCACCATCAGCATGAGCAATGATCGGTTCCCGCCCATCACCGAGCCTCACCCACTTCGACGGGTCGGGCGAGCACCGGGATCCGCTCTGCACCCTCGGGCGGCTCGAACGCAAAGATCTCGTCCGGCAGCTCACGGGTGAGATCCCAATGATCGAAGATCGCGCTGAACTGCGGCACACCCGGTGCCTCATGGTAGGTGATCACGAACTTGCGGAGCCTGCGCTCGCCGCCCTGCTCGACCCACATCTGCCAGTCCACCACCTCACCGCGAAAACTGACGTGATCACAAGCCCATTCACCGACCCGGCTCGTACCGACGACCTCCCCCGCGAGGGCAGCACCGCTCAGATGCGAGAGATCGTTGTAGAAGAGATCGGCCACGGGTAACGGCGTGCCGATCTCGAGCTCCAAGTAGTCGAAGGTGGCGTCAAGGGTATCAGGCACGGCGAACTGGCCGAAGACGTTCTCGTCCCGGTCGTAGACGCTGACCGTCGTTCCGTCGTAGCGGACTTCCCTATTGAGGCCGTCATCCCGAGCGGTGGAGAGCCAGGCTCGGTCGGGCCGCCGGATGCGCAGTTTGTCGTGGCTGCTGAACTGCAGCTTGTAGCCTTCTTCCTGCACCGCATCGTAGAGGGTTCGGAACCGAACCTCGATGCCGCGCGCGGCCAGGATGGGCTCGAAGGCCTCGCGAACGATCGCGACGGCGGCCGGATCTACGGCGGGCAGCTCCTCTTCAGTGAAGGCTACCTGCGCCCAGCTTACGGCGGCCAGAAGCAAAACAGTCGGCGTCGCGCCGATCCTCCTACGGTGCAAGAGGCACCTTTTCTGCCAGTCCGAACTGCACGGTCGCGTGGAGTTTGTTCTCGAGCTGGTAGTAGCGCAGCACCTTCACCTCTGAGAGAACGCGGCGAAAGCGCTTCAGGTAGGAGTTGCGCAGGCTGGAGCGATCCTTGTCGATATCGAGAGACTCGGCGAGCAGACCTCGGGCGGTCTCGTCATCGAGAGAGCGCCAGGTTTCTGCGTAGATCCGGAGCAGCTCGGCCTTGCGCAGGTGGAGCTTGCCGAGCTCGTCCTGGAATTCGTCGTAGACCGGCCAGAAGGCCGCGGCTTCTTCCTCGGTCAGGTCCATGGCCGTTGCAATGATGGCCTTCTTCTCGGCATCGGCGGCGGCCTTGGCGATCACCTGTTGGGTCGTCTGTGCGGCCAGGGGTGCACCCGCTGCAAACACCAGAAGCAGACTGCAGACCATCGGCACGAACACTCGCATCGCTTTCCTCCTCGATGACGGGGCGCCGGGAGAGTAGCGCGGTTCGACGGAGTTTCTTCTGGCCTCAATCGCGGATCCCCGGCGGAGCCGGGGAAAGATCGCCGAGAGCCGGCACGGCGGGCTCGGCGAGATCAGCGCGGACCGCCTCCATGCCCTCTGCCAGCGCCTGCTTGCGCTCCCATGTCCGAAACCGGATGCCATTCTCTTCGAATACCCGACGTGTCGTTGGCCCGAGCGGCCGCCCGAGCCCGTCGAGCGTGCGGCCGAGGTCCGCCTCGATGCGCTGGCCGCGCTCCTGCTGACGCATCGCAGCCAGATCCTCCTCCAGCTCGCGCTCCCGGCGCACCAGCGGCAGGACGTCCGGATTACCGAGACTCACGATGACCGCGTCGTCGATTCGGCGCATGTTGTCGCGTTGCGCCGCCTCGATGCTCGCCTGGGCCCGGGCGTTGACTTCAGCCACGTGGAGGTCCCGGCGCGCCAGCGCAGGCGACCGGCCCCCAGACCATGCGCCGCCGTGGGGCGCCAGGGTCGGAGCGCGGTAGAGAAGTGTCGGATCGCCAGCGAGCGATGCTGTCGCCACGAGCAAGCCCGTCAAACCGAGCACGGCGTGTGCCCTCAATTCGCGGCCTTTGCGATCTCTGCTTCGAGCTGATCGAAGTGCTCATACAGGATCCGCTTCACCTCTGCGATCATGTTCGGATCCCCCTGTACCGAGTGCCCCGAACGCACTACGAGTTCCGATTTCACGCCCTCCACGTGCGCGCTCTCGTAGGCCACTACGCCATCCGTCCGCCTCTCCAGCGGACCGTCACCCTTGGCCGAGATGATCGAATGTGTGGTCACTCGAGGCGCCTCGTCCAAGGAACTGAGCGCGACCAGGAACGGATTGCCCGGCGTCATGTTGTCGAGGCTCGTCGGCATCCGATCGAGACGAAGTCGCATTTGCAGATCCTCGTTGTTGGTGAGCATCTCGGTCATCCGTCGGGAGAAGTCGAGCGGCAGGGAGATGAAGCTACCGATCCAGCCCGCGATGCGGCGCCGTGCCTGATAGCTCCCACCATGAGGCGTCGAGACGTACACGACACGCCGTACGAAGGGCAATGCGTCGATGAACATCGCACGCGAAAACAATTCGCGCGTCTCGTCCGAAAGATCGAGCTCCGAGAAGTCGCGGTCGGAGACCCCCTCCCAGAAGACATAGCCGGAGTTCACGACCTGGAGCTTGGAGAGCAGCCCTCCCTGGCTGTGACCCATCACGAACATGCGCTGCATCGCCGGATCCGTTCCTTCCGGATCGAGCTCGGCCACCGTATCGCGCAACGCCTGCCGCAGCAGGCTTCCCGAGTAGAGGATGGGATTACCGGTATTGTAGAAGAAGAGCCAGAGCTGGATCCGCTCTGCGATGGCGGGATCTCCCGCCAACTCGTTCACGAGTTCCGCCCAGCGGGCCGGCGACGACGCGGTTCCGTGAACGAGCACCACCGGCACCCGGCCGGGCCGATAGGGATGCAGAAGGACCAGCCCATTCTTCCGCTTGTCCTCGAAGGCACTCAAGTCGCCGCTGAAGAAACCCCCGAATTCCATGCTCCAGACGGCTGGGTTCTCGAGGCCAAAGGCCAGGGCCGTGGTCGGCTCGTACTCGAGAGGCACCCGACGATCACCGATTTGTACTTCTTTCGAGCTGTCCATCACGTAGATCTCGAGCGCAGCGACCACCTCCCCGGTGATCACCGCCTTCCATGGCTCCTCGAAGCGGATGACCGCCGTGATGGGAATCCGCATGCTCGGGCCCACGCGGTAGCCCGAAGCCTCGCCTTCGATCCGCTCGACCGTGGCCGCGAGCGGAGCTCCGATGCCCACGCGGCGATAGCGGTTGCGTAGACCGCGCACTCGGAGTTCGGCACTCGGCACGACCTCATGCATGCGGTAACCGGACCAGCCCAGATGGGCAGGATCGACCTCTAGAGCGATCTCACCGTACGGAAGCTCCCAGCGCTCCGGCACGGCGGAGAGGTCGGCATCTCCTTCTCCCGGGAACCCCAGGGCCACGCCCCGGTTGTAGAGCTCGGCAGCCAGACGGAGACCTGGGTCGAAGGGGTTCGGCCCCGCGTGACCATTCTCTGGAAACAGATAGGCGTAGGCCGCCAAGGCCGAGGCCCGGTACCAGATCCGGTCCCGGGTGGCATCGCCGTGGGCGAAGCTCAGCTCGGCCAGGCCGAGCAACCGTTTGGCCGTATCCGGCCCACCGAGCCCTTGGCGGATCGTCTCGAGGGCTTCTGCGGGGCTGTCCTTGAAAGCCTGCACCAGCGCAAGCCGATCGAGAAGCTGACGACTAGGGGCACTCGGAGTGGAGCCGGTGAGGATGTTGGCCGTCAGCTCTCGGCGCAGCTTCTGGGGCTCGACCCGATCCACCCCCACGGGCGTTGAGCAGCCGGCCGCCAGAAGCACTGCGACCAGGAGGAGGATTCTTGCTGTCATGGTTGGCTACGGTGACGAAGCCCAACCCCGCTGTCGACCCGGGGGCTCTCCGCAGAGAGGGCTCTCGATGCCTGCCGCAGCACCTGATTCCAGCCTCGGATTTCGACGGAGGCATGATCTGGCACGCTCCCGAAATCACGGCAGGATCGCCACCCGAGGGGGTCCAGCAGCCCGGTATCCTGCAGCGGCATGAATTGGCCTACCCGGATTGCCCTCGCGTTGACGAGCGCTGCGGGGCTGGCCCTCGCCCATCCCGATGCCGACCAGGGCTGGCTGGCGTGGGGGCTGCTGGCACCTCTGCTCGTGGCCGTCGATGGCCTCCCCATCCGACGCGCGGCGCTACTCGGCCTGGCCTTTGGTTATGCCAACGCGACCTTCATCTACTTCTGGATCTTCGATCTCGCTGGCTTCGGCCTCCAGCATGCGCTGGTGCTCGGCTTCGTCCTCGCCGCCTATCCGGCGCTCTTCTGTGCCGCGACCGTTTCCCTGCGCCACTCACGAGTACCCGCTCTGTTGTGGCTTCCCTGCCTTTGGGTGGCACTCGAGTTTGCCCGGGCCCATGCGGGATTCCTCGCATTCCCCTGGGCGAACCTGGCCCATACCCAGACACACACCCCATCCTGGCTGCAGATCGCCTCAGTCACCGGCGAGGCGGGAGTAAGCTTCCTGATCGTGCTGGCCAACGCAGCCCTGGCGCGCGCGGTGCTCGGGCGTACGAATCGCCGGGAGCTCGTCGCCGTCGCTGCGGTCCTCGCCCTCTGTTTCGGTATGGGTTGGCGAATCGCCAGTACCCCACTCGTTGGGAACGAGCTGCGCGTCGCCGTCGTCCAACCCAACATCCCGCTCGACGATCCGCAGACCCCTGCTGGACTGAAGGCCCGCTTCGAAAAGCTGCGACGCCTCACGCGAGCCGCCGCGGAGGGCGGTGTCGACCTGGTGGCCTGGCCAGAGACGGCCGTGCGTGGCCTGGCGAAGACGCCGGCCCTAGAGGCAGGCGTCCTCGAACTAGCCAGCGAGCTCGACGCCTCCCTGATCGTTGGTTCCTCGGACGCAGAGAAGCTCCGGCCCGCGACACGCGACCGGGAGGCGGTGACGGAACGCCATAACAGTGCCTACCACGTCCAGCCGAACCGCAGGCTGGCCCCCCCCTACCACAAGATGCGACTGCTCCCCTTCGGCGAATACCGCCCGTACGAGAAGTGGCTTTCGTGGCCTGACTGGTTGGTGCCGAGGCTCTTCGACATCCGCGCCGGCCGAGAGCAGAGCCAGTTCACCCTCGCCGACGGCACCCGCTTCGGTGTGCTGATCTGCTGGGAGAATCTGTTCGCGAGCCTCGCCCGCACTTCCGTGCGAGACGGGGCCCGGCTGCTGGTGCACATCTCCAACGACAACTGGTTCGGCCCCACGGCCGAGCCTCGCCAGCATTTCGGGGCATCCGTTCTTCGCGCCGTGGAGACCGGTGTGCCCGTCCTGATCGCCTCGAATACCGGCCCCTCCCAGATCATCGACGGACGAGGCCACCGGGTGGCAGAGCTGCCGAGGTTGTTCGAAGAGGGAACCCTGACAGCCGAGATCAGGATTCCCCGCCTCTCGACTCCGTATGTCGCGGCTGGAGACTGGTTCGCGTGGGCATGCGTGGCCGTCTGCGTCTTCAGTGCACTCGCGAAGGCCCGGCGGCATGAGTCCGCGTAGCCAACGGGCGAGGCGGTTTTCACCCAACCAGGCTCCGAAAGGGCCGTCGGGACCGTCCGGGGCTGGTCTGACCGACTCTCGCCTCGATTTCCGCCCGCGTTGAACCGAGGCGCGCTGCCTTACGACTCCCCCCTATATCCCTCTTGCCCGGTCGTCCCGACAGCGATCGGAGCCACCCGGAGCCGCCATGAGCCATCGAACTCGCTTGCTTTCTTCGAGTCTGTTCCTCCTGAGCGTCGCGCTCTTGCTGGGCGTGTCCCTGCCCGGCAGCGCCGTGACGCTCGATCGCGAGGGCAAGGGCACGCAGCCCAGCTGGTTCACATGCCACAAGGACATCGATCTGGTGAAGGCCGGGGGAAAGCCGTACTTCAAGATCGAGTTGAAGGGGCATTGCGGTGTTCATCCCGGCGGCGGGCTGGTGGGCTGGACTCCGGTGGAGTGGAAGGAGGTCACGGTGTTGGCCACCTACAACTACGACACCGGCGTCACGACCGAGACGATCTGGGCCGGCCCGGACGTGATGATCGACGCCAAGCTGCAATGCGAGAAGAACCCCTGGGCCCACGGCAATGCCTGCACGCCAACCCAGGAGGTCACCAACAACACGGGCGTCGCCGTGAACTGGAACTACCCGCTCTCTGCCCAGCGCATGTCGTACCTCCAGCGTCAGGTAGTCGCCAAATGGGAGTCGAAGCCTCCCGAGCCGACCCTCGCTGATTGGGTCCCCTTCACGACGGGCAAGGCAGAGGTCTCGATCGTCTGGCCGAAGCTTTCGAACCCGGTGCCCCAGGGCGCCGCGAACTTCGTTCTCGAAGCCGTCGCTGCCGGAAACGCGCTGAGCACGAACGCTCACATCGAGTTCGAATGGAACCAGATCCTCCCGCCGAAGGATTCGAGCATCGAGATCGGTGGACGCTGGGTGCCGTATTCGACGACGAACAC
>JAFDCZ010000015.1 GCA_019312665.1 Deltaproteobacteria bacterium | reverse complement strand
CTGACGTCGGACAATGCGCTCCTGGAACACAGTGCCAACCAGACTGCGTTCGCGTGGGTTTGCGCAGGCACCGTGGGCTTCTCCAACCTCGATCGCTCGGCATGCGCCCAGTCGGTATTCAACAGTCAGACGGTGATTTCGCCTGCACCCGTTCCGATCTCGACGGTCTTCACGATGGTCGGCGCGGGCAACAATGCCCCGGGCTCCCTGAACGGAAGTACCTTCTGGTACGCCCTCGGCGGCTTGACCGGCGAGACCGCGACGTCGATCACCGCAAATGCCCCGTTCATCGCCCAGTGTTCGACCTGCCCGGCCGGAACGACCTTCTTCGACTTTGGCACCTTCGCGTTGCTCCCGAGCCTGCTGGTCCCGCTCGACGCAGGGCCGTTCGATGGCAGCGCGGCGAGCACGTCTCAGTTCCCCGCCTCTACTCAGCCGAATCTCGGCGGGGCTTTTGCAACGCTTGCCCTGTTTTCGGGTCTCGATCCGTTCCTGACGAACGAGCAGGAGGCATTGCTGGGTTGCGGTCCGTTCTATGAGACCGACTGCGACATCCACGGCGTCGACTTCCTCAATGCGGAGGCCGGTGTCTTCTTCCAGTCGTTCCCCAACATCCAGGGGACGTACCAGGAAGGTGGCGCCATCTGGGACACGACCGATCGAAGCGTCGCCCAGCCTGGAACCATCGGATTCCTCGGCGAACGCGTGGCCGGCCGGATCGGCGAAGCTTGCGATCTTCCGGGCTCACGTGGCCCGAGCGACCCGTGCTACAACGCACGCGTCGACGGGGATCCAGCCGGAGCGTTGCATCCGATCACCGGTCAGGAGTTCCGGTCCGAGATGGCCGTCGTGTCCTGGAACTTCCTGATGGCACTGGTCGCGCTCAGCCAGGGAGAGCAGGGGGCGACGTTCACGAGGAAGGACGCGAACAACAAGGGAGTCCTCAATCCGGCCGATGCGTTCGCGAAGGATCGCTGCTCCTTCGCCCGCCCCAGTTGGTGCGGCAATGTCGTCGCGTTGCTGGCCGTGACTGGTCTCACCCGTTCGAGCATCAAGGCCGGCGGAAACGGTCGCTTCGGCCGGCGCACGTTCCTCTGGCAGGGCGGCGGTGACGTCGTGCTTCGTTACGAGAAGCGCAATGTGTTGGGCTTCTCGATGGACTTCGCAGAGGACGTCACGAAGACCAACTGGGGCGTCGAGTTCACCTGGCAGGAGGGCCTGCCGAGCGGCGACTCGGACGCCTTCGACGGCAACACGGAGATCGATACCTTCAACCTGACGGTCTCGGTGGACCGGCCGACGTTCATCAACTTCATGAACGCGAACCGGACGTTCTTCTTCAACAGCCAGTGGTTCTTCCAGTACATCGAGGACTACAAGCAGAGCCATACCCGAACGGGCCCGTGGAACTTCTTCTTCACGCTCACGGCTTCGACCGGGTACTTCCAGGATCGGCTGCTGACCTCGATGACCTTCGTCTACGACGTCCGATCAAACTCCGGCGCCTGGCTGCCCCAGGCGACCTACCGGTTCACCGAGAACTTCTCGGCGACCCTCGGCCTGGGGCTCTTCGCTGGCCGCTGGAAAGAGACCGACGCGTCGATCAACGGTATCGGCGACGGTGCTTCCAACCGCGTGGGCAGGAACGCCAACAAGTCCTTCGGTGAGCCCGGGCTCTCGGTGATTCGCGAGCGGGACGAGGTGTACTTGCGGATCCGATACACCTTCTAGCTTTCCGATACTCGGTATCCCACGGGGCCTGGCGGGTGTGACCCGCCGGGCCCTCTTCCGTTGGCCACGGTCGTGTCTCTTTCGATTGTATTGGCGGGGGTTTCGGCGTATACATGCTTCTTGCTGAAGGGCGGCGCGAAGGGGGCCTCGGGCCTCACGTGCCACACCCGAAGGGGCATGCTGGCCTGTTTCCACACATGGGCCGGCTACGAAAATGTTGTTGGGGGAAAGCGCCCCGGACGTTCGTGTCGACGCAGCCGCAGCGGAAGAACGAATGCCCGGGCAGGAGGGTTCATGCAGGCTGCTCCTTCGGCTCGTTGGATGCGAGGCGTCGCTACAGCGCTTCTGCTCGTTCTGGTCTCCCTGCCTGCCGCGGCCCTCGAGTTCTTCGATCGCAGGCTCCAGATCCACGGTTTCTACGAGCAGCAGATCCGATCCATCTGGACAGACTTCACCGGCAAGAACGACTGGGACCTGACCCAGTGGTATCACGTGCTGAACCTGGAAGTCGAAGCCGAGATCGCGCCGGATGGGTTCGGCCCCTTCGACCTGGTGAGCGGTTTTGCCCGCATCGAGGCTCGCTTCGATTGCGTCTGGCGACGCGGCTGCTGGATGTTCGACAACGTCGACGTCTACGGGGACAGGCCCGGACGGTTGCCGTCGAGGATCCAGAACGGCCGCGAGAGCGGGTTCGACGGGACGCAATTCACCGGAGACATCCGGCGGGCGTTCGATGGGAACATCAGCGGCCACGAATTTCGATACCGCAATACCGTCCTTCCGGGCTCGAGAGTCGCCGTCGGAGCCGACGGTTCGATCTCCTACGACGGCTTCTTCGGTGCCAGCGCGGGCCTCGACGGGGTGCTGGACGACGAGTTCTTCACTCCGGGCAGCGACGATCCTGCACAGCTTTTGTTCCAGAACCTCGAGGAGTGCTTGTTCGCGAGCCGCCGCACACGTGGTGTCGTCAACGGTTTTGGCAACCAGCAGCTCGTTCACAACATGAAGTGCAAGATCGAGCCGCTTCACGATGCGAAGCAGGTACCGAATCCGTTCCGCGCGCACGATTTCAATGGCCCTGTGCTCGGAGGCGCGGGCGGAGGCGGAGCCCTTCCGCTCCGCCCTGCTCCGGAGGTCCGCTTCGACGCGGGCGCACCGCCCGAAGTTCCCAGCGGGGTCTGGTATCCGAATGAACGCCTGCAGCAGGCCCTACGGGACGGCGATTTCGATGCTTTCGACCAGAACTTCACGGTCAACGAGCTGCAATGGAACCGAGGTGCTTCGCAACAGGACGAGAAGGAGCTGAAAGAGGCCTATCTCGAATTCGAGATGTTCGACAGCCGGCTCTGGGTGCGGGCTGGCAAGCAGACCATGGTCTGGGGGAAGACGGAACTCTTCAGCACCACCGACCAGCTCAACCCGCGCGATCTGGCCCTGGCGACGCTGCCCTCCCTGGAGGAGAGCCGGATCGCCCAGTGGGCGCTGCGCGCGGTCTACTCCTTCTATGACGTGGGTCCGTTCGAGGATGTGCGCATCGAGGTCGCGGCGATCTTCGATCAGTTCGAGCCCAACGACATCGGCCGATGTGGTGAGCCGTACTCGCCGCTCGTCGCCTGCGGCAAGACGTTTGGCCTGCTGAACCACGGCCAGAACGGCATTGGTCTGGCGGGAGAGATTCGGCCGCCCAACCCCTGGAACAGCTGGAAGGGTATCGATATCGGCGCGCGGCTCGAGTGGCGTTGGGGCCGCTTCTCGTTCGCGCTGACGGATTTCTACGGCTACGACGATCTTCCCTATGCGGATGTGCTGTTCAGCTACAGCCGGAATGTCGATCCCAACTCCGGCCGACCGCGCAAGGGCCAGACGACGGGCAGCTGCCGGCACGGCAGTGAGGATGCGTGCCTCACAGAGGACAACTCGCTCCTCCATCACAGTGTCAACCAATCGATCTTTGCCTGGGTATGCGCTGGAACGGTCGGTGTATCGTCCCTCGATCCTTCGGCCTGCGCCCAGAGCATTTTCAACAGCCAGGTCGTCGTCGCTCCGGCGCCCGTGCCGCTATCGACGGTCTTCGGGATGATCGCTGCAGGTGACAACACGCCCGCCACCCTGAACGGGAATACCTTCTACTATGGCCTGGGCGGGCTGACGCCGACGACCTCTGCACAGCTCGTGGCCAACGCACCATTAATGGCGCAGTGCTCGACCTGCCCGCCCGGGACGACCTTCTTCGACTTCATCGGGTTCTCCTTCCTGCCGAGCCCACTGGTTCCCCTCGACAGGGGCGTCTTCGACGGTCTCGCGGCTTCGGAGGCCTTGTTTCCGGCGTCGACTCCGATCACCCCCGGCTTGGCCACCCTGGCTCTCCTGTCAGGTCTATCACCTTTCCTGACCAACGAGCAGGAGGCGCTTCTCGGCTGTGGTTCGTTCTACGGAACGAATTGCGACGTCCACGGCATCGACTTCCTCAACACCGAGGCGAGTGTCTTCTTCCAGTCCTGGCCTGGTGTGCAGGGCACCTTCCAAGACGGTGGTGCAATCTGGGACACGACGGATCGTGGCAAGGCGCAGCCCGGTACCGTGGATTTCGAAGGCGAGGTCATCGGGGGCCGACGCGGAGAGGCCTGTCAGATCCCCGGTGCGAGAGGCGCCCGAGACGCTTGCTATGACCCGAGGGTCGATGGCTCGACCGGCGGTGCCGTGCATCCTTTCACGGGGCAGGCCTTCCGCAGCGAGATGGCGATCGTTTCCTGGAATTTCCTGTTGGCTTTCGTGGCGCTCTCTCAGGGGGATGACGGCGTGGTCTTCACACGGGACGACGCCAAACGCCGCGACGTGTTCAATCCGGACGACTCGTTCTCCAAGGATCGTTGTTCCTATGCCCGCCCCATCTGGTGCTCCAGCGTGAAGGGCCTGCTGGGAGGCTTGTCGGGCCTCACCCGATCCAGCATCAAGGCCGGCGGGAATGGCCGCTTCGGTCGCCGCAATTTCCTTTGGTCGGCCGGCACGGATCTGGTCCTCCGCTATGAGAAGCGCAACGTGCTGGGCTTCTCGATGGATTTCGCCGAGGACATCACGAAGACCAACTGGGGCATCGAGTTCACCTGGCAAGAGGGTTTGCCGACCGCCGATGCGGATGCCTTCGATGGCAATACGGAGATCGATACCTTCAACCTGACGATCTCGGTGGACCGGCCGACGTTCGTCAACTTCATGAACGCCAATCGGACGTTCTTCTTCAACAGCCAGTGGTTCTTTCAGTACATCGAAGACTATCGTCAGAGTCACACCCGGACCGGGCCATGGAACGCATTCTTCACGTTCACGGCTGCAACGGGTTATTTCCAGGATCGGCTGTTGGCGTCGATGACCTTCGTCTACGACGTCAGATCGAACTCCGGTGCCTGGCTGCCCCAGGTGACCTACCGATTCACCGAGAACTTCTCTACCACGTTAGGCCTCGGTATCTTCGCCGGACGCTGGAAGGAGTTCGACGCGTCGATCAACGACCCGGCGGATGGCAACAACAACCGCATCGGCAAAGATGCCAACAAGCAATTCACCGAACCGGGCTTGTCAGCGATCCGTGAGCGGGACGAGGTCTTCCTCCGCCTCCGCTACACGTTCTAGGCGGGAATCGGGGACGTTCTTTCCGCTGTTTCCGATACGGATTGGGGGCATCGCCCCCAATCCGTATCGGAAACAGCGGAAAGAACGTCCCCGATTCCCGGCTTACCGGCCCTTGATCAACTCGTCGGTCGACGTGAGCTTTCGCAGCTTGCCGGGATCGACCGGAACGGATTGGACGTCGTAGGATTCGCGCCGCCATCCGGCGCCGCCGCCCGGAACGTAGTAGAAGGAGGCGGCGACCGGGTCGAAGACTCGAGCGCGTTCGCCCCCTGGCCAGGCCGGGTAGCCGGCACGATCGCCGCTGAAGCGGTGCACCAGGATGCCGATATCGAGCAGGAAGCCGTTCTTGCGCTGTGAGATGAAGTAGAGCGGCTGCTGGGTCTGGTAGTCGATCCACAGGGTGATGGCAGCCACGTGGTCGATCACCCGGCGAGAGCGACCGCGGACGACCACGGCGTAGCGGACATCCCAGCGATCGCTGGCCACCGAGAGGCCGGTGTGGCCGTAGTTGCGGTTGCTCATGCCAGGCCAGCCTTCTTCAACGCCGTTCAGCGGGGCGAGAACCTCCTGCATGCCCAGCAAGGTCCAATCGTACGCGTTCGGGCGCAGCGCCATGCCCGTGAAGCCTTTGCGGATGTCCTCGGTGGCGGCCAACAAGAGGCCCGCAGTAGGCGCGATCGCCTCGAGTCCGCCGGGCGAGAGTTCGGAACCGCCGCTGGTTCCGAACGGTACGGAGCCGCCTGCCCCCTCGACGCCAGAGACGCTGTAACGCGGGGTGTAGAGCCCGTCGGTCCAGGTGCTGGCTGCGCGGCGGGGTTTCCGGAGGTCTGGGACGTAGACGAAGATGTCATCAGGCTCCGTGTAGTCCGTCGCGGACGAGCGCGGGCGAGCCTGCCGCCAAGCCAGGTGCCGGGCATTGGTGGGCTCCAGGAACCGGCCGCCGGCCACCCACTCGGTCTTGGTGGATTCGGCTACGCGGTAGTCGCTGGCAACCAGGTCCGAGCGATGACCCGTGCGCAGGAAGTGCCAGGTGCCTTCAAAGGTCTGAGGCGTGCCGATCCGGCTGGGCATGTCCGTGAGTCGAAACCTCCCGACCGGGCCCGAGCCCCGGTAGCGGTGCTCGAAATCCCAGGCCCAGCGAATCGCGGCATCTTGGCTCTCCGGATCGATCGTATCAGGAGGGAAGGGCAGGCCGGCTTCGTAGTTCGTCAGGTTCCCCTCGTCGTCCAACGTGGCGCGGCCGCGGAAGGTTTCGGTGGCATCCCGGTAGAAGTCGGCCACCGGGTAGCGCCGGTGGCAGAAGCCGATCGTCATCTGCATGCCCTCGTAGAAGAAGGCCTCCCGGTAGCTCCAGACCTCCTCCGGAAGCAGCTGGCGGAGGGCCAGCAGATCGTTCAGGTCGATGAGCGCTCCCTCTTTGACGAGCGGCGTGCCCGTGTCGATGTCGCCGGGTTCCCCGGGGGCGCCAGTGAAGTCAGGACAGCGGCCCTCCGGAGGCAGCTCTCCGCTGGCCGTCTGGGCGAGCAGCAGCGCTGTTGCGAGAATCGCGGCGGCGACGAGACGGAACGTGGCGGACATGGTGAGCGAACCTCCGGATGGGCCAGGAGTCTACCGGGCAAGGCCGCCTACGGGTCACCTCCTTCGCCCCGAAGTGCCACCGACGGGGTGTCTCTTGTGGCAGGCTTATCCGCTACACGTTCAGTTGACCAAGGAGGCCCCTTGAACCGTCGCTCGATCGGCTTGCCCCTCGTCGTAGGCATCACCCTCATGGTGCTGGCGCTTCTGCTCGGGATCGGCTGGCAGGTGCTGGTGGTGGGCGACCTGGGCCCCGTGACGCGAGGTCTGACGGCCGTCCATTGGACGTTCATGATCCTGGGTTCGGCGTTCTTCGTGTTGATCATCGTCGGGTTGCTGCTCTTGATCATCTGGTTGGTTCGGGAGATCCGGCTGAACCAGCGCCAACAGGCGTTCCTCGATGCCGTGACCCACGAGATGAAGACCCCGCTGGCCTCGTTGCGGCTCTATGTCGAGACCCTGCTCCGGCACGACCCGGCTGTGGTACGACGCCGGGAGTTCCTCGGCCGAATGGAGCAAGACGTCGAGCGGCTCGAACGCACGGTCGACCAGGTCTTGATCGCGGCACGTGCCGATGCGCGGGCCAAGGCACCCGACGAAGTCACGGATCTCACCGCATTGGTGGAGGAAGTTGCGGAGGAGATCCGCCGACTTTTCACGCTAGAGCCGGGCGCCATCGTGCTGAGCCGGCGTCGCGCGGTATCCGCGCTGGGCGATCGTGGCGAGCTGGGAGTCGTCGTCCGCAACTTGCTCGAGAATGCCGTCAAATACTCGGCCCCGGAAGTCCAGATCTACGTCGATCTCGAGCCCGTCGGTGATCGGGTCGAGCTGGTGATTGCGGATCGCGGCATCGGAATCGCTGCGGCAGACCTGGGGCGGATCTTCGATCGCTTCGCACGGGTCGGCCGGGATGTCCAACGCCAGGCGGGTCTCGGCCTGGGGCTCTTCATCGTGTGGAACCTGGTCCGCAGGAACGGCGGAAAGGTCGTGGCGCGCAGCGAAGGCCTCGGGCGGGGCAGCGAATTCCGCGTGAGCCTGCGCGCCGCCGAAGGTGCTGCCTAGCATGTCGCGAATCGTGGTCGTCGAGGATGAGGCCAACATCGCCGACGGGTTGACCTTCAACCTGGAGGCCGAAGGCCATGAGGTGGAAGTGATCGCCGATGGCGGTGAAGCCGCTGAAAGGCTGGGGGCACCCGATCGTCAACCCTGCGATCTGGTCATCCTCGACCTCATGTTGCCTGGTCTGTCGGGGCATGAGGTTGCGCGCCGCGCCCGCGCCGCCGGAAACTACGTGCCGATCTTGATCCTCACCGCCAAAGACGATCCGGACGATATCGTGCGCGGGATCGAAGAAGGTGCGGATGACTACCTCACGAAACCCTTCAAGCTCGACGAGCTTCTGGTCCGCACACGCTCGCTACTGCGCCGGCGCCGCTGGGACGGCGCGGGACCGGCAGATGATGGTGAGACGGAGCTCCAGCTGGGGGACGTATGTGTACGATTCGATCGTTTCGAGGTCGAATCGCCCAAGGGTGTTCAGCCGTTGACACCACGGGAGGTCGGCCTCCTGCGAGCGCTCCTCGATCGGGAGGGCCATGCGGTGAGCCGCGGCGAGTTGCTGGAGAGCGTTTGGGGGCTCCATCCGGAGACGCGGACCCGAGTCGTGGACAGCTTCATCGTTCGCCTGCGCCGCTACCTCGAGCCCAACCCGGCGCGTCCGCGCCACATCGTGTCCGTGCGAGGGCACGGCTACAAGTTCGTGCGCTAGATCGATTCGTCTGGCAACCTCCAGCCATGGGCGACGCCCTCCAACTGCACGCCCTGCCGTCTCTTGATGAGCCGACCTTGATTCTCGCCTTCGATGGCTGGAATGACGCAGGAGATTCGGGCACCGCGGCGGCGCGCTTCGTGTGCAATGAGCTGCCCATGGCGCCGCTCGCGGAGATCGACCCGGAGGAGTACTACGACTTCACGGTGAATCGGCCGACGGTCGTCATCGGCAAGGACCACAAGCGCCGCATCGAATGGCCGAGCTTTCAGTTCCAGTTCGCATCGGTCGAAAACCGCTGCGACATCATCGTCGGTGTGGGCAGCGAGCCTCATTTGAAATGGCGCAGCTTTTGCGACGATGTCCTGGAGCTCGCCCAGCGCGTGAATGCTCGTCGCGTGGTACTGCTGGGCGCCTACCTGGCCGACGTTCTCTACTCTCGCCCGGTGCGCGTCACCGGTTTCTCTCATCCTCCCGACGCCCTGGGCGCTCTCGGCATCGAGCCCTCGGGGTATGAAGGCCCTACCGGGATCGTCGGTGTGTTAGGCGACCGTCTTCGCCAGGAGGGAATACCGGTCATGAGTTTCTGGGCGGCACTGCCTCACTACATCACCGCAACCCCCAACCCGCGCGGTGCCCTGGCGCTGATCCAGATCCTGACCCGCTACCTGGATCTCCCACTCGACCAGACCCGCCTCACGACGGCAGCCGCCGACTTCGAAGTGCAAATCAACGAACAGGTGGCGGCGGATCCGGACCTCTCCGAGTACGTCCGAGAACTCAAGAAACGGGAGTTTGCGCAGTAGGCCGCTTCGCTGCTCGTGACGGCGTTCGCTTCGCCGGGGCTGGGCACAGGCCGGGCGGAATGGCTCGGCCGGGGGCCGGGTGGCCGCGTAGAGAGGCGGACGGGGTGTTGCCCTTTGCGGCTTCGCCGCGGGCAACCTACGCGCACGCTGAAAGGGAACCTATGCCTGCGCTTTATTTCCGCCCGGCCTGCGCCCAGCCCCGGCGCGCGGTTCTCATGAGGAAGGTCGCCGAACCCAGTGGGTTCGGGGCGGAGAAAGAGTTCCGGTGCTTGCTGAAACGGTGGAGCCTGCTCGTGGCATCTCCTGCGAATGAAACCGCATAACGTCTCCACCCAAACCCTGACACTAGCGACGCAGTCCCGTACCCACCTCAATGTGCGATCGCGGGGCGGGGGGCGGGCAGCGCGGAAGTAAAAGCGGAGCCAGGCCCGAGAGTACGCGCCCTCGCACTGCGAGCTCGGCAAACCGGGTACAAGCGCGTTCGAGGCCCTGGTGAGCCATGCAGCGCTGCCCGCCCCCCGCCCCGCGATCCCACAAAGAGAAGCGAAGCGGCCCCCAGAGGAGGCCTAGAGTTCTATCGACTCTTCGATGAGCATGACCGGGATGCCGTCGTCGACGGGGTAGAGGATCTTTCCGTCGTCACGCACCAATCCCTCGGCGAGTTCGCTCTCGGGTTTGCCGCCACCGCGGTTGCGCAGGCTGCCGTCGCGAATTGCCTCATTGACCTTCTGCAGCTGTTCGGCAGAGGCGAGGGCGACGCAGGTCGGAGCTGACGGTGGGCATCGGTGGTTCCTCTCAGCGGAGCATGCTGGACGGGTAGTCCAGGATGCGGCGTGCGACGATGAGTTGGTTGATCTGCTGCGTGCCTTCGTAGATGTCGTTGATCTTGGCGTCCCGCATCCATTTCTCGACGAGCAACTTCTTCGACCAGCCCGGCGGTCCGAGCAGTTCGACGGCTTTCTGGGTGATGCGCGTTACGGCGAGGCCGGCCTTGGCCTTCGCCATCGAGGCTTCGAGGCTGTTCGGACGGCCCCGGTTCATCATCGAAGCAGCACGCCAGGTCAAGAGCCGGGCAGCTTGCAGTTCGGCCTCCATCTCCATGACGTCGCGCTCCAATGCGGTCAGTTCCGCGGGCGGTGCATCGTAGCGGATGCGCACGCCCTGGCGGTCGAGTTCTTCGAGCACGTAGTCGAGCGCAGCACGGCCTACGCCGACCGCCATGGCTGCAACGATCGGGCGGCTGGCGTCGAAGGTGGCCATGGCACCCTTGAAACCCTTGTCGCCGGACGAGGCCTTGGCGTCTTTCTTCTTGACCTCGGCGCTGCCGAGCAAATTCGCGGTGGGCACCCGACAATCGTCGAATTGCAGCGTCGCCGTATCCGAGGCTCGAATGCCGAGCTTGTTCTCGAGGCCCACCAGGGTCATCCCGGGTGTGCCCGCTGGCACGACGAAGGCTTTGATCCCGCCGCGACCCGCCGATTTATCGACGGTGGCCCACACCACGACGAAGCCACCCTCTTGCTGGGAAGCGCCCTCACCCGCGGTGCAGAAGATCTTCGTACCGTTCAGGATCCAGTCGTCCCCGTCGCGGGTCGCCGTCGTCTCGATGGCCGCGCTATCCGAACCCGCGCCCGGCTCGGTGATGGCCATGGCACCCCAGACCGGCGTTCCGTCGCCCTGGAAGACCGAGAGAAAGCGCTTCTTCTGTTCCTTCGTGCCCGCGGCGCCGACGGCCGAGCCACCGAGCCCGGCGAAGGGCGTCCGGAGGTAGAGCCCCGCATCTCCCCAACAGAGTTCCTCGGTCTGCACGCAGATCTGGATGAAGCCGTCGCTAGGCCCGGCCTTCTCGGGGCCGCCCTTGCGGCCGTGGTTCCAATACCAATCGACCCATTCGGTCGGAAGATCGTGCTCCTGGGTATCGTACTTGCGGGAGATCGGGCGCAGGTGATCCTTCGCAATGGCGCGGTAGTGGTCTCGGGCCAGGCGGGTCGTATCGGACATCTCGAAGGAGATCGGCATGATCGTGCTTCCTTCCTAGAGGAGGGCGGCGGCTTCGAGCACGGCAAGGCCCCGTGCGTTGCGCAGGTGCATCTCGGGAAGGTACTCGCGGATGTACCCGTGGCCGCCGAAGACCTGCACCGAACCGTCAGCAGCGTCCAGGGCGACCCTGCGGACTTGTTGAATGGCGAGGGTGGCTTCGCGGAGAGCGTCTTCCCCCTGATCCAATCGCCAGGCCGCCTCCCAGGCGAGTAGCCGGGCTCCGTCGATCTCGATGGCCATGTCGGCGAGCTTGAAGGCGATGGCCTGTTTCTGGGCGATCTTCACACCGAAGGCTTCCCTTTCCTTGGCGTAGTCCCGCGCCACCTCGAACGTGGCGCGTGCCACACCCACTCCGGCAGCCGCCAGGGCGACCCGGCCCTGGGCGATGATGCGCCGAAGATCGCAGCCGGCGGCCTCGCCGAGGCGAGCGGCAGCGGGAACGCGCACGCCGGCAAGCGAGAGCTGCACCGTCGGTAGGGCGTGGAGCCCCATGTTCTGCTCGGGGGTCGCGAGGAGGCCCTCGGCTTCCCGGGGCACGAGAAAGCCCTGGGGCGTGCCGTCGTCGTCCGCAAAGATCAGCACCTGGTCGTCGCCGTCGATCCACGGGACGAGGGCCTTCTCTCCGTCGAGCACGTAGCTTTCACCGTCCCGGCGGGCGCGGGCTGTCGGCCGGAAGGGGTCCGAGCCGAAGCGTGGTTCCTGAAGTGCCAACGCACCCGGAATGAAATGCTCGGCGGCATAACGAGGGAGGGTCGCTTGCTGTTGGGCCTCGCTACCGAACTCCGCCACGGGCAGGGCGACGAGGCCCGGTGAGAGGATCGCCAGAGCCAGGGAGAGATCGCCCCACGCAAGCTCCTCGGCGATCAATGCGCCGGCAAGGGCGCTTCGCTCTCCTCCTCCACCGAACTGCTCCGGCAATCCGTTCGCCACCAGGCCGAGTTCATGGGCCTGGGCCAGGACAGAGCTGGAAAGCCTTCCGGCCTCATCGCACTCTCGCGCGACGGGCCGGATCTCCTGTTCCGCGAACTGTCGAACGGTTTCGATGATGAGCTGCTGCTCATCGCTCGGCTCGAAGTCGATCACCTTGCGACCTACACCCTCTCGATGATCGTTGCGATTCCCATTCCGCCGCCGATGCACATGGTGATGAGTCCGACGGTCTTGTCCTGGCGCTCGAGTTCGTCGAGCACGGTGCCGATGAGCATCGCACCCGTCGCTCCGAGCGGGTGCCCGAGGGCGATGGCTCCGCCGTTCACGTTCACCTTGGCGTGATCCATGTCGAGGTCGCGCATCACCTTCATCGGGATGGCGGCGAAGGCTTCGTTGATCTCGAAGAGGTCGATATCGCCAACCTCCATGCCTGCCTTCTTCAGGCAGCGCTCGGTGGCCGGCGTCGGCGCGGTCAGCATGATGACCGGCTCGTCGGCGGCGGTGGCTGTGGCGATGATGCGCGCGCGCGGCTTGAGATCGTGCGCCTTCGCGTAGTCCGGCGCGGCCACCAATACGGCAGCTGCGCCATCGACGATGCCTGATGAGTTGGCCGCGGTGTGGACGTGCTCGATGCCGGCGATCTGCGGGTAGACCGAGCGCGCCTTCTCGTCCATCGTCCGGGTCTCGCCCTTCTGCACGTAGGCGCCCATTCCCTCGAAGCTCGGCTTCAGGTTGCCGAGGCTCTCGACGGTGCCACCGGGGCGCGGATGCTCGTCGCGATCTAGCGCCACGTTGCCGTCGGCGTCGCGGACGGGGATCAAGCTCCCGTCGAATCGGCCGTCCTTCTGGGCGATCTCGCAGCGCGCCTGGCTCTCGGCCGCAAAGCCGTCCAGGTCTTCGCGGGAGAAGCCCTCGATTGTGGCGATCAGGTCGGCTGAGATGCCCTGGGGTACCAGGGGATGGAGCGCCGCGAGCTGAGGATCGTTGCCGTCGAGGCCGCCCCCCGCAGCGCCCATCGGCACGCGGGACATGCTCTCGACGCCGCCGCCGATCACCAGATCCTGTTGGCCGGCCATCACACCCATGGCCGCGAAGTTCACGGCCTGCTGGCCCGAGCCACAGAAGCGGTTCAGGGTGACGCCGCTGGCCGTGCGGGGATCCCAACCGGCAGCCAGGACACCGTTGCGGGCGATGCAAGCGGCCTGCTCTCCGACCGCCGAAACGCAGCCTGCGACCACATCTTCCACATCCGCCGGATCGAAGCCGTTGCGATCTTTCAGGGCGTTCAGGGCCTGCCCCAGCAATTGCTGCGGGTGGACGCCGGAAAGGCTGCCGGTCTCTTTCTTGCCCTTGCCGCGAGGGGTCCTCACGGCGTCGATGATCCATGCGTCGCCCATGCTCGATACTCCTTGGCGGGGTCGACGGAGCGCCGGCTTCCGCGGGTGGGATTCCTCACGGCTTGTCATTGCGACCCGAAGTCATGGGTCGAACCGTTGAGGCGCGCTCCCCCCATGGGGGAGGCGGCGCGATTCTATCGGATCGGGAAAACCGCCGCATCGCGAATTCCAGGCCTGTAGAACATCGTCTCTATTGGGGTTTCCGGGCTTCCTGAGGTGTCCCTCAGGGTTGACGCACGCAACCTGAAGTTCTAATGAAAACTCGCCTGCGCTTCGGAAGGGAGCGCGTTCGGCGCGCCAAAGCCCCGATTGTCATGGCCCCATGCTTCGCACGAGCGCGGCGCGGGGTGACGAGCGGGTTCAGAGGCGGCGGTGGGCGCTTCGGCAGCGGGCAGCACGGGTGCAACGTAAGCAGGGGGGCGCTTTAGACACGTCATGGGAACGCATCGATCGCCCCGCCGTTCCGTCAGTGTGCTCTTCGTGTTCGCCGTTGCCGGTTTCTGGCTGGCCGCGAGTACCGGAGTCCCGGCATCCGCCGATTCTGTGCGCCACGCGACGAGTGTCTGCGAGGCCCAGGAGCTGAAGGCACTTGCCGCAGACGATCCGCATCTCACGATCGAGATCCCGCCGGAATACGACAAGCCCTTTCCCACACTGGCGGCCTGCCGGTCTCATGCAGCCGCATGGGATCCCGCCGCCGAGGGCCCCCAGCAGCCGATCCCCTTCAGCCACAAGCATCATGCGGGCGATTGGGGCATCGATTGCCTCTACTGCCATACCGGGACGGACCGTTCCCGCGCCGCCGGTGTTCCTTCCACCGAAGTCTGCATGGGCTGCCATGAGCAGTTTCCCGCCGAGTACGACGAGCTCGAGGGCATCCAGATCCTCAAGCAGTACTGGGCAGAGCAGAAGTCGATTCCGTGGACACAGATCCATCGCCTTCCCGAGTACGTGAAGTTCCAGCACCAGGCGCATGTTCGGGTCGGGTTCGAATGCCAGACCTGCCATGGCCCGGTGCAGGATCTCGACAAGCTGTACATGACGCCGGACACCAGGTTCTGGCAGTACGGGTTGCCGACCCGGAAGCTCGAAATGGGGTGGTGCGTTTTGTGTCACCGAGACAATGGCGCCTCCCAGGATTGCCTGACCTGCCACTACTAGGACCTAGGACTTCGGATGCCTGAGACCTCTCGTCGTGACTTCCTGAAGCTCGTCGGAGTGAGCGCCGGAGCTGCCGCTGCCGCCGGCTGCTCGGACCACGTCGAAAAGCTGATCCCGTATGTGGTGCAGCCTGAAGGGCTGACGCCGGGCAATCCTGTCGTCTACGCCTCGACGTGCCAGGAGTGCCCAGTCGGCTGTGGCCTCCATGTGAAGACGCGTGAGAACCGTCCGATCAAGCTCGAGGGCAACCCCGATCACCCGATCAACCAGGGCAAGCTTTGCGCGAAGGCCCAGGCTTCGGTTACGCGCACCTATCTTCCTGATCGCTTTCTGACGCCCCAGCGCCGCGGCTCGGCAGGGCTCGAAACGACGACCTGGGACGAGGCTACGAGCGTCGTCGCCAAGGCGATCGAGGCCGCTGGCGGCAAGACGCACATCCTCGGCGGCAACACCGGCGATACGCTCTCGGGCCTCATCGATCGATTCGCTTCGGCGACCGGTGCCAAGCGCACGATCTACGACCCGGCGGTGAGTGAGACGCTTCGCGAGGCCACCCAGCGTGTCTTCGGTGTGGCGAGCGAGCCGATTTTCGATCTCTCCGGCGCGGACCTGATCATCGACTTCGGCGCCGAGATGTTGGATACGGGCCCGTCGCCGGTCGAGCATTCACGCCAGTGGTCGACGGCACGCGATGTTGCCGCCCATAATGATGGCGGGGCGCGTCTCGTCTATGTCGGGCCGAGGCTCTCCGTCACGGCGTCGAGCGCGGACGAGTGGCTACCGGCCAAGCCGGGCAGCGAAGGATTGATTGCCGCAGCCCTTGCGGGCGGGGACATCGCCAAGGCTGCGGCCGCAAGCGACATTCCGGCCGACACCTTGCGCCGACTGGCCTCCGCGTTGAAGAAGGCCAAGAGTGCCGTCGCACTCCCGCCCGGAGCGGCGCTCGCCAGCCGACGTGCGGTGGCGACGGCGGCCGCGGTCTTGAAGCTCAATGTCGCGCTCGGTGCAATCGGTCGCTCCGTCACGATCCCCCCGGCGAGCGACACGGCGAAGGCACGCTCCAGCTTCGCCAACGCGTTGGCGTTGGTGGCGGCCATGGATGCAGGCGAAGTCGATGTCCTCTTGATTCATGACGCCAACCCCGTCTACAGCCTTCCCGCTGGGGCGGGCTTCGAGACTGCGCTTGCCAAAGTGGGCATGGTGGTGTCGTTTGCGACCTCCAAGAACGAGACGACCGAGCAATCCCACTTCGTGCTGCCCGACCACGCACCGCTGGAATCCTGGGGCGACGCACGGCCTCGGCCGGGCATCCGCAGCCTCATCCAGCCGACCCTTCGGCCGCTTCACGATACGCAGGCCCTCGGCGATTCGCTGCTTTCGATCGGTCGCGCCATCGGGGGCGACGTCGCCGCCAGGCTTCCCACCGGCAGCTTCCGCAGCGTTCTCGAGGCGGCCTGGGCCGGAGCCGGTTTTCGCCAGGCACTCAAGGACGGCGGTGTCTACACCGCGACTCCCTCCGCCGCGACGGGCGAGGGTGTGGGCGGGGAGCTGGAACTCGCCGAGCTGACGCTCAGTGGCAGCGGCGAGTTCACCCTCCTGGCGTTCCCCCACGGCTTGCTGAGCGATGGTCGAGGCGCCGCTCTGCCTGTGTTGCAGGAGATCCCGGATCCGATCACGAGCGTGGCCTGGGAGAGTTGGGCGGAGATCAGCCTGGCTTCGGCCGAGAAGCTGGGTGTCGAGTTCGGAGACGTGCTCGAGATCGAAACGTCTGCGGGCCGCATCGAAGTGGCTGTCTACCCCCGCGGTGGCATCCGCGATGACGTCGTGGCTGTGCCCACGGGCCAAGGTCACACGGTCGGCTGGTTCGCCTCGAAGGAAGGCCAGGGCATGCCCGGCATGGCCAGGGGCGTGAACGTTTCCGACCTGTTGCCCGCCCAGGTGGACGAGGGTGGGGGCCGCGCCTGGCTGACCGAGAAGGCCACGGTCAAGGCGACAGGACGTCATCGACGCCTGGTCGCGTTGCAGACCCAGGACAACAAACGCCAGCGCAAGCTGGGAGAGGCCATCACGCTGGCGGCCTTGGGAGACGCCGGGCACGGCGAGCCCGCGGCCGCGGAGCATGGTGGCGGCCATGACGGGCCCCACGAGATCCTCGTCCCCTTTGATCCGGCAGACGACGCAGCGGACGAGCAGCTCCAGCGCGCCTTTCCGAACGAACTCTCGGTCAAGGTCTCCGACTACCGCTGGGGAATGACCGTGGATCTCGACAAGTGCACTGGTTGCAGTGCCTGCATCGCCGCATGCTATGTCGAGAACAATCTCCCGGTCGTGGGCGAAGAGGAGAGCCGCAAGGCCCGGCAGATGGCCTGGATGCGCCTCGATCGCTTCGTTGGCGAAGGCTTCCAGGAGCTGATCCGTGGCCGTTCCTTCATGGGTCCGAACCACGAGAAGCTCGGCGATACGGATATCCGCAACTCGCCGATGTTCTGTCAGCAATGTGGCTCAGCGCCCTGCGAATCCGTGTGCCCCGTGTATGCGACCTACCATAACGAGGAAGGTCTCAACGCGATGATCTACAACCGCTGCATCGGCACGCGGTATTGCGCCAACAACTGTCCCTACAAGGTCCGCCGCTACAACTACTGGGACAACCAGATCACCAAGTGGCCGGGCCAGATGGATCTGGGGTTGAACCCGGATGTCACGGTCCGGGGACAGGGTGTCATGGAAAAATGCACGTTCTGCGTGCAGCGCATCCAGTTCGCGCGGCAGGAATCGAAATCCGCGGGCGAAGCGACGATCCAGGACGGGGCCATTCAGACGGCTTGCCAGCAGACCTGTCCCTCGGGCGCCATCGAGTTCGGAAACCTGCGAGACGACGAGAGCGCCGTTTCGAAGAAGGCCGACGATCCCAAGCGTGGCTACGCCGCCATGCACGTGCTGAATACGAGACCCGCGGTGACCTATCTGGCGAAGGTGACCCGCGGAAAGGTCGAAGGGTAAATCGATGACGCCGCCGCCTGCCATGTCCGTCGCTGACACCATGCGCCCGCCGCCGGAGCCCCCGGATAGCAAGATCAATGAAGATCTGCTGAGCGTGATGTACCACCGGCTCTCGCCGGGGTATCTCCTGCTGCTCGGCGCCACGATTCTGTCTGTCGTGGCAGCCGGTGGAACCTGGGTCTACCAGGTCTACATCGGCCTGGGGATCGGTGGCTACACCCACCCGGTCTTCTGGGGCGCCTACCTCATCACCTTCGTGTTCTGGGTCGGCATCGCCCATGCCGGCACCCTGATCTCGGCGATCCTCTATCTCTTCCGTGCGAAGTGGAGGAACGCGATCAACCGCGGCGCCGAGGCCATGACGGTATTCGCCGTGCTCACGGCCGCGCAGTTCCTCGGCATCCACGTCGGCCGGATGTGGAAGAGCTACTTCATCCTTCCGTACCCGAATCAGCGCGGGCTCTGGACCAATTTCAAGAGCCCCCTCGAGTGGGACACGTTCGCGATCTCGACCTACGCAACGATCGCGATCGTCTTCTTCTTCATCGGGCTCATTCCTGACTTCGCGATCGCCCGAGACCGTGCCAAGGGCATCCGCAAGCTGGCGTACACGGCATTATCGCTCGGTTGGCAGGGAACCTCGCTGCAGTGGAAGTCGCACACCCGCTCGGTCTTGCACCTTTCGGGGTTGGCAACGCCTCTGGTGCTCTCGGTCCACTCCGTCATTTCCTGGGACTTCGCAATGTCGCTGGTGCCGGGCTGGCACGCGACGATCTTCGCCCCGTACTTCGTGGCGGGCGCGATCTTCTCCGGCTTCGCGATGGTGCTGACGTTCTTCATCCCGCTGCGCAGGATCTACGGGCTCGAGGAGTACATCACCGAGTACCACTTCGACAACATCGCGCGCTTCATCCTCCTGACCGGATGGATCGTCACGTACGGGTATGCGAGCGAGTACTTCGTCGCCTGGTACAGCGCGGTCGAGCCAGAGCAGACGTCCTTCTGGTTGCGAGCCTTCGGGCCCTACTGGCTCTCCACCTGGGTGATGCTTTCCTGCAATTGCATCGCACCGCAGATCTTCTGGTTCCGATGGGCGAGAACCACGCCATGGATCCTCTTCACCGTGGCAACCCTCGTCAACATCGGAATGTGGTTCGAGCGCTACGTCATCATCATCACCGGCCTCTCTCGTGAATACGAGCCAGCGGTCTGGGGCGTCTATACGCCAACCTGGGCCGAGTTGACGCTCTTCGCCGGAAGCTTCGGCTTCTTCGCGATGTTGTTCCTTTTGTCCATCAAGGTCCTGCCCATCATCGCGATCACCGAAGTCAAGGAACTCGCGATCCATGACAAGGCCCACGGAGGCGCCCACTGATGCCCACGATTCGCGGCATCTACGATTTTCCCGGTCCGGTGGCTGAAGCCGCAACCAAGCTCAAGAACCGGGGGTTCTCCGACCTGGAGATCTACTCGCCGTGCGCTTTCCCCGAGCTCGACTCCGTGCTGGACGAGAAGCCCTCTGGGGTGCGTGTCTGGACCCTGATCGGTGGCTTGATCGGCGTGGTCACTGGTTATTCGGTGGCGATCTGGATGGCACTCGATTGGCCGATCATGGTGGGCGGCAAGCCCTTCGCCTCGATCCCGCCCTACACCATCATCGGCTTCGAGTTGACCATCCTGTTCGGTGGCATCGCGACCCTGCTCGGCCTGCTGGTGGTCGGCGGTCTTCCCTACGGAAAATTCGGCGAGATGGACAAGGCCTATAGCCCCCGTTTCTCAGCCGACGAGATCGGTCTGGTCGTCTCTTGTTCCGAGCGCGACGTCGCCGAGGTGGATGCGCTGCTCCGGGCTACCGCAGCCAAGGAGGTGGATCTTGTCGAGGCATAACAAGAGCCACCTGAGGGCCCACGCCATCTTCCTGGTGGTATTGTTGGGGTTCTCCGGTTCGGTCGGCTGCTGGGAGCAGTGGTCTGAAACCTGGTTTCCCCAGATGAAATGGCAGAAGGCCATCCAGGCTTTCGAGCGCGTCGGTTTCGAGGGGCAGGTCGACCCGTTCATGCCGCCCGAGGGCGCGGTCGCCATCGACGCGGAATCGCCCATCGTTCCTCAATATGATCCGTCGGCGGATCGTCTTCGGAACCCGCAGGCTGCGAATTTCAAGTCCGTGGGCCGAGGGCAAGAGATCTACCGGATCTACTGCGAGACCTGTCATGGCCCGAAGGGGCAGGGCGATGGTCCCGTCAGCATGGCCGGAGGCCAGACGGGGCCCTTCGCGGGCGTCTTCCCATTGGTGACCGCGATGGCGCGCAGCGATGGCTACATCTACAACCTGATTCGCGGTGGTGGCCAGCGAATGCCCGGTTACGCGCGCATCCCCAGTGAAGACCGCTGGCACCTCGTGAATTACGTGCGGTACTTGCAGAAGGGAGGACAGCCGTGAGCGGCGGGTCCGAACGAGTCAATCCCCGATCGCTTCCGGTCGGTCCGTTCTTCATTGCGGCCTTCTTGGCGTTGGTGGGTGTGCTGGCCTTTGCAGCCGGCCTGATGAGGGATCCCGCCACCGCCTGGCGTGCCTTCCACGTGAACACGTTGTACTTCGGAAGCCTCGCCCAGGGCGGCATGGTGTTGGCTTGCGCCTTCGTGATCGTCGGGGCCAAATGGCCCGGATCCGTTCGTCGCATCGCGGAATCGCTGACGGTCTGGGTGCCGATGACGGTTCTGCTCTTCGTCGTTGGTTGGACCTTCGGACGCGAGTACGTATACGAGAGCTGGCTGCACGGGCCGCCCCCCGGCAAGGAGCCGTGGCTGAACGAACCCCGGCTTTTCTACAGCAACCTCTCTGTGTTATTGGCATTGGCCGTGCTCTCGGTCCTCTTCATCAAGGCTTCGGTCCGACCGCATTTGAACGGCGCCGCAGAGGGTGCGACAGGTTTCGCGAAGACGATGTTCGAGCGCTGGTCTTCGGGTTGGCGTGGCGACGAGGCCGAGCGGGACGCCTCCGAAAACCGCCTGCGCGTGCTCGCGCCGATCATCGCGTTGATCTACGCGCTCGGCTGGAGCCTGATCGCCTTCGACCAGGTGATGTCGCTCTCGCCGACCTGGTTCTCGAACCTGTTCGGCGGCTTCTTTGCCTGGGGAGGCTTCCTCACGGCAATCTCGGCCACCACCGTGATGGCAGTCCTCTTGCGCCGCTCGCCGGGCCTTGATGGCAAGATCTCGACGGATCAGTTCCACGATCTCGGGAAGATGGTCTTCGCCTTCTCGATCTTCTGGATGTACCTCTTCTTCTCCCAGTATCTGGTGATCTGGTTCGGCAACCTGCCCGAAGAGACCCAGTTCTTCGAAGCCCGCCTCGGAACGGAGTTCCTGCAAGGCACCTGGTACTGGCAAGGCTGGGTCGAGCGCATCACCGGAGAGCCGTGGGTCGTGGTCAGCCTGTTCGCCTGGGCTTGCATCTGGGTGATCCCGTTCTGGTGCTTGCTTGGCGCGAAGCCCAAGCGAACGCCCAGCTTCCTGGGCAGCATCGCGGGCATCTCGCTGCTCGGCTTCTGGGTCGAGCGCAATGTCCTGGTCTGGCCCTCACTCGTCCCTGAGGACACCTACGCGTTCCTCGGGACGATCCAGGTCGGCATCGCCCTCGGCTTCCTGGGCATGTTCGGCATGGCTGTGATGGCGTACCAACGCATCTTCCCGACGCTGCTGGTTCCGAAGGACTAGCGCGAGCGTTCCCTAGACTCAGGGGATGGACGGGCTTCCTCCCAGCGTCGAACTCCTCGAGACCGGAGCCAGGCTTCCGGGGCCGGGTCGTCGTGGGGCGTTCGTTGCCTATCGCGACCTGATCCATGTCGCTGCCACCCCGCGAGGGCTGCGCCTCAGTACCCGTGGTGGAGTGCTCGGGATCCCGCGGGTCTTCCTCTCGGATTCGGCCTCCGTGCTGCGTGTGGCCCAGGCTCTACGCGCCCGGGTCGGCGAGCTTCCGGACGGTGCGGAGCGGCTGCAGGGAATGGAGGCTCTCGACCGGATCGTCAGCCGAGCGCAGCCCCCCCGGCTGACGCACGCGCTGCTCGGCCTGTGTGGGCTGCTCTTCGCCCTCCAGCTGCTCGTTCCTGGCTTCACGGAGGCCGGTGCCCTTCACCTGGAGCTGTCCTCCATCGAGCCCTGGCGCATGGTCACAGGCCACTTCCTCCACGAGCCTTTCGGTGAAGGCCTCAGGGCCCTGCTCTCTCCGCATCTGCTCTTGAACGGCCTGGGTCTGTGGGCGCTCGGTAGCTTCGTGGAGCGCATCCTGGGGCCCTCCCGAACGGCCGCAGTGCTGCTCCTGGCAGGCGTGGGGACGGTCTGGGCGTCTTCGGCGGCCGGCTATCCGGTGGTGATCGGCGCATCGGGTCTCGTGATGGGTCTGGCAGGTGGGATGGTGGTCCTCGAGGTCGTTCGTCCGGAACAGGTCCCGGCGCCTTGGCGGATCCATCGCGGGCTGCTCCTGGGCCTGGTCGCGGGTGATCTGCTGCTGACGGGTTTTTTGCCAGGCGTGGCTCATGCGGCCCACTGGGGCGGTCTGGCGGGCGGCGCGTTGGGAGCCTGGGCCGTGACGGCCGGCCTCGTTCCCGGCAAGCCTACCGGGCTCGGCATTCAGCGTGTCGGCTTCGCATCGGGCGCTCTGGTGCTACTCGGGTTGGTCGGGCTCGGCTGGTCGGTCCTGGCGCCTGACATGGCGAGCCTGCGTCGCGCCAGCCGGTTGATCGAGAACCCCTCGGCCTCTCCGGGCCTGCTGAACGACGAAGCCTGGATGATCGCGATCTCCGAGGACGTGAGCGAAGAGCGGCTGGCTGTCGCCGAACGCATGGCAGAGCGGGCGGTGGACGAGACCTCCCGGACCAATCCGTCGCTTCTCGATACGCTGGCGGAGATTGCGTTTCTACGCGGCCGGCGCAGCGAAGCCGTCGATCTGATCGATGAGGCGATCCGTCTGGCACCGCGCATCGGCTACTTCCGCGAACAACGGTGCGGGGACGTTCTTTCCGCTGTTTCCGTTATTCGGGTCGGGCGGAGCCCGACCCGAATAACGGAAACAGCGGAAAGAACGTCCCCGCTTCCGCTACTCGATGACCTCTCCGTCCTCTGGCAGGACAACCGCTCCGGAGAAGGTCTCGCCGACGAGGTCTCGGTAGCGCGACGAAAACACCGGCGGCGGACGCAGGCGGATCAGCACCAGGCCTCGGACGCCGGCACGAGAGGCGAGAGCGCCGGCGTCTTCGAGGTGGAGGTGCAGAGACGCTTCGTTCTTGAGCTGCTCCAGTTGGTCGATGCCGGCCTCCTCGGCGGCGTCGAGAGAGGCCCCGTACAAGGCCTCCGTCCACAGCCAATCGGTGCCGCGGGCCAACTCTTCGACACCCGCTGCCGGCAGGCCCCGGGTGGCGATGGCCAGGGAGCGGGTCGCAGATTGAATCCGAAGGCCGAGGACGGGCGGGTCGGTTCCAGCCAGCGGGACGAGCACCACTTCCATTTCGCCGACTTGAAGCCGGGTCTCGCTCGTGACTTCCTGGACGGGAGTGAGGCCACCCTCCGCGGACAGGCCCCAGAGTTCGGCCTGCCGCTGAGCCTCGCCCTCGTAGACGCTGCGCAGCCGTTCCACCAGCTGGGAAGTGCCCGGCGGGCCCAGGATCTGGAGCGGCACCTCTCGCTGGCCGAGCCACCCGCTGAGCCAGAGGTCGTCCAGGCCGAGGGTGTTCTCGGGCAGGAGCTGGCTGATGATCAGGTGGGACGGCTGCCAGGCGGGGATCTCTGCCGCGCGGAGTGCCGATGCCACGCCCCGGCCCGCGTCGACCAGCAGCATGTCGCGCCCGAGGCCCACCGCGATGGCCGGGCCCGATCGGTTGTGGTTCTCGAAGATTCCGCCCGTTCCGACGGCAACCGCGGAGAGGGTCTCGAAGCGGCGGGCCTCGAGAGCCGCGACACCCTCGGCCACGGCCTCGAAGCGTTTCGAGATCCAGGCCATCGCCCACATTCCGATCACGAGGGCGGTGAGGATGCCGAGCACGACGATGCGCAGTCCGGTGTTCATGAGGTCGCCCGCCTGGAATGCATCTTCTTCCTCACTCGAATACCACGGTCTTGTTGGCGCAGGCGATCACCCGATCTTCCAGGTGGTTGCGAACGGCTTTGGCGAGCACCATCCGCTCGACATCGCGTCCCTTGCGCAGCAGGTCTTTGACCGAATCCCGATGCGACGTGCGGACGACGGCCTGTTCGATGATCGGTCCCTCATCGAGATCCGTCGTTGCATAATGGGCGGTGGCACCGATCAGCTTGACGCCCCGGTCGAAGGCCTGGTGATAGGGCTTGCCGCCCATGAAGGCGGGCAGGAAGGAGTGGTGGATGTTGATGATCCGGTTCGGATACGCCGCCACGAATTCCCCGGAAAGCACCTGCATGTATCGGGCAAGCACGATCAGGTCGACGCCCAGACCGTCGAGAAGTTCACGTTCCCTTCGCTCCTGATCCGACTTCGTGTCCTTGGTGATCGGGAATACATGATGGCCTACGCCGAATTGTGTCGAAATCGGTTCGAGGTCCGGATGGTTGCTCATGACCGCGACGATCTCACAATCGAACTCTCCCGCCCGGTGACGGAGCAGCAGATCCCAGAGGCAGTGGTCGTAGCGCGAGACGAAGATCGCCACCCTCTTCTTGTCGCCGGGCCACGTGATGTGCCACTCCATGTGGAAGCGTTCGGCGACCTCCGCGATGGCTCCTTCGAAACTCGTCCGGTCGGAGGTGAGCTCCGCCAGATCCACACGGATGCGCTGGAAGAACTGCCCCGCGCCAACGTCCGTATGCTGATCCGCATCGAGGATGTTGCCGCCGTGGCCGTGGAGCACCTGGGCCAGGCTGGCCACGATCCCCCTCCGGTCCGGACAAGTGACGATCAGCGTTGCAGTTTCGGGGGCAGGACTCATGGGCACGCGATGCTAGCCACCCCCAGCGGGGTCTGATAGGGTGGCGAACAGGGGATATCACTCATTCCCGAGTCTCGCCGGGCAGGTTTCTGCGCCGACGAGGCGACCCGGGGCGGTGGGTTCGGCGCTCTCAAGACATCCGGGACCGAAGCGAGAACTGGGTCTCGTGGGGTACGACCAACGCCGAGAAGGAGGTACAAACTTGGACCAATCTAGACCTACGGCGAGTGAGGTGGCGGCGTTCTAGCCACCCGAGCCGAAGATTGATTCTTCTCGGCCGTTGGGACGTTGTCCCAGGCCACCGCCCCCGAGAGCGCGGATGCCGTAGCCGCATCAGGGTCCTCTAGGACCTGCTCTCGGGGGTTGCTTTTTTCGCGACCTCTGGCGTGATCAGGGATTCGAAGCCCGCGCCACGCCCCGCTTCCCGCCCGGACGGGGAAAGGGCCCGGAACTTCCGGGCACCAGCGAGGAGAGGGCGCCGCGCGGGCGAAACCTCGAACGTGGCAAAGCGTGGCATGCGGGCCTGACGCGGGCTGTGCTCGCGGTCACAGGGGCTGCAGGTATCATCGGGCCCCATGAGCGCAGATCCCTCCGAAGTACACCTGGATCCGATGACGCCCGTGGCGTTGCTCGAGCGCACCTTGCGTGTATTCCCCAACAAGATCGCGCTCATCTATGGGGAAACACGCTGGACCTACCAACGCCTGGCGGAGGAAGTCGGTCGCCTCGCCGGGGCTCTCCAGCGCGCAGGAATCCAGCCTGGCGACCGGGTGGCCTTTCTCGCCCCGAACATCCCTGAGCTTTTGGTTGCCCACTTCGCCGTGCTGCGAGTTGGCGCCGTGCTGGTCGCGATCAATACCCGTCTCAACGCCGCGGAAGTGGGTTACATCCTCGACCACTCCGGGGCGAAGATCGTGTTCTGCGATACGGAACTCGCGCCGCAGGTGGCCGATGCACCCGGCGGTCTGGCAGAGAATCCGTTGCTGGTGAACATCGAGGATCCGGTCGCCGGATTCCGTGGGTCGCCACTCGACGGTCCGACCTACGCGGAGTTTGTCGACGCTGCGCCGGTGCTGCCGATCTCCTGGGCGCCCGACGACGAACAGGATCTCACCTCGCTCAACTATACGAGTGGCACCACCGGTCGGCCTAAGGGTGTCATGTACACGCACCGCGGCGCTTTCCTGAACGCGCTCGGCGAAATGATCGTGCATGATCTCGGACGGGATACGGTCTACCTGTGGACGCTGCCCCTCTTCCATTGCAATGGTTGGTGTTTTCCGTGGGGCGTGACAGGCGCCGGCGGCACCCACGTCATGCTGCGCGCGATCGAACCGGCAAAGATCCTCGAGCTGATTCGCCAGGAGCGGGTCAGTCATTTCAACGGCGCACCGACCGTCTTGCTGATGCTCTCAGAAGCGCCCGAGGCCCAAGGGGTGCATTTCGATCCGCCGATTCGGGTGGCTACCGGCGGCGCACCGCCCTCGCCGACGATTCTGCGTCGGATGGAAGAGTTGGGCATCCGCGTCACCCATCTTTACGGGCTCACCGAGACCTATGGTCCCCACGTCTACTGCGAGATGCAGGCAAGCTGGGAGGGGCTCGACCCGGATGGCAAGGCTCGGGTGATGGCTCGCCAGGGCGTCCCCTACCACCACGCCACCCATCTCCGGATCGTCGATGACGCTATGGCGGATGTGCCGGCTGACGGCGAGACGATGGGTGAGGTCGTCATGCGCGGCAACAATGTCATGAAGGGGTACTTCCGGGATGAGGAAGCCACGAAGGCGGCATTCGCCGGCGGCTGGTTCCACTCGGGCGATCTGGGTGTCGTCCACGAGGATGGCTACATCGAGCTTCGGGATCGGAAGAAGGACATCATCATCAGCGGCGGCGAGAACATTTCGACGATCGAGGTCGAGCACGTGGTCGTGACCCACCCGTCGGTGCTCGAGGTCGCGGTCGTTGCGATGCCCCATGAGCGTTGGGGCGAGGTGCCGAAGGCCTTCGTTTCCTTGAAGCCGGGCAAGGACCTGACCTAGCAGGAGTTGATCGACTACTGTCGCGACCGGCTCGCCCACTTCAAGTGTCCGAAGGCAATCGAGTTCATCGAGCTTCCGAAGACCTCGACCGGCAAGGTCCAGAAGTTCCGACTGAGGGAAAAAGAATGGGCTGGCTACGAAAAGAGGATCAGCGGTTGAGACGGGCCGGGGTGGCTGCCGTCGCGATCGGCATCTTGCTCGCGGGTGTCCCGGCCGGCGCGAATTCGCCGGAAGAGCGTCTCGCGGCCGCGTTGCGCTTTCGAACCATTTCCCCTCAGGACCCGGCCCAATTCGATCCGGCCCCGTTCGTTGCGCTCCGCGCCTATCTCGAAGAGACCTTTCCCCGAGTTCACGCGGAACTGTTGCGTGAGCGCGTCGCCGAGCACAGCCTGTTGTACACGTGGAAGGGGAGTGATCCGGCGCAGCAGCCGTTGCTTCTGACCTCTCATCTGGATGTGGTCCCCGTCCCGGAGGGCACCGAGGAAAGCTGGGAACAGCCGCCGTTCAGCGGTGTGATCGTCGACGGCCACGTCTGGGGCCGGGGTGCGCTCGACGACAAGGTGGGCGTGCTCGCCACCCTCGAGGCGGTGGAGAACCTGCTGGCCAGTGGCTTCGTGCCACGCCGCACCGTGTTCCTGGCCTTCGGTCACGACGAAGAACTCGGGGGCGACCATGGCGCTGCGGCGATCACGGCCTTGCTGGAGGAGCGGGGAATCCGGCTGTGGTTCAGCCTGGACGAGGGCATGATCATTGCTGCGGACGGCGCGCTTGGCGTGACCCGACCGATCGCGCTGATCGGAATCGCCGAGAAGGGCTACCTCTCCCTGCGCATGACCGCACGTTCGCCCGGCGGGCATTCGAGCATGCCCGCACCGGGCGGCTCCATCGGCAAGCTGGCGCGTGCCATCACCGCGCTCGAAGAGAACCCGATGCCCCAACGCTCGGGCGGCGTGTTCGGGGAAATGCTGCGGGCTCTCGGGCCGGAGCTTCCGTTCTGGCCGCGCCTGTTCCTCACCAACCCGCTCTTCTCGTGGATGTCACGTTCGCGGCTTTCCAGTGATCCGACGGCGAATGCGTTCGTGCGCACGACCACTGCGGTGACCATGGCGGGTGCGGGCACGAAGGAGAACATCCTGCCCCGAGAAGCGTGGGCGATGGTGAACTTCCGGATCATTCCGGGAGATACGAGCGGCGCCGTGATCGAACGCGTGCGCAAGATCGTCGGGCCCGACATCGAGCTCGAAGTGGTCCGTGCCCGGGAACCTTCGCCGACCGCGGATCTTCACTCCGATGCCTACGCCGTGTTGCGCGCCACCATCGAAGAGATCGCTCCGGATGCCGTCGTGGCACCGGCCCTCGTGGTCGGCGGCACCGATACCAAGCACTACGGGCGCATCGCAGATGACAGCTTTCGCTTCATGCCTCTCCGGGTGAGCCTGGCGGACCGGACGCGGGTGCACGGCGTGAGCGAGCGGGTGGCTGTCGAGGTCTATCTGGAGGCCATCTCCTTCTATGAGGCCTTGCTGCGGAGGAGCGCAGGCGCTCCCTAGAGGCTCGTTCCAGCTTTTCGCCCCATCTGCCGATGGGCGAGGGATGTGGCGTGCCCATCTCGTCCTGGCCCTGGTCCTGCTGCTCGGCCATCCCGGCTTCGGCGAGGGCTCGTTCACCCGGGTCTCGGCGCCTCCGAAGCCAGAGACCTCGGCTCCGGAATCGGAGTCGGGATCACAGCCCGCTCCGGCCGCGGCGACGCCGGTTCCGGCCGCACCCGCTCCCGAGGTAGAAGTACCGGAAGTGGAGATTCCTCGCGGGAAAGCCTGTATCTACGGGCCGAAGGGCCTGATCTTTCAGCCGCGTGGCAAGCAGTGCGCGGCGGCGGGGTCCAGCCCTGCTTCGTCGGATCGTGCCCCGGGAGGGCGCTGCATTCTGGGTGCCCGTGGGCAGGTCCTGTACGCCCCGCCCGGCATCTCCTGTGAGGACACCTTGCAGTAGAAGGGGCCGGCGCCGATGGCGCCTGGACTCGGATCGAGCGCTACCCTGCGCGGCCATGCAAAACGATCTGCGGCCCTTCGAGAGACGCGTCTATTCCCAATGCGGCGAGGACGGTGTGCTCGAGCACATCTTCGAGTCCATCGGATCGGGCCTGCGCCACTTCGTGGAATTCGGTGCGAAGGACGGCCAGGCCATCTCCAATACGGCAAACCTGCGCCTGAACCACGGCTGGACGGGCCTGCTGCTCGACGCGGCGGTTTCCGATGAGGATCCCCTCGTGAAGCGGGCATTCATCACGGCCGAGAACATCAACGATCTCTTCGCCGAACACGAAGTGCCCGAGCTCTTCGACCTGTTGTCGATCGATATCGACGGCAACGACTACTGGGTCTGGAAGGCGTTGGATCGCTTCACGCCGCGGGTGGTCGTGGTCGAGTACAACATCTTCTTCCAGCCCAGCGACGCCCGCACCATGCCCTACGACCCCGATCATGTGTGGCGGGATGACAGCTGCTACCACGGTGCGAGCCTGGCCGCGCTTCGCAAGCTAGGCGACGAGAAAGGCTACGCACTGGTGCACACCGACAGCTGGGCGCCCAACGCCTTCTTCGTGCTGCGTTCGGAACTGCCCAAGGACTACAAAGAGCGCCCTACCCACGAGCTCACCGACTGGCGGCACTTCAGCGAGCCGCCCGGCACCGAAGGCATGGTCTGGACCCAGGTCTAGAAGCCGCAGGGCATCCGCTCTATCGCATTTGCCAGACTTCCGCGGCGGTCGGGTCCGCTTCGGCTTCGGCGAAGACTTCCGGGGGGAGGAGGCTCGCGGCGACAGCGGTGGCCTGGGCGGCTGGGTCTCGCCGACCGATCGAGAAGAGAGCGCCTGCGGTCTGGAGGGCATGACCTCCGTCTCCGGCGCGGCGGGCGGCCTCCGTGAAGCCCGGGAAGGGTGTGGGGCGCGTCAAGCTGACTTCGCGTAGCTGTTTCGCGATCTGTACCCAGGCCGGGCCAACGATCGGGTCAAGTTTTCCCCGCTTCCCCCCGGCGTGGCCTCGGGCGGCCAGGAACTCGAGATGGGGGTGATCGTCGGTGTTTCGCGGCGCGTCCCATTCTCCCGCACCAAGCCGGCCTATATAGAGGGACCAGAACGCAACAGGATGGGTGACCCAGCGGTCGTTCTCGCCAGCCTGGGCCAACGCGCTGACGCGCGCCTCGACGGTCGCTGCGTTCGGAGGTGAACCGCGCCAGCCGACCAGCGCCACGATCGGAAAGCTTCCAAAGAAATCGCCTCGGAACACCAGCGCATCCGGGAACACGGCCTGAAAGGTCGCGGCGATGATGGACAGCTCCGCTTCCGAGAGCTGGTAGAGCGGGAGCCATTGGCAGAACAGCCCGCCCTCGGCCAGATGCTCACGGGCGGAACGGAAATGCTCCTCCGAATAGAGCGAGCCCGTTCCCGCGCGCCACGGCACGAAGAGGTCGGCGACCACCACATCGAAGCGCTGGTTCGTACTGCGGAGAAAGCTGCGTGCGTCGTCGATCACCACCCGGGTGACGGGCGCCTTGTAGACGCCGCGATTCACATCGGTGAAGAAGCCGGCCGCCCGGACGACGGCCGGAGTCAGTTCGACGAGTGTCAGCGTCTCGACCGGATGGGCGAGCGCAGCGCCGGCGCTACTGCCAGTGGCCGAGCCGAGGAAGAGGGCACGCTTCGGATCCGGATGGAGAAGCAGCGGGATATGCCCCTGGCGTTCCTGGTGCACACGATCGGCGCTCCCGCCCAACGCGTAGTGGTTGTCGGTCTGAATGAATCGGCCACCGCCTCGTTGCACCACGGCGACGAGGCCGGCCGGAGTCTCTTCGCCGAAGAGCAGGTGGTCATCCGCTTCGAGGCGCAGGGCGGGAAGGCCGATCGGGTTGCCGCGCGACAGGATCAGCATCCAGCCCAGGCCCAAGGCGACATCCCGGAGAAGGCGCGACTCGCCCGGCGCAGCGGGAATCACGACCGCGGCGATTCCATACAGGACGGCTACTGCGGTGAAGGCCAGCCACAAGCCCAGTCCCGGCAGCAGGATGTACGGTGCCAGGACGGCGCCGAGCACGGCCCCGGCCGTGTTCATCGCCAGGAGTCGCCCGGTTGTCGTGGCGGCCACCGAGGCGGCCGCCGAGGCCGCTGCCGGGCCGCTCGCGGCCTTTTCCGAGGCGTACAGAACAGCTGGAAAGAGCAGGCCCGAGACGAACAGGGGCACTCCGGCCGCGCTGAACGCCAGGCCGAGCGCGCTCCACAGGTAGCCCGGCCAAGGCTCTTCGCTGCCCCAGTAGGCCAGGTCATCCGTCATCCCCACGAAGACCATCGGGAACGCGGCCCAGCCGATGGTGGCAGCGACCGCGGCCCAGCCCAGGAGCGCCCGGGCATCGAAACGTCTGGCGAGCACCGCGACGCAGCCTGCGGCGGCGCCAAGCGCCACCAGCACGGTCACGAGCACGAGGCCGAAGGCGTAGGTCGATTGATTGAGCACGCGGGCGAAGGCCTGCACGAGGAGAGGCTGGCAGGCGAAGACCGCCACGCCGGAACCTCCTGCCAGGGCGAGGAGGGCGCCCGAAGACAGTCCCGTGTTGTCAGCCGGGCCCCGCTTCGCCTTAGGCTGGCGAGGCGGCGCCGCGGGCAAGGCTTCGACCGCGTTGGAAGATGCGACAGGCTCGGCCGGGCCAGCCAATCGCCAGCCGATACCTCCCGCCAGCGCCAGCGCCAGCACGCCCAGGCCGTAACCCATGTGCACGCCTAGCAATTCGGGTAGTACGAAGCTCGCCAGGGCCGCACCCGCAGCTGCCCCGAGTGTATTTGCGCAGAGCAGTGTGGCGCCGGCACGGCCCAGCGAGACGCCCGATCCAACGCAGCTGGAAACGAGAGGCGGAAGCGTTGCACCGAAGAAGACGCCGGCGGGCGCCGCGGCCACCAACGCCGCGCCGAAGCGCAAGGCGATCAGTGCTGCAGGTGTGTCGCGAAGTGCATCGGACGCACCGTCCACCAGCCCGCGCAGCAGCCACAACACGAGCGGAACCGCTGCAGCGGCAACCGCCGCGCCTAGTTCGAGGCCGCCGTATACGGCAAGTGGACGTCTCGAGCGCGCCGCCAGCCGCCCACCCCAGGCCGCACCTGCGGCCTGCCCCGCAAAGAACGCGACCAACGTCGCCGAGACCGCCGGCGCCGTCGCGCCCAACAGCAGGCGGAAATCTCGAAGCCAGAGGGTCTCGACGATCAGGGCGCCCGCTCCGGACAAGACGAAGAGTGCGGAGTTCCGGGTGAGCGTCCAGCCCGGGCTCACCGCTCCTGGCCCGGTCCTGATGAGCCTGCGTCCCTGCGGGCCAGGGCGTCTTCGACACGCGCAACGTCTGCCGGTGTGTCGACGGGGATGCTCTGCCAGCCATCGATGATGGCGCAGCGGATCCGGTAGCCGTGCTCCAACGCCCGGAGTTGCTCGAGCGCTTCGCTGCGTTCAAGGGGTGTGGCGGTCAGGCGGACGTACTCGAGCAGGAAGGGGCGCCGATAGGCGTAGAGGCCGATGTGCTGCCAGATCGGTGGCGCGGGGGCTCCCTGGCGGCGATGAGGGATCGGGCTGCGAGAGAAGTAGAGGGCGTCGCGGTTCTCGGCCAGGGTCACCTTCACCCGATTCGGGTCGCTCAGCGCCTCCGCCTCCGCCGCATGCACCACGGTCGCCATCGGCAGGCTCGGATCTTCCAGCAACGCATCGACGGCGGCGTCGACCACGAAGCCCTCGATCATCGGCTCGTCGCCCTGGATGTTCACGATCACGTCTTCATCGAGGGTGCGCGCCACCTCGGCCAGGCGGTCGGAGCCGGTCGGATGCTCGGCGGACGTCATTGCGACCTCGGCGCCAAAGGCGGTGCAGGCACGGGCGATGCGCTCGTCATCCGTGGCCACAAGGACGCGCGAGAGCCGCTTCGCCTGGCGTGCGCCCTCGACCACGTGTTGGATCATGGGCCGGCCGGCGATCTCCACGAGCGGCTTGCCCGGGAATCGGCTCGAAGCCCAGCGTGCGGGAACCACGCCCACCGCCCGGACACTCGACATGACGTGATCCTAGCGGACCGGTACCCTCCGCGGTGATGGACGTGTCCCCCACGCGCCAACCGGTGCTGGCCATTTCGTCCAACAAGGGCGGGGTGGGCAAGACCACCGTGGCCACGAATCTGGCGATCTACCTGCGCGCCCTCCACGAGGATCTGGGCGTGCTGTTGGTCGGCCTCGACGACCAGTCGATCATCGATCGAATGTTCCGGCTGAGCCCACGACTGCCCGGCGAGCTGAACCTGAAGCACGGCTGGGCCCAGCGGAACCTGGCACCTGTCCTTCAGCTGGGGCAGTACGGCATCACTTTCGTGCCCACGCCGCCCGATACCGGGCCGCTGAAGACCCGTGCCACCGATCCCATGACCCTTCGGCACATCCTCGATCGGACCGCGTTTCAGGGGCTGACGATCCTGGATACGAAGAGCGATCTCGAGATGCTCACCCAGAATGCCCTGGCCGCCGCGGATCTGGTGATTCTGCCTATATCGGATTGGGCGTCCTTCGAGGAGGCCGAAAAGGCGTTTGCCCTGCTACGACGCCAACCGGCCGGCGAGCGCCGAGGCCGGGTCCTCTTCACCCTGGTCGATCGGCGGACCCGGGTCGATCGCCAGGGACGCGATCTCTATGAGCGGCTGGCCCGCGCCACCGACGAACGGGGCTGGCCGCATTTCCAGGGCTTTCTCTCCCGCAGCCCCCGGGTCGAGGCGCTGAATTCCGCGTCCGGCACACCCGGCTCCATCCTCCATCATGCGAGAGGCACGGCCGTCCACCGTCAGATGCGGGAGCTCGCCGAAGAAGTGACCAAGCTGCTTACGCTAGGCAACCCGGGCCCCGTGACGCGGCCTCCCGAACGCCCCGTGCGAGCGACGACCGGTCTGGGGGCGGGCTTGAAGCGCGCACTCCTCAAGGGGCTTGGCTCGCGCTAGGTAGGGGCCGCAAGAAGGTCGTAGAGACTGAAACCGTGAGGGTCTCTCGTGGTCGCCGGACTCTTGGGGCCGCTTCGCTTCTCGTGCCGGATCGCGGGGCGGGGGGCGGCCAGCGCTCCATGGCTCACCAGACCGTCGAACGCGCATACACCCGGTTTGCCGAGCTCGCAGTGCGAGGGCGCGTACTCTCCGGCCTGGCTCCGCTTTTACTTCCGCGCTGACCGCCCCCCGCCCCGCGACTGGCCGTGCTGGCAACTGGAACCGGTTTGCCGGGGCGGGCGCCGGGTCAGGAGGCGTCTGCTTGTTTGGCGGCTTCTCGTTCGGCTTTTCGGACTGCTCTGCGTAGTTTGACGTGGAGGGCTTTGACGATGACGAGCCGCTGTTCTGCGGCTTCGCGCTCATCACCGAAAACGGTCTCCGTGTGGTCGGAGAGCTGGGTCACGTTTCCATCCGCATGTTTGAGTACGCGCTTCGCATCTTCCAGGCGGTCGGCTTCCAGCAGGGCCAGCCCGCCGCGCAGGCGCTCCTCGAGAGTTGGCCATGCTGCGGGATAGCGCTGGGCGTAGTAGCGAAGCAATCCTCGCTCGAGGTCGAGAAACTCGACGCGGGCAGGGCGATAGCTGCGGCCGGCTTCGCAGCCGGGCTTGAAGGTGCCGTGATCCCAGGCCAGGAGCATCCCGTCCTCGAAGATCATCCAACTTGCGCGCTCGACCCGGTGAAAGGTCAAACCCTCGCGCAGTCGGCAGATCCGATGGGTCGTGAGCCCTACGCGGCCGTGCCGGGCCGCAGCGCTTCCTGGCTCGAGGGTCGCCCACGGCGGCTCGCCCATCGCAAGCAGGCGAAGTTCGACGACCTCCAGCTTGTGTCCCTCGCCCGCTGGGGGTTCGAACAGGCCAACCAGGATGCCGTTCAGCTCGCTGCCGGGTGCAGGCTGGCTGGCGCTGGCGTTCGAAGCAGCGCGCCGCCAGGCCTGCGGGCCGCCGCAGCCGACCAGGGTCAGGGTCGAGGCGAGCATCACCAGAGAGAGGGTGCGGAACATCGGCAGGATCGTAGCGCCCGCATTCAGCGCCGGGGCCGTTTGCAGCGATGTCAGGCCAGGGCTAGAAAGCCCGAGGAGGAGACCGCATGCCCATCAGTCCCATGGATGAGTTCCTGGCGCATCAGACGCCGGACACCTTCGACCACGTCGCGACTTCGGACAAGAATTTCTACGACCGTTACTACTTCAATTGCCATCCGTCTTCGGATGAGCTCTTCCTGGTCACGGGGCTCGGTCAGTATCCGAACCTCGGCGTGACGGATGCGTTCGTCGCCATTTCCCATGGGACCACCCAGTACGTGGTGCGTGCCTCCCGGGAGCTCGGCAGTGATCGCCTCGATACGTCGGCCGGGCCCTTTCGCGTCGAGGTGCTCGAAGGTCTCCAGAAGCTCCGCGTCATTTGCGACCCCAACGAGTGGGGCGTGGCATTCGACATGACCTTCGTCGGGCAGGTTCCCGCTCAGGAGGAGCCCCGAACCTTGCGGCGCAATCACGGGCGCGTCACCGCGGATACCACCCGCTACGCCCAGGTTGGCAGCTGGGAGGGCACGCTCGAGGTAGCGGGGCAGATCTTCGAGGTGACGCCCGATCGATGGAAGGGCGCACGAGATCGCTCCTGGGGAATCCGCCCGGTGGGCGAGGCCGAAGCCCCTGGGATCCGTCTGAAGGATCTTCAGGCGGGCACTGCCGGCTTCTACCATCATTGGTGTCCCCTTCAGCTCGAGGATTCGATGTTGAAGGTGCAACTCGATGAGCACCACGATGGAACGCCCGTGCTCGAAGAAGCCGTGCAGGTCTGGAACCCCGGCCTGAACAAGGAGCCGGTGGATCTCGGCAGGCCGAAGATCGACGTCTCCTATATCTCGGGCACCCGTGAGATCGAGCATGCGGACATCACACTCGTTCATCCGAGTGGTCGGGAACTGAAGATCCGAAGCCAGCCGGTGCGCACGGTCTATCTCCGCGCCGGGACCGGCTACATGCCTCACGACGGCTGGGGCCATGGCTACTACCAGGGTGCTCTCAAAGTCGAAGGCCTGCGCTTCGCACTGAGCACGCAGGCGGAACGCAGTGAGTGGGCTGGCCTGAACGAAACGCTCTCCCGTTTCGAGCTCGAAACCGGCGAGGTCTGCTACGCCATGCACGAGAACATGATCATGGGCACCTACCTGCCCGATGGTTTCGATACGCCCGGCGCCGTGGCCCCATGACGTGACGGGGACGTTCTTTCCGCTGTTTCCGTTGTTCGGGTCGGGCAAAGCCCGACCCGAACAACGGAAACAGCGGAAAGAACGTCCCCGATTCCGGTTCGGTTAGGCAGCGCCCACAGTTTGCAACTCCACGAAGCGGCGATAGGCGCCGTCCGGCCGTGCCATCAGGTCGGCGTGGCTGCCGATCTCCAGGATCTGGCCTTCATCGACGAACGCGATCCGATCCGCGTGGCGAATGGTCGAGAGGCGGTGAGCGATCACCAGCACGGAGCGTTCGCGGCGGGCCTCTTCCATGGTTTCGACCAGGGCGCGCTCGGTCTCCGGATCGAGTGCGGAGGTGGGCTCGTCCAGAATGAGGATCGGAGACGTGCGCACCAGGGCGCGAGCGATCCCGATCCGCTGCTTCTGGCCGACGGAAAGCTTGCCGCCGCCTCGGCCGAGCCGGGTGCGATAGGCCTGGGGAAGTTCGCGGATGAATTCGTCGGCTCCGGCGCGTACTGCAGCTCTGCGAACATCGGCGTCGCTTGCATCCGGCCGCCCCAGACGGATGTTTTCTTCCACGCTGGCGTCGAAGAGGACCGTCTCCTGGAACACGAACGCGACCTGCTCGCGAATCGACGTGCGCGTGAAGTTTCGGGCGTCGGCGCCGTCGAAGAGCACGCGGCCCTCGTCCGGGTCATGGAAGCGCGGAATCAGACCGGCCAGCGTGGTCTTCCCCGCGCCGGCAGGGCCGACGAGTGCGACGATCTCGCCCCTCTCCAGGTCGAGATTCACGCCGCGCAGGGCTGGCGTTCCATCCGGGTAGGCGTAATGGGCATTCCGAATCTCGACCCGCTCGACCGCCTGGGGAAGCTCCGGCGTGCCGGGCGCCTCCTCCTCCGTCGGTAGATCCATCAAGAAGAACACGCGGTGCAGGCCCACTGCGGATTCCTGCAGGCGGATCCACAAGGTGCCCAGATCGATGCAGGTGAAGAGCAGGTAGAGGAAGTAGGTGAAGAGCAGGATGAAATCGCCGCGACTGATGGCACCTGCAATCACCATGTCTGCGCCGTAGAGGAAGACCTTCGTCCCCAGCCACATTCCCGGAAGGAGGGCGAAGAAGAAGATGCCCATGCCGACGACCATCACGGCGCGATGGTTGGCGAAGGCACTCCAGCTGTCGTTGCCGAAGCGATCCTGCTCTCGATCCTCGGCACCCAGGCTCTGGACCGCCAGGATGTTCGAGAGGCCCTCCTCGAGGCTGCTGGTGGTCGATGCGCCGGCTTCCCGGCTGGCACGGCTGCGCCGTCGCAAGATGCCGGTGAAAGGCAGGCTGACGACGAGCGAGATGGCCAACATCCCGAGGGCCGCCTGCCAGAAGATCGGTTGATCCCCGAAGAGAAGGAAAATGACGCCAACCGTGGCCAACGCAAATGCGGCTCCGGTGAACGGCGTGAGGATGATCCGGTAGACGCCGTGGGTGATCGCCGGGGTGTCATACATGACCCGGAACACCGCATCACCAATGCGTTCGTCGTCGAAGACGGCCATCGGCAACGCTTGAATGCGTTCGAAGAGGCGAGAGCGGTAGTGGTGGTTCAGTGCCTGGGTGAGTTGGATGGTGAACCGGAAATCGATCAGGCCGAACAAGCCGCTGGCCAGGGACCAACCCTCATTGGCTTCGTTCTCCGTACGGCTGGCCTGGTCGTGGCCTCCCGCCAGATGGGATTCGGCGCGATCCCTCTCGCCACCGCCGGTGCCGACCGCACCGACGAGGACCAACAGCGCTGCCTGCAAGACGATCATCCAGAGCAGGATCTCGTTCGGTGGCAGGCCGCTGAGCGCCTCGGTAAAGGGGCGGAGGAAGGCGGGGTAGTTGGCTGGAAGGACCGGCCGGGCCTCGATGACATGGTCGACGATGATCTTCACGGGCCACGGGGTGATGAAGAGCGGCAACAGGGCGCCCAGCGAGAGCAGGTACTTGATCGCGAAGCGTCGTCGGAATGGAGCTGCGTAACGAAAGGCACGTCCAAGCACACGCAGGGTCTCGAAATTCCCGAGGATCTTTTCCTGTCCGACGGGGCTCAAGGTCGGGCTCCCACCGCATGCCCGGGTTGCGATTCGTGACGGAAGAGCGAGCTGTAGACTCCCTCGGCCCGGTCCGTGAGCTCTTCGTGGGTGCCGCGTTCGACGATTTGGCCATCCCGAAGCACGAGGATCGTGTCGGCGCGTCGGATCGAAGACAGGCGATGAGTGATCAGGAAGATCAATCGGCCGCGCCCCCACTCGGCCAGATTGCGCAACACCCGGATTTCGGTTTCCGCGTCCAGGGAGGCGGTGGGCTCGTCGAGGATCAGGATCGGCGTATCTTTCAGGATCGCCCGGGCGATGGAGAGGCGTTGGCGTTGGCCGGTCGAGAGCTTCGTTCCCCGCTCGCCTAGCATCGTGTCGTATCCGTTCGGCAGCTTCGCGATGAACTCGTCCGCGCCGGCAACGCGTGCCGCTTCGCGGACGGCCGCGTCGCTCGCATCGGGCATCGCGTAGCGGATGTTCTCCCGCACCGTCGTGCCGAAGAGCAGGTTTTCCTGCAGCGCGACGGCCACCGCATCGCGGACGCTGGCAGTCTGGAAATGGCGGAGATCCTGTCCACCGATCTCAATCGTCCCTGAATCCGGGTCGAAGAGGCGCAGCAAGAGGGCCATCAGGGTGGTTTTGCCCGAGCCCGTAGGCCCGACGATGGCGGTCATCGTGCCGACACTGGCTTCGAAATCGACGCCCTCCAGCGCGGGGCGGTCCGCCTGGTAGCGGAAGCGGACGTTCCGGTAGACGATGCCCTTTCCGATGCTCTCCAGCGGGACGGCATCCGGTTCGTCCTGCACCTCGGGCTCCAGATCGAGCAGCTCGAAGATCCGATCGAGGCCGATCGCAACGTCCTGGGTGCGCCCCCAGGTCTTGAAGAGCAGCCGGAGCTGTCCGGCACCGTCACTGAAACGCAGCTTGAAGAAGTTGTAGAGGCCCAGGGTCCAGATGCTGAAGCCGAGGGCCTCCAGCATCAGCGGGGCGCTTTCGGCAGAGCGAATGGCTGCGAAGGCACCCGAAGCGATCAGCCAGATGCCGCATACCCAGAAGAGCGAGACCGTGAAGACGGCCAGGCGGCTGCGGCTGCGATAGGCCGCATCGAAGGCCGTGTGGCTCGCGTCCTCGAAGACGTCCTGCCAGCGGCGCTCGGCGCCATAGGCCTTGATCACCTTGATGCCGACCAGGGTTTCCTGGATGCGGCTGGTGAGGGCTGCATTCGTCTCCCGGGCCTCACGGAAGCCGACCCGGAGCCGTTGCGAGAACCAGTAGCCAAGCACGAGCAGCGGAGGCCACAGCAGGCCGAGCAGCAACGCCATCATCGGATCGAATGTCGCAACGATGAGGATCCCGAAGATGTAACGGCCTAACGTCGAGATCGGTGTGAGGAAGAGCAGCTCGACGAGCTGGGTGACCATCGCCGAATCCTGCATCATGCGGTAGATGGCGTCGCCGATGGAGTGATCGCTGTGAAAGCGCATCGAGAGCCGCTGAAGCTGGTCGAGCAACCGCACTCGAAGCAGTTGGTTCACACGCTGCAGGATCCAGACCTGGTAGTAGTAGAGGCCGAGGACCAGGGGTGTGACGATGGCGGTCGCCGCGAGAACGACGAGCAGCGCGCTCTCCAGGAGGTCCCGGCGAACTGTGGGCGCCAGCAGCTCGACATGGGTCACGATCGTCGGGTCGAGGCCCAGCAGCTGGGCTTGTTCCAGAGGCAGGGGTTCTCCCTGGAGCACGCGGGTCCAGATCAGATCCAGCAACAACAGGCCGATCGGGAACAGCATGACGGCAACCAGGCCGAAGCCGGCGAACAGGGCGATCAGGTGCCGTCGAAGGGGCCGAAGCCACTGCAGGCAACGGCCGAGCAGGCGCAAGACCAGCCGGAACGGAAGCCTGTCCTGGGCTCCTCCCTGGCCGAGATGGCCGAGCGGTCCAAGGCCTTTCGACCCGGGTTCGAGGCTCCGGGGCGGAACCGCGTTCTGGGGGGGATGCGCCAAGGCTGTCCTTCTGGGCGTCGACCCACCCGGTACCGACGGTAGTCTGCCCCTTCCTCCTCAACAATGCCCCCATGGCTTGTCCCCGGAGGGGCGCCGGATACACTTTCCGCCCGTGCAGATCGTCATCGTGGGGGGTGGCCAGGTCGGGACGACCTTGGCCGGAAAGCTCTCGAGCGAGGGCCACGACGTCTCGGTCATCGAGCGAGAAGCGGCCCGGGTCGCGGACCTCGCGGACAGCCTCGACGTGCGGGTCGTGGCGGGCAATGGTGCGACCGCGGATGCGCTGCGCAGGGCCGGTGCAGCCGATGCAAGCCTAGTGGTGGCCGCCACTGAGAGCGACGAGGCCAACTTCGTCTGCGGGCGTGTCGCCGCCTCGATGTTCAAGGTGCCCCACGTGGTGGTCCGGCTGCGTGAGCCCGACCATGAGGAAGCCTTCCGGGAGCTCTCCCGGAGCGACGCCGTCGATATCGTCTGCGTCAATCCGGAGGCCGCCGCTGTCGAGGAGATCGCGTCATTGCTGGAGGTGCCGGGTGCCCTCGACGTGTCTTCGTTCATGGGCGGCGAGCTGATCGTGGCAGGCTTTCCGATCCATGAAGGCTCGGAGTTCGCGGAACGGCCGGTGCTCGACATGCGCCTCTTCTTTGCGGAAACGCCTTCGCTGGTGGCCGCCATCCATCGCGGCGATGGCGCGCTCGTTCCGGACGGGAAAGAGACGATTCGGACCGGTGATATCGTCTATTTCGCTCTGGCTCGTTCCGATCTCGACGGGATGCTCGATCTGCTGGGGCTCTCCCAGGAATCCAGCCGCAAGGTGATGGTGGCCGGAGCAGGGCGAATGGGTCTGGCTCTGGCCCGGCGTCTCGAGAACCAGATCGATTCATTGGTGATACTCGAGCCGGACGAGGATCGCGCTCGCCGGGCTTCCGAACAGCTCGCTCATGCCATCGTCGTTCACGGGCCCGTGACCAGCGAACGTTTGCTCGACGAAGAGCAGATCGAGAGGGTGGGAACCTTCGTCGCGCTCACCGACGATCATGAGACGAACCTCGTGGCGGGCCTGCTTGCGAAAAGGATGGGCGCGGGCCGCGCATTCGCATTGGTCGACAATCCCGCGTTGGCGAACCTGATCGGCGAGACCACCATCGACGCGATCATCAGCCCCAGGCTGCTGGCGATCGGTCTCACGCTCCAGCACATCCCCGGTGCGGTGGTGCACCAGATGGCCGCATTGCTCGGGGATCGCGTGGAAGTGTTGGAAGCGGAGGTGGCCAAGGGTGCGCCGGTCTGCGGTGACGCGATCGCCGGCCTCGACCTGCCACGCGGGCTGCTCTTCGTGGCCATCGGACGCGATGGCGAGCTCAAGGTGCCTCGCGGCACCGACCGGGTGGAACCGGGGGATCGCCTGCTCGTGGTCGCTGCCAGCGAGCACCGCGCCCGATTGTCGGAACTGCTGACGCCCTGAACGGCGCTGGAGACGGTGTTGACGCCTTGATCGGGCTAGAGGCGCAGGCGGCTACCGCGCCGCCGGCCGGAGAGCCCGTGCAGGATCGCGCCCAGGGCCATGCCGGTACAGAAGATCAATGCGCCCATCAGCCATTCCGCATAACGCGTTCCGGCCCGGAGTTTGTAGTTCTCCTGGGTAAGCCTCTCGATCGATTCCTTTTGCCCGCTATCCGAGGAACTCAAACTGCTGTTGGATTCGCGCAGGCGATCGGCCTCGTCGGTGGTCGAGGCCAGCGTGCTTCGTAGACGCTCGGCTTCGGCCTCGATCTGGGAAAGACGCACCGCCGGCGGAGCTTCCGGGTCGAGGTAGCCCGCGGCGATCCAGCCGGTCTTGCCCTCCACGGTACGAACCTGCGTCCAACCGTCGCCGCGCTTGAGGACCTCCAGCGGGTCCCCCGGCTGGCTGGACGCGAGGATGCGATAGGCGGTCCCCGGCCCACTGCGCAGGTTGAGCGGAGCCCCCCGAACCCAGGCTTTCTCGGCCTGGACGGCCCCCGCCAGGAGCCAGAGCCCTGCTAGACACGCGACCACGATCCCCCGGCTCATCCCATCTCCCTCGCAGCCCAGAATTGTATCGACCTTGTAGAAACATGGGAGTCGGAGGCCGTTTCCCCCCACCCTCGGTGACACAACAGGCGCTGCCGAGCCACGTACCAGGGTGGCCCAGGGCCTGGCGCCCTGACCTGGAGACTTCACAGCCTTGCTTCGATACGCTCCAACCCGATGACCCCTCTTCGTCTGCTTCCGGCACTCTTGCTTCCGTGGATTGCCGCTGCGGCGCTTGCTCAGCCGCCAGGCCTGCTCCCTGCGCTCAGTGTGGATCAATGGCAGGTGCTCGAGCGCGGTGAAGTCGTCGTGACGCAGCTGCCGCCGGCCGGCGGGCAGGGCTACGCCTACAAGACCTACGGCCTGGTCGAGGCGGCTCCCGCCCGTGTCTGGGGGGTGATCCAGGATTGCGAGCATCTCGACGAGTACATGCCTCGCATGGCCCTGGCGGTCGAGACGGAGCAGACCGAGACCTCCTACGTCTGTGAGACCGAGATCGACCTGCCGTTTCCGCTCTCGAATCGGCGCAACAAGGCGCTGTCGATCTTGGAGCAGTTGCCCGGTGGCATCTTCAAACGGCACTGGAGCCTGACCGACGGCAACTGGGATTACTACCGCCACGACGGCTCGTGGACGATCCATCCCTGGGGCGAGGATGGCGAGCGGTCGCTACTCGAGAACTGGATCGACTCCTGGCCGAAGAACGCCGTCCCCGACTTCATCGTCCATGCCGCGCGAACGGTACAGGCACCCGAGGCCTTCGAGGCGATTCGAAAGCGGGTGCGGAGCATCTCGCCGCCGAGCGTGGTGGCAGGGCCGCCCGGGCTTCTCGCGAACTAGCCTGAGCTCGTCTCCAGGGCCGCTGCGATTTCCGCCTCGGAGAGGCCGGCTTCACACAGTACGTCCGCACCGTCGGCGCCTAGCTCCGGCGCGGGCCGGTCGCCCGGCATGGCATGGCCGGAGAGCTGAAGAGGAGGTGCGACCGTTTCGAACGTGCCCGCCGTCGGGTGCTCGACTTCCGCAAAGACGCCATTGGCTCGCGCCTCTGGATCCTGGACGGCCTCCGCCAGGGTGCGCACGGGCGACCAGATGATCGTGTGGCCGAGGAGTTCCTTCTCCCACTCGGCCAGGCTGCGGCTCAAGAACGTGTCCCTCAGGATCTGCGCCAGTGTCTCGCTGTTCCGATACCGGGCGCGGGCGCCGTCGAAACGTTCGTCCGTCTCGAGTTCCGGCTTTCCGATGGCACGGCAGAGCGCCGGCCAGTAGCGATCGGATTCGATCATCACGAGAAAGACCCAACGGTCGTCCCGGGTGGGGTAATGGCTCCAGAGCGGGTTGCGAGGCTTGTTGCGATCGTGGTGGAGAGGGCCGGTGCCCGTCGCGAGCGTTGGTGCGGCGTCGTTGCCCTGTACGTAGAAGCCGATGTGCATCAGGTTCACGTCCACCAGTTGCCCTTGCCCCGTGCGATCGCGCACGCGGAGGGCCGACAGGATGCCGGTCGTGAGGGCCAGGGCGGCTGCATGATCTCCGACACCGGGACGCAACCAGGCAGGCGGCGCGTCGGGCTCCCGCATCAGGTCCATCATCCCCGTGCGCGCCCAGTACGCGGCGTAGTCGAACGCAGGGGTGTCCGCTTCCGCGCCCTTCTTGCCGTAGCCCGTGAGGCTCGCGACGACCAGTTCGGGCCGGCGTTCGCGCAGGCTCTCCGGGTCGAGCCCGTATTTGGTGAGGCGTCCCGGCAGCATGTTGGTCAACACCACGTCGGCGCTGTCGATGACCCGCAACAGGGCTTCGCGGGCCTCCGGCTTCCGCAAGTCGAGCACCAGGGAGCGTTTCCCGCGGTTGTCCATGTGGAATTGCGGGGCTTCAGAAAACTCGCTCTGCCAGCCGAGCAGCTTCGGGCGGGCGTGGCGAAGCGTCTCACCGCCGGGCACTTCGACCTTGATCACTTCCGCACCGAGATCGGCCAGCAGCGCCCCCGCTGCAGGTGCAGCAACGAAGCTGGCGATTTCAACGACGCGGACATCAGCGAGCGGTGCGTTCATATCCGAGAGGATACGCGAAGATCACCCCCGATCTCTCGTCGTTCGCCAGAGCCCCGCTTCGCTTCTCGTGATGGATCGCGGGGCGGGGGGCGGCCAGCGCTCCATGGCTCACCAGACCCTCGAACGCGCGTGCACCTGGTATGCCGAGTGCGCAGCGGGAGGGCGCGTACTCTCGGGCCTGGCTCCGCTTTTACTTCCGCGCTGACCGCCCCCCGCCCCGCGATCGGCCGTGCTGGCAACTGGGACCGCTTCGCCGGGGCTGGGCGCAGGCCGGGCGGAAATAAAGCGCAGGCATAGGTCCCGTCCTGCGTGCGCGTAGGTTGACCGCGGCGAAGCCGCAAAGGGCAACACCCTGTCCCGCTCCCTACGCGGCCACCCGATCCCCGGCCGAGCCATTCCGACCGGCCTGTGCCCAGCCCCGGCGACTCCCGCTCACGCAGGAGAAGCGAAGCGGCTTCGCAGGGAGATGACGAGGGAGGATTACCGAATCTCCCAGCAACGCTCTGTGGGCCCCCGCTACGGCTGCGGAAACACGTCGGCGGCGGATCGGATGCGGCCCAGGGCGTCGCGGTGGACGGCGTGGTAGCGGGTGAATTCCGTCGGTGAGTGGAGGCCTGCGGCCGCGGTGAGGCCCGCCAGGCCCGCGCGAAGGGTCGTGATGTAGTTCAGCACGCGGTACTGCTTTTCCTCCACGACGAGGGCTTTCATCAGGCTCTCATCGGTGGTGGCCACGCCAACAGGGCAGGTGTTGTTGTGGCAGCGCTGGGCTTGGATGCAGCCCACGGAGATCATCATGCCTCGCGCGATCTGCACCGCATCCGCTCCGAAGCAGAGCGCCAGGGCGATGCGGTCGGCGGAGAAGAGCTTGCCAGAAGCGATGATCTTCACGCGATCGCGAACGCCCGCTCGGCGAAATGCGTCGTCTGCCTCGATGAGGCTCGAGCCGATGGGCAGGCCCATGCTGTCGGCCATCTCGCGGTAGGTGGCACCCGAGCCGCCTTCGCCGCCGTCGACCGTGATGAAGTCCGGACCATCGCCCCGCTGCGACATGGCCAGCGCGAACTCATCCAGGCTTCCGGGTCCGCCCACCACGAGCTTCACGCCGATCGGCTTGCCGCCTTCCTGGCGCATGCGATCGATCCAATCGAAGAGATCGTCGAGGTCGGAAAGCATCGGAAAGCGCGCGGGCGAATCGATCGTCTGGCCCACCGGGACCCCGCGGATCTCAGCGATCTCCGGGGTGACTTTCTCTCCCTCCACGTGCCCGCCGCGGATCTTCGCTCCTTGATGAAGTTTCAGTTCGAAGGCCACCACTTCGGGGATGGCGGCTTGCTTGCGGAACAGTTCCCAATCGAATTCGCCGTCGTCGTTGCGCACGCCGAACAGGCCCGGGCCGATCTGGAACACGATCGGGCCCCCACCCACCAGGTGATGGGGCGAAAGACCGCCCTCGCCTGTGTTCATCCACGCCCCGGTCGCCTTGCCGAGCCCCAGGGAGAGGGCCTGAATGGCATGTCGCCCGAGGGCCCCATAGGACATTCCGCTCATTCCCATCAGCCCGCGCATCACCCACGGATGCGCGAGGTCGGGGCCGATGACCGGCGCGTGAGCGTCGTCGAGGGCCCAAGGAGCGATCTTCTCGGGTTGTACGTGCTCCGATCGGCTGAACAAGCCGTCGTGATCCGTGACATAACGTTGGGTCTCGAGGGTGGGTCGTAGATCGAGGGCAAGATCGCCGTAGAGAGTGGGCAACATCCCGTTGCGCAGGTACCAGCCTGGCAGCTCGAAGTCCCGCTTCGAGCCGAAGGAGATGATCGACTTCATGTACTTCCCGGACAGCACGATGTTGGTGTAGTCGTCGCGGGAGAAGGGCTTGCCCTCCCGATCCCCATCGAAAAGGTATTGGCGCATTTCCGGGCCCAGATGCTCGAAGAGGTATCGCAGGCGGCCGAGCAGCGGGAAGTTGCGCAGAACGGCGTGCTGGCTCTGGAAGCGATCGTGGAGGTAGATCGAGGCCAGGAATACAGGGGGGCCGGCGACCATCGCGATCAACAGCACCAGGGTCACGATCGAGACCCATTCTCCGATCCAGCCGAGTTCCATCGCACATCCTCCTTGCGCACCGACATCTTCGGCACACAGCAGCCCGGAGGTGAGGCTCCATACCCCATCTCGCGGCTCTGGAGCCAGGAGAACGTCTCCGGGGTGGGGGAACCCCCCGGAATGCCTGGGGAGATGCCCGAGACGGTTGTGGAGCCCGGCGTGTTCGACCGATGCTCCCGTCATGCGCTGCGTGCATCTCGAGGGCTCCCCGGCCGCGATGGGAGAGGCGTTCGGCGAGGGCTTCCGCGTCGAGATCCATGAGCTCGCCCGGCTGCGCATGGCGAACGCCTTGACCCAGGCGCGGGTCTACGGCCGGCGGGAAGCCGATGAGGGGGACCTCCTGAAGTTGGCCACCGTCTGCCTGGATGCGGCGGCGGCCTACCATCCGGAGGGACATGCGGAGCTCCTCGGTATTGCCCGCGGGGCGCTACTCCGTCCGGAGGAGATCATGGCGCTTGGTGGTCTCACCGATCTTCGGGATGCGCTTGCGTGGGGTGGCCCGCTCGAAGCCTTCGGTGGCTGCACTGGATTCCTGGTGCCCGCTGCCAAGATGCAAAGCGGGGGCCTGCGCTTCGGCCAGACCTGGGATCTTGGTACCGACAATCAGCCCTTCGTGGTCGCAGTCCACCGACAGCCAGATGTGGGCCCGGCCACCTGGTGCGTGACGACCGTCGGCTGCCTTTCGTTGATGGGGATCAACGAGCACGGCCTGGCCGTGGGGACGACGAACCTGCGGACCCTGGATGCCAGAGCGGGCGTCCCGTACTTGAATCTCATCCACCGTGCGCTCACCTCGGCCGATGTGGGCGAGGCGATCCAGGCAATCGAGTCGGCTCATCGCGCGGGGGCGCATAGCTACTTCCTGGCCGACGCCCGGGGGCACGCAGCCGTAGTCGAGTGCACCGCGACGCGCTCCGAGGTGCGTTGCCTGGGTGCGACGAGTCAGGTGCAGACGAATCATTGTCAGGCTGCGGAACACGCCGCGCTCGAGGGTGACACTCCGCGCGCCTCCTCCGAAGCCCGGCTCGCACGGATGCGGGGTTTGCTGGCCGGAGCGGAGCCTCTCGACGACGCCCACTTGCGGGGCTTCCTCGGGGATCGGGAGGGCGGGGCGTTGGCGATCAACCGCGACGATGTCGATGGCATCAGCACCAATGCGGCCATGCTGGCGGCGCCCGCCGAGGGGCGACTCGAGATCTGCCAAGGCGCACCGGATCAGGGGGGCTGGCTTCCCTTCGGGCCGGCGGCTCGGCTGGATCAGCCGCCGCCGATGGGGCCGGCGTAGCTCGCACTCTGGCCCGCGGTCTCCTCGACCTCGACGACGAGCCGTTCGACCCTGCCGCCGGTCAGGCTCGGCGCCAGTTCGTGCCACAGGTGCGTGGCCAGCAGCTCCATCGTGACGTTTTGCAGGGGCAAGAGCCGGGTATCCGCTGCGGGGAGTCGATAGCGGCGCTCACCGAAGGCGATCTCGATCGCATCGGCCTCCCGGTTCACTTCCAGGTGCGGACTCTTTTCGGGTACCAGCGTGCGTTCGTCGAGTGAAGCGCAGAGGGCTCGCAGGTTGGCCTTGACCTCGGCGACGGGCACGAGGAGGCCGTCCGGGCCGGGATCCGTCCCCTCGATCTCGATCCGCACGCGGTAGTTGTGGCCATGCAGCCTTTCGGCTTCTTTGCTCGGGAAGACAGTGAAGTGAGCGGCCGAGAACTTGAAGTCCTCCTTGGCCAGCTTCACGATGAGGCGCGGCTTCGTCATCGCAGCCAGCTTGGCGCGGTACGGCGGACCCTGCCAGTCTGATGCCCGGGTGGCCGAACGGAGCCCCGGCTCGCTGTGCTGATGCGGCACTTCGGGTGTCCGGTACCCTGACCGCCCGATGCGAATGAGTCTTCACGGGTTCAGCTTGGTCGTCGCGGGGCTCTTGGCGTTGAGCTCCGCTGGATGCGAGCGAAGGGGTGCCGTAGAAACACCTTCAGGCCGATCTGTGGCCTGGCGAGGTCGGGTGCTTTCGGCGCCGCTTCCGCGGCCCGAGTTCACTCTCACCGACACGGTGGGTGCGCCCTACGCATTCGCCGACCGGACGTCCGGTTCCTTGACGCTGCTGTTCTTCGGCTACACGAGTTGTCCGGATGTCTGCCCCAACCACTTGAGCCAGCTCGCCGAAGCGCGGCGTCTCCTTGCCGATGAGGATCCGAGCCTGGCCGACGCGGTGAAGGTGGTCTTCGTGACAGTGGATCCGCCGCGAGATACGCCGGCCCACGTCGAGCGTTGGCTGGCCCATTTCGATTCGAGCTTCGTCGGGCTCGTGGGCGACGAGGCATCGTTACGTGCCGCTCAGGAGGCGGCGTTCGTGCCGACGGCCGAGCGCGACGTCGATGGCGCGGATGCTGACTACACCGTGAGCCACGCGGCCTACGTGCTTGCCTACACGCCGGATGATCAAGCCCATTTGCGATACGGGATCAGCACACGCGCCGAAGATTGGGTTCACGATTTGCGGATTCTCGCCCGGGACGGCTGGCCCGGACCCTGACCCCTACGGGGTCGGCGAACGACCCCTGGCGCTTGTGCTGTTCGCACTCGAAGCCAGCGTGGCCACGGAAGCCAGCCTGCACCGATTGGTCGAGCGCGGGGCCCGGGTCCGCAGGTCGCGGTCCTCGAGGTTCCGGCCGGAGGCACACTGCGCTTCGCGCCCGGCGGGGCCCCCAACGCTCACGAAAGTTGAGGGCGCCGTGGCTCCCCGGGCAGGACTCGAACCTGCGACAAGGCGGTTAACAGCCGCCTGCTCTACCAACTGAGCTACCGGGGAAGAGGCGCCGGATTTTAGGGCCACCGGCCCGAAACGCAATGTGGAGCGGCGGGCTACAGGTTCTCTTCCGGCAATTGCGCCTGAACCTCTTTGGATTCCGGTGCTTCCGAGCCGTCCTCCCGGACTCCGACGATCCGGAAGCGATAGGACGCCCCCGGTCGAGTGTCCGGCACCTTGAACTCCGGCGCTGCCGATCGGCCGATCTCCCGCTCCCCGAAGGTGCCCACCGAGAACACCCGGGTCTCCGCCAAAGAAGCCTGGACTTCGGGGCTCCAGGAGAGCGTGATGGCACCGTTCCGGGTCTCTGCCGCGAGCCCGTAGGCCACAGCCTCGACCTCGATTTCGGCGGAGGGGCCGCTCTCGAGCCCATCGCGGTCGAGGGCGACGAGCAGGTAGGCCACGCGTTCTCCAGCCCCAACTTGCTCATCCCGCGCGGTCGTCGTCCCAACCTCGATCTCGCCCACGATTTCCGGCTCGCTGCCTTCCCGGCGGCGGACCAACCGGTAGGCATGTAGATCCGGCTCGACATTCCGGGCCCAGGCGAGCTCGTTCGCGCCGATCTGTTGGGCTGTCACCTCGAGTCCGACCGGTGGAAGTGGCACGGGCTTCGTCACGGCGCGTTTCGTCTTGGTGGGCTCACCCTGGCCACCCGCCGCGTTGATGACGGCGACCTGGTAATAGAAGACGCGCAGGTCGCCGAGGCCCTCATCGAAATAGGTCGTCGTGAAGCGTCCCGAGAGCTCGGCGAGAGGCCGGAACTGCCCGCGAGCGGCCGGGCTGCGCAGCACGACGTAGCCTGCAGCGAGTGGATTCCCGGATGGGTCCCAGCGCAAGGCCACGGCTCGCGGCAGCCGACTGAATGCCTGGAAGCCTTCGGGCGGATCCGGTGCGGGGGCGGTGCTCGCTTCTGCGGGGGCGTCGCCCGGAGGCCCGAGCTGGCCTCCGGGTTCGAACGCCCGAACCCGATAGAAGTAGACCTTCCCGTCGCCAAGATTGGCGCCACCCTCCTGCTTCGCGAACAGGTCGAGTCCGCGGTCGATCCAGGCGGTCTGGTAGCGGCCTGCGACCGAACCCACGCGGTCGAAGGAGCCCTTCTCGGAAAGAGCGCGTTCGATGGTGTATCCGCCCACATTGCCCGCCAACACTGGCTCCCAGCGCAGGGGAATGGCACGGAGCTCCTCTCCGACGGCCACCAGGCCGGCGACTGCGGGCAGTTCGGCTGGGGGCTCCTCGGTCAGGACCGGAATCTCAGGAGCCGGCGGCGGGCGGAACAGCAGGCCGCGGGCCCGTTCCAGATCCACGAGCGTCTGGCAGCCAAAACCAGCGCAGAGAGTTGCGAGCAGCAACGCGTACTGCAAAAAGCGAACGAGCCTCACCGAGCCACGCTCCTGTCGGGCACCGCATTCCGATTTCCGGCCGGCCCGCCGCGTAGCCGCTCGAGGTTTTCCAGCAGCAGCTCCGCTTGCATCGTGTAATCGCGGGCCTGCTCATTGCCGGGATCGATCAACAGCACCTTGCGCCACTGATCGAGCGCTGCCTGCAGGTCTTCCTGTTGGTAGTGCTCCCGCCCGGCGCGCAACAGGTCCGGAAGCTGTGGCTCGAGCTGGCGACGCAGGCGAACGAGGTGGTTTCGAACCCGCGGATGCACCGAATGGACCCGAAGGGCAGCCAGGTCGTAGCGGATGGCTGCGTAGAGGTCGCCGGCCTTCTCGGCGGCCAGGGCATTCTGGAAGAATCCTTCCGCACGGATCTCTGCGTCGGAGGCATCGATTTCTCTCGGGTCCAATGCACCGGGAGAGGAGTCTTCCGTGCTGTTCACGCTGCCGCGAATCTTTGCAATGTACGAGAGGTAACCTTGGGCGCTCTCGTTGTCTTCGTCGAGGACCAGGACTTCCCGGAAGGCCTGGTTGGCGTGGTGCAAGTTGCCGGAGGTGAAACCGCGGCGGCCACGGGCCAGGAGCCTCTGGATCTGCCCGTCCAGAGCGTGATCCAGCTCCCTGGCGTCGGCGGCGACCTCCGCAGAGAAGGGATCGAGCGTGCGAAGACTCTTCAGGGCATTCCTGGCGCCGGCCAGGTTTTCGGCTTCGAAATGCTCGCGGAACGTCGCTCGCGTCCGGCTGCGCTCACTTGCGAGCACACGCACCAGCTCCTGGACGTGGGCCAGGGTCTCCTCGTCGTTCGGCTGGAGGTTGAGCGCCAGCCGATAGTTCAGCACGGATTCCGCCAGGCGCTCACGGGCCTCGTAGTAGGCGCCGCGCTTCTGGTAGCGCAGGACGAGCTGCTGGAACTCCTCCTCGACTTCGTCGATGCGGCGCTGGGCGTCGTCGTAGGCGAAGGCGTCGGGCCGGATTTCTCGCCACGCTTCGAGCGCCGCCCGGCGGTCGCCCTCCCGGTAGCGCCGCTCGCCGAGTTCGAGCGGCGTGGTGCATCCCGCTGCGGCGAGTGCGAGTGCGAGGACGATGCTGTGGCGGCAAAGCCCGTTCAAGCTCTCTCCTCCCGATCGCGAGCCAGTGGCCGACCCGCCCGCGCACTACCGGGCTTCGTTGCTAGGCCCCGGACTGGATCTCGACCGAGTATACGTGAACGGGCTCGACCCGTCCCGAAAGCTGCCGCTCGCCTTCGAAACGAAGCCGCACGACATCGCGCACCTGGCGCTGAACGGCCTCGGAAACCAGCACTTCTCCCGGCTTGGAGAGCTTCTCGAGCCGATGGGCCACGTTGACCGCATCGCCGATGGCGGTGAAATCCGAGCGCCGGTCCGAACCGATCGTGCCGACGATGACCGGCCCTGTGTGGATGCCGATGCCGATCTCCACCGGGTGGGTCGGCGGCGGTTGGGAGGCGTTTCGCCGGGCCACGGCCCGCTCGATGTCGATGGCCGCCTGAACGGCCTGGGCGGCGTGGTCTTCGCACGGAACCGGCGCCCCGAAGTAGGCCATCACCGAATCGCCGATGAATTTGTCGATGGTGCCGCTGCGCGCCAGGATGCAATCCGAGGCCAGCTGGAAGATATCGTTCAGGAGCCCGACCACGTCGGCGGCTTTCAGCCCTTCGGACAGGCGGGTGAAGCTGCGGATATCCGCGAACAGGATGGTCACCTCGCGTTCGGCTCCGGCCAGCTGGGCGCCTTCTGGGCCCTCCAAGAGGGTGGTGAGCACGTAGTCATTCACGTAGCGCCCGAACGCGCTCTGGATGCGTTCCTTTTCCTGTAGGGACTCACCCATCTTGTTGAAAGCACGGGTCAGATCACCGACTTCGTCTTGAGAGGTGGGCGGGACGCGGGTGGCCAGATCTCCGTCGGTGAGCTGCTCCACGCCGGTTCGCAGGCGGCGGATCGGCCCCACCAGCAGGGCCACGAAGCCAATCCCTCCCGCCACACCCAGGATCAGGATTCCCGTCGCGGCTGCCGAGAGCTGTTTCTGGCTGTCCGCCACGACCGGGGCGACGAGCACTTCGAGATCGAGGGCGATCTGGGCCTCGCCGATGCGAACGTCGCTGTAGACCACCGGTGCGGCGATCCACAACACCGAGCGAACGCGGCCGATGACCGGGCCCGCGGCAGCTCCGGCAGTCTGGGGCTGGAGGACCAGGCCCGTTTCGTCCGGAGAGAGGGAAGCCACGATGCTGCCGTTTTGATCGAACAGCCGGGCGGCCACCAACCCCTCGCCATCGCCCACGTGGCCGACCAGGTTCTCGAGCGCGAGCTGATCCTCCGCCAACAGCGGAACCTTCGCGTCCTCGGCCAGGTTCGAGGCCAACGCCAGGCCGCGGTTGGTGACTTCCGCTTCGAGAGAAGAACGCTCGTGTCGGGTGGCGAGCACGGTGAGGGCAACACTGGCCGACACCAGAAGGACGACCACCAGGGCGCTGAATTTGAACTGCAGGGAACGCACGGTTTCTCCCGCGGTGCTCAGGTCGGGTCGAAGCGGATTGCGAGGATTTCGAACTCTCGGGTGCCCTTGGGGACCCGCACCCGGACGGAAGCATCGGCTTCCTTCCCCATCAGGGCGCGCGCGATCGGGGACGTGATCGAGATCATGCCCTGACCCACGTCCGCTTCATCCTCGCCGACGATCCGGTAGGTCACCTCGTCGCCCGAGTCTACGTCAGAGAGCACCACCGTCGCTCCGAAACTCACCCGATCCGTGCCCTGGCCCTTGCCGTCGATGATCTGGGCGCGCGCGAGCTTGTCGTCCAGAAGCGCGATCCGACCCTCGATATGGCCCTGGCGATCCTTGGCGGCGTGGTATTCGGCGTTCTCCTTCAGATCGCCATGGGCGCGCGCAATCTCGATCTCATGCACGATCTTGGGGCGATCCAGCTTCTTGAGCTGCTTCAGCTCTGCTTCGAGCATGGCATGGCCCTTGGGCGTCATGGGCACCCTGTCGCTCATGGCTGATTCCAACCCCTGGGGGAAAAGCGGCAAAAAAAGGCAAGGCGCCCCTCGCCCGGGTGGGTGGAGGTGGGCGCCCGTGCAGGGGAAAGCTACCCCTCGCCCATGATCGCTGCCACGAATCTGTCCCCCACGGGGCAAGAAGAAGCAGCCCGGCTGCCTTGGATCTCCGGGCTCTTGTTCTACGTGGCCGTAGGAGGAGCCGCCTGGGCCTGGCGCTGGGCGGTGGACGGTGTCGGGCCCTGGACCCTCGGCCACGCTGACGAGGCCATGGGCCCATTCGCCGGTGGCTTGGTGGGGGTGGTTGCGGGGCTGGCGCTGGTGGCGCTCTCGCGTGCGTGGACCTCGGCGACCGCCTCCGGCACGGCCCTCGCCGAGGCCCTGGGCGAGCTCGTCCGCGGCCTCTCCGTTCCCGCGGTCGCGCTGCTGGCCCTGGCCAGCGGGCTCGCCGAGGAAATGCTCTTTCGCGGTGCCTTGCAGGCCCAGGTGGGCTGGCTCCTCGCCAGCCTGTTGTTCGGCGCCGCACATTATCTACCCCGGCCTGGCCTGCGCATCTGGGCGCTCTTTGCGTTGCTGGCCGGTGGAATCTTCGGTGGGCTGTTCCTGTGGACGGGAACTCTCGCGGCACCCGTCGCGGCCCATGTCACGGTGAACGGGTTGAACCTGCGCTGGCTTTCGCGCGCGTGAGGGGAACGTCGGCTAGCGCCGGAACTGCTCGTCCCGCCAGGCTTCGGTCGGCTAGCGCCGGAACTGCTCGTCCCGCCAGGCTTCGGTCGGCTAGCGCCGGAACTGCTCGTCCCGCCAGGCTTCGAAGTGAGGTCGAAGCCGGTTGCGTTGGTATTTGCCCGTCGAGGTGACGGGGATGTCCTCTCCGAAGACGACCACCTTCGGAGACTTCGCGAACGGAAGGGTTTCGCGGCAGGCTGCGAGGATGCTGGCTTCGTCGATCTCCGCGCCGGGCTCGCGCATGACGTAGGCGCCGACCTCCTCGCCGTACCAACGATTCTCAAAGCCGACGGCCAGGCCGCGGGCGACGCCGGGGATCTGATTGAGCACTTCGTCGATTTCGAAGGGCGAGAGATTGACGCCGCCGCGAATGATCAGCTCTTTCATTCGGCCCGTGATGAAGAACCAGGGGCGGCCGTTCGCGTCTCGCTCCAGGAACCCCTCGTCGCCGCTGCGGAACCAACCATGAGCGAAGGTTTCCGCGTTGGCTTCCGGCCGGCGGAAATAGCCCTTCATTACGTTCACACCACGGACGACGATCTCGCCTCGGGCGCCATCGGCCGCGGGCCTTCCCTGTTCGTCGTGGATGGCCATCTCGTTCGGGGGAAGGGGAACGCCGATCGAGGGGAATCCGTGCTCGCGCAGCCAGGCCCGGTGTTCGTTCTCGAGCAGATCGACGGGCAGCATGCACGAGTAACAGGTGGTTTCCGAGAGGCCGTAGCCGTGGAGGATCGGGAAGCTGAAGCGATCCTCGAACCTGGCGGCCAGTTCCACCGTCAAAGGGCCCGCCCCGCAGATCAAGTGGCGGAAGCCGCCGAGGTCGAGCCCTTCGGTCCCGGCTTCGTCCTCGAGCAGGAACGCAAGAAGCGTGGGCACGACCGAGACGATCTGGACGTTCTCTTCTGCGATGCGTCGCCAGAAGCCGCCGGTGTGAAAGCGGCGCTCGAGCACGCTGCGGGCGCCGGCGAGGAAGGGCATCAAGAGCGTGACGATCAGCCCGTTCACATGGTGGGTCGGGAGGACGCACATCAACGCCGAGTCCTGGCCCACCTCATTCCATTGGGCAAGGGCATGGGCGTCGACCAACAGGTTGCGTTGGGTGAGGAGCACGCCCTTGGGCGCGCCGGTGGTCCCGGAGGTGTAGACGATCAACGCCTCGTCTTCGGGGGCCGGAGAGGGCAGGGCTTCACCGGGCTCGGGTGCAGGATCGATTCCCGGCTCGAGCGCAATCCAATGCTCGACCCCGGGCAGGGCGGCTCGAAGCCCTTCGACCCGGTCTGCGTACTCGGGAAGATAGAGGGCGACACGGCAGGCGGCGTTTTCGAGCACGAACCGCACCCGTTCGTCGTCTTCGCCCAGGTTGATCGGAACCACGCACGCCCCGATGCGCCAGGCGGCAAAGGTCGAAATGGGTACCTGCGGGTCGTTGTGCAGGAGCAGCGCGACGCGTTCGCCGCGTTCGATGCCGAGTTGGTGGTGAAGCAGCTCGGCCCTGGCGCGAACGGCGGCGAGAAGTGTCGCGTAGCTCCAAAGCTCGCGGCCTTCGTGGCCATGGAAGATGAGGAACGGTCGATCGCCCTCGCCGGCGCGGGCTTCGCATAGCGTCTGGAAGTCGTGCCAGGGGAGCGCGTCGAGCGTCGGGGCGGTGGCTTCGCTGCTTCTCGCTCGGGCGATGCACGCGAGCGTGCTGGCGTCGCCGAGCTCTTCGCTCACGCCTTCGAAGTGACGCTCGCGATCGCGTCGATCTCGATTCGCGCACCGAGTGGAAGCGCCGCCACGCCGAGGGTGCTTCGGGCGGGTTTGGCCCCCGCTCCGAATTGCCGGGCGTAGATCTCGTTGACGGTGGGGAAATCGGAGAGATCCGTCAGGTAGATGCCGGCGCGGAGGACGTCGTCCATCGACGAGCCGGCCGCCTCCAACACAGCGCGGAGATTCCTGAAGGCCTGCTCGGCTTGCGCTTCGATGCCGCCCTCTACCAGCTTCCCGGTGGCGGGATCGAGGGGCACCTGGCCGGATGCATACACGATGTTGCCATCGATGACGGCCTGGGAATAGGGACCGACCGGTGCGGGTGCGGCCTCAGTGCGGATCTCGCGCTTCGTCATGAGCGAGTTCGCTTCTCCAGCCTAGGAAGGGGTGCCGTCTTCGGGCTCGTCGAGGAGCCGATCTTCCAGGACGCGAAGCAGATATCCGACGAGCATCAGGTTCGGCAACCGCCCAGCGATTCCCTTTTCGAGATTTTCGGCTTCGGCGAAGCTTTCGCAGTAGCTCGTGAAGAACTCGAGGGTCTCGAGCGGGACGTTCTTGGCGAGCATCTCGTTGATCTGCTCGCTGGGAAGTTCGCCAAAGACTTCGGCAAATTCCCAAGCGAGCTCGGCATGATTCATGGGGGGGTGGCTCCGCGCTCGCGAGCACTTCCAAGTGCTCGGGCAGGCCGATCCTGCCACCGAGGGTATGCGTTGTCAACGCGGGAGCGCGCTTCTGGGGAGGGTTTTCCCGACGCTGGGCTCGAACGCGATGCGCCGTTGGCCATCAACCTCAATGGAATCAGAGGCGAAGCGAGGGAACCTGCCGGTCGGTGGCGTCGCCCATCTCAAACAGGGATTCGTGCACGAAGATCGGTGCGTCGAAGCGCAGTGCGAGTGCGATCGCATCGCTGGGCCGCGCATCGACTTCAAACTGCTCGTCGCCCATGGAAAGATGAATCCGTGCGAAGTACACACCGCCATGGAGTCGGGTCACCACGATCCGTCGCACCGTTCCGGCCAGCCGATCGATCAGCCGTTTCGCGAGATCATGGGTATTCGGGCGTGGGGGTCGCTCTCCTTCCATACGAGAGGCGATCGAGCGCGCCTCGTTCATGCCGATCCAGATCGGCAAGCTCCGCGGCCCTTCGCGTTCGCGGAGAATGAGAACCGGGCTCCCCGTCTCCGGGTCGAAGAGGATCTGCTGCACGAAAGCCGGGGTTCCGGTCGGAGGCTCGCTGGCCTCGCAGCCGAACAGGATCGCGCTCAACGCAATGACTCCCAGGATGCTGGAAAGCTGCATGGCTCCTCCGATCTCCTCTGGTTGCGTTACCAGGGTTCGCAGTCTGGGCGGATGGTGACGTCGAAGGTCCAGGCGGAACGGGGTTGATGGACCAGGTGCCAGCACTCGCCGGCGATGTCATCCGGGCGGCAGAAGAAGCTGTCGGGTTTGTCGGGCAGCATCTTCCGGGTCCAGGGCAGGTCGATGACGGCGTCGATCGCGAGGTAGGCCACATGGACGCCCTGTGGCCCGAGGCTGCGGGCCATGGATTCTCCCAGGATGCGCTGGGCCGCCTTGCTGGGGGCGAAGCCAGCGAAGTCTGCTTTGCCGCGGTAGGTGGAGGTGTTGCCGGTGATCAGGATCGCTCCCTCACCCGCCTCGATCATCGAGGGTGCGACACTTCGGGCGAGATGCAGCAGCGCCATGGTGTTGATCTCGAAATTGCGGCGCAGCACGGCCGGGTCGATCGTCTGGAAGTCGCCGAAGGCGCCGGCCACGGCGTTGTGGATGGCGACCGAGGGTGAGCCCATCTGCTGCTGGATCTGGTCGAGGGTCGACGTCAGCGCTGGCTCGTCCGTGACATCACAGGGAAAGGCCCGCGCGCCCGGAACCTCCTTTTCGAGCAGGGAGAGCCGCTCCGCGTTCCGGGCGATCATCGCGACGGCGTAACCCTCTGCGAAGCGGCGTACCAGGGCGGTGCCCGTGCCCGGGCCGACGCCGGTGATCAGACAGACCTTCTTCGTCATGGGTTCCTCCAAACGGCGCGGTTCGCGGGGGCGTTGCGCGCGCTCGGAAGTCTATCCCGCCTGACGTCGGCCTTGCCTACGCGCCTGGCGTCGGCCTTGCCTACGCGAGTCCCAATGACGGTACGAGCCGGCGCATCAGATAGCCGCGAAGCTCGGCTTTGCTGCGATGGGGTTCGGGCGCGGCGAGCAGCGAGAAGACGAACCGCATGATCGTCTCGCAGGCTTCGTCTGCCTCGGCATCGTCCCAACCCGCGGCATCGACCAGCGCGGCCAGGCTGCGCCGAGTCATCTCGATGGCGAGGGGCCCGGTGAAGCCACGAGCGGCATCGCTGTCGATCGAAACGCTGCGCCACACCTCTCCGAGCAACGGGTCGTCGGGGATGCGGACGACGATCCCAAGCACGGACTCGACGGCCATTTCCGCAGGCCGTTGGATGCGGCCGACGTCGTGGGCCACCTCCCGCGCGAAGGCCTGGCCCGCGCCCAGAAGGGCGGCCTGGACGAGCTCCGTGCGGTTTCGGAAGTAGCGGTAGACCGTCGGCCGGCTCACTCCCGCTTGTTTCGCGACGGCTGCGATGCCGGTGGCCTTCAGCCCATCCCTGGCGATGCACTGGCGGGCCGCAGCCAGCAGGCGTTCTCGGGCCGCATTGCGATGAGGCGGGTCGCCGGCCCAAGAGGCCGTCTTGACGGCGGGTACCATGATGGGAAATAGTGTAATTGAAA
>JAFDCZ010000256.1 GCA_019312665.1 Deltaproteobacteria bacterium | reverse complement strand
CGCAAGCTGCTCCTTCATCGTCATGAGCTGCGGCGGCTCCAGACGAAGGTGACCGAGCGGGGGCATACCCTCGTGCCTCTCTCCCTGTATTGGAAGGAGGGTCGCGCAAAGGTCGAACTCGCCCTGGTTCGGGGCAAGAGGCAGACGGACAAACGACAGACGATCCGTCGACGTGAGGAAGATCGGGAGATGCGCCGCGCCATCCGAGGACGCGGAAGACGTTGAGAACGGTGGCCCCGATTCTCGGGCTCCTGCTCGGACTCTTCGGCTGTACTACCGCTTCCGTCCCGCCCGAAAGCGCGGCACGGCCCTGGGTCGCGTATGAGCACAACCTGCCGGACTACGCGGTCTTTCGTGCCTCTCATTCGAGCGTGCGGGATCCGAATTTCCTGCCCTTCATGGCCCATCGGATCCGCGTCGGTGATGGGCGAGAGCGCCTGGTGTTATGCCACTGGGCCCCAGACGATTTTCCCCTGGCCGTGTACATCGAGGCTCCGCAGATCGATCCGTCGCTAGGCGACGAGTTCCACCCTCGAAAACCCATCGTATACGTCGAGGCCGTGCGCCGAGCCATGGCTCTCTGGCAAGGCGATCTCGGCGACCAGGTCTCGTTTCGTGAGGTGCAGGAAGCGAAGGATGCCCGCCTGACGATTCGCTTGTTTGGCGAGGAGGCTCCGGTCCCGGAGGAGGATGTGCAGGTCCTCGGCCTGGCGCGCAGCCCAGGGGGTGCCTGTCATTTCGAGGGTGGCGATCCGGCGACCGGCCGCGTCGAAGTGCGTTTCGCGATTCCCGAGTTGCGGCTGTATGTGGCCGACCAGCACGGTCTTCTGCTCCCGAGCCAGGTGGAGAAGGTGGCGCTGCACGAGTTGGGGCACGCGTTGGGGATGCGGGGCCACAGCCCGATCCCATCCGATCTGATGTACGAGGTCGCCCACGACCGCGTCGCCCGGGAAGGCCTCGGGCTGGCGGATCTGAACTCCTTCCAAGCCCTGTACGCGATGCGGAGCGGAACGGTCTATGCCGATCTGAACCCGGGCCTGCGCGCGAGCCAGCTCGGCCCACCGCGCGGTCCGCCCCTGCTGACGCTCGCGCCTCACGTCGATCCGCGCCTCGGCTTCGAACTCCAGACCCCCGACGGCTGGGTGAGCATGCCGACGCGCTATGGCCTGGTGGCCGTCGATGGGGTGGCCTGGGATTACCGAGCTTCCTTCCAGCTGAACGTGGTTCGCTTCGACACGGTCGATGCGTACCTGGCCCGATACGGCCGGGCCCACCTGGGCCAATCGGCGATGGTGGAGGAGAGCGAGCATAAGGTGGCGGGCCGCGACGCACGCCGTTACGTGCTGCACACTCGCCGCGGAACCCGCGAGGAATTCACGTTGCTCGCAACCGGAGATGGCCGGGTCCTGGTGGCCATCGGCGAAGCGCCTGCGGAGGAGTTCGAAATCTATCGCGCCTGGTTCGACAAGACGTTGCTCAGCTTGGAACTTCGCGACGATGGCCGCCCGGCTGCTTCGCGGAGTTACGGGTCGGAGTAGTCGCGAGCCCGCACCTACCCGCCAGAGAACGTCGGGTCCCGCTTCTCCAGCATCGCATTCACTGCCTCGAGATGATCCCCGGTCTGGGCCGAGATCATCTCATTGGCCAGCCCGACCTCCAGCGTTGCCAACGCGGCCTGTCGAAGTCGCAGGTTCATTGCGTTCTTCGTCATCTGGATGGCCCGGGGGGGCCCACGCGTGATCTCTCCAACGAGCTCGTCCACTTTCGCGTCGAGCTGATCGCGGGGGACGGCGTAGTTGATCAAGCCCATCTCGGCCGCGTCCTCCATCGCGATCAGGCGGCCCGTGAACAGGAGTTCCTTCGCCCGGGCGTAGCCGATGCGATCGGGCCAGAGGAGGGCCCCTCCGTCTCCGCACACGAGACCCACCCCGTGGTGCGGATCACCGAACTTGGCGCCCTGGACCCCGACCCCCAGATCGCAGGCCAAGGCCAAGGTGGCCCCGAACCCGACCGCATGCCCATTCAAGCGAGCGACGATCGGCGTGTCGCAGGCGAGCATTCCGTAGAGGATCCTCTTGGCTTCGCGGGCCGTGTTCGCCCACCAGGCGGGGTCGTCTCGCGCGATCTTCATCTGGGCCGGGTCGCCGCCAGCGCTGAAGGCTCGCTCACCCGCGCCCGTGAGCACGACCACCGCGACATCCGGGTCGGCGTCGATGTCATCCCAGATCCGCGAGAGCGCCCAATGCATCGCGTCGGTGTTGGCGTTCAGCTTGTCCGGGTTGTCCAGCGTGATCCGGAGCACGCGATCGGCGAGCTCGATCCTCAGATCCTCGGCGTAGCGCTCATAGTCCGGTCGGATCATTCGCGGGTCTCCGTTGGGGTCGAGCCTTGGTGCAAGTGCTCAGGCGGGCTTGAGCTTGTAGCGGATCGGCAGGTGCTTGACGCCGCCGACCAGCTGGCTTCGCAGGCGCGCGGGCGGGCCCGTCAGCTCGATCTCCTCGATGCGCGGCAGCAGGTACTTGTAGGCCATTTCCATCTCGAGGCGCGCGACGTGGGAGCCGACGCAGACATGCTCGCCAATTCCGAAGCCGAGGTGGCGGTTCGGACGCCGGTCGACCTTGAACGAGAAGGGATCCTCGAAGACGTCTTCGTCCCGGTTTGCCGAAGGGTAGAAGAGGGCGAGGCGATCGCCTTTCTTGATCTGCTGGCCGCGGATCTCGCAGTCTTCGGCCGCGGTGCGGGCGAAGTGGATGATCGGGCTGGTCCAGCGAACGATCTCCTCGATGCCGGGCTTCAGCAGCGACATGTCCGCCTGGATCTTGCGCAGCTGATCCTGATGTTCGATCAGGGCGAGCATCCCACCGCTGGTGCCATTGCGGGTGGTCTCGTTCCCGGCAATCACGATGATGAAACACCAGGTCAACACATCCATCAGCTCGAGCTTCTTGCCGTCGATTTCCGAGTTCAAGAAGAGCGTGACCAGATCGTCCGCCGGATTCTTCTTCTTCTCCTCGACGAGCTGCGTGAAGTACTGGAAAAGGGAGGTCATCGCGGCCTGGGCAGTGGCCTGGGCGTCCATGCCCTCTTGCTGGTACTCCGGATCGCCGGCTCCGATCGTCTGGTTGGTCCAATCGAAGAGCAACCGCCAATCCGAGCGAGGCACGCCGAGCAGCCAGGCGATCACGGCGATCGGAAGCGGTGCGGCCACCTTTTCGACGAAATCGCATTCGCCCTCGTCGCCTTCGTCGAGCAGGCTGTCGATGATCTCCTTGGCGATGTTCTCGATGTCGCCGTGGATCTTCTTCAAGGCTCCCGGCGCGAAGCGCCCGCTGATCAACTTGCGGTTCTTCCGATGGAGTGGGTTGTCCATGCTGATCAGCGTGTCCGGCGGTCGAAAGGCGGCTTCTCCTTCCGGCGGTGCTTCGAATGGGATGACCAGCTGGGGGTTGTTGAGGAACTGGTCTGGCCGTTTGCCGATGAAGACGATGTCTTCATGCTTCGTGATCGCCCAGAACGGCTCGCCCTCGGTTCGATCGAACCAGTAGACCGGTGCCTCCCGCCGGAGCAGCGACCATTCCGCGTGGGGGTAGCCGTTCTTCACAAAGTGATCCGGGTGGATGATCTCGATCTCGTCCAAGCGCAGCGGCGAATCCATGGGGCCCTCCAAGTGGGGCGGAACATACCGCGTTCAGGCGCCGCGCAGGTGCCCCGTCTCGTTGAGCGAGCGGATGCTGCGCTCGCCGGATGAGGCCGCCAGGAATCGGCTTACGCTGGTGTAGGCAGGCTCGAAGAAGAGGGGCTCTTCGAGCTGGAGCAGATGGGAAGCCCAGGCATTGACCACGCCACCGTGACACGCGACGGCCACCCTGCCGCCGCGGTGCCGGTCGATCATGGCTTCGAGCGCCGCAACGACCCGCACACGAAAGGCCGGCAGGTCGACACCGCCGTAGCCCTCTGCGGTCAGCATGGCCTTCCAGGCTTCAGGATCCTCCGCCTTCAGCTCTTCCAGCGGCACGTAGCGTTCCGATTCGTGGTCGAGTTCAATGACGCCCGGCTCGATCTCGACCGTGAGGCCCTGCAGGCGTGCCAGCGGGGCTGCGGTCTCTCGCGCCCGAAGCAGCGGGCTCGCATACAGAGCGTCGAATCGTTCGAGCGCCAACCACTGGGCGGCCGCCTCCGCCTGGGCCCACCCTTCGTCGGAGAGAGGCGGATCGGCAGGGGCACCTTCGGGGTTCTCCTGCCGGATCGGCAGGCCGTGTCGGATCAGAACGAGCTCCATCGCGGCGCGAGCGTACCGCGTCGCAGATGGAGCGTCGCCTGGATCCATCAGCTTCCGGCGCCAAAGGCTGCCGGCGGAGCCGCATTGGCCGGGCCGGCGCAGCGCTTTTTCCAGCGGCGCTGGATGCGCCTCAGCTTGCGCTTGCCAATTCCGTGGCCGCGTCGGAGCCGGACCTCATCCGTAGCCGACATGGCGTTCTGGCCGACCACCCGAATCTGACAGGCGGGTGCGTTCCTCATCTGCCAGCTGAAGCGGCCGAGTTCGTCCGCCAGGGCCGTGCCCAGGACGGCGTCCGTGACAGCATTGCGAATCTCGAGTGTCTCGCCGACGGCTGCATTCTGGCCTTTGACCGACAGGACCCGCCGAAGGCGACTTCTACTTCGCTTCCGACTGAGGGTCAGGGTGCCGTCTGCGGTCAGCAGCGCCGGGCTGGCCGGCCCGCACTGGGCGGGAGCGTTCATCACCGGTGTCCGCACACTCAGCATGGCGCCGGCGCGCACCTGGACGGTACACGGGGCCTGGGCGGGAGTGAGGCACGCGAGGACCGTCTTCTTGCGGCCACGGTGTCGGCGATCCCGGACCCGCTTGCACTCGCCGGTCCGGAATGCGCCGCCCTGGTTTGCGGACAGGGTGGTCAGCAAGTTTCCGCTATCCGCATCCAACAGCTCCACGGACGCGCCGGCCGGGGCGCCGACACCGTGGACGACGACGTGGCCACCCCAGGCATCCCACCAGGCCGCTTCCGTGATGGCGAACGCACCCCCCATGCCCTGGATCGCCAGGTTCACGGCCTCCTGATCGGACATCGGAGGTACGCCTTCATCCGTCACGCCAAAGGTGGCG
>JAFDCZ010000106.1 GCA_019312665.1 Deltaproteobacteria bacterium | reverse complement strand
CGAGGCCCTGTTGCGCACGATCGACCAGTTGAACCACGAGATTCAGGGACTCGATCGCGCTCTGCTGGAAACTTCGCGTGAGCAATATCCCGAGACGGCGCTACTCCGTCAGGTACCAGGCGTAGGACCCGTGACGGCCTTGACCTACGTCCTCACGATCGAGGACCCCGAGCGCTTCGCCAAGAGTCGAACCGTGGGCTCCTATCTCGGAGCCTCCTGGTCGAATGCTCCCAGTGGATCCTGGCCCGCGGATCCGAGTCGGATCTCAAGCACTTCGGAGAGCATCTGGTCCAGCGCGGAGGAAAAGCGGCCAAGAAGAAGGCCCTGGTCGCCATGGCTCGCAAACTCTCGGTTCTCCTCCACCACCTCTGGAGAACCGGCGAAGTCTACGAACCCCTCCACCTCCAGGCGCGCGCCGCCTGAACCCGAGGAGAAACCCACCGAACCACTCTCTGGAGATCTACGAACGCCCCGTCCGGGTGACTGCGAGGAATGGCTAGGCCCTCGAGGCCGCGACCGAGTAACAGCAGCACCCCTCGGCGGGAACCCAACATGCACCGGGCACCTCTACTGCCCACAAAGAGTGCGAATGGAAGCCTGGCGAGACGATCTCCGGAACCTCTCCACAAACCAACGACTTGACACGGAAGGCTCCCTCATGGAAGCCATTCCGCCCGGCCTGTAGCCATTCCGCCCGGCCTGTGCCCAGCCCCGGCGACTCCCGATCGCGCAAGAGAAGCGAAGCGGCCTAGCCGGCTGCGTTCTCGGGCGGGAAGGGAATTTCGCCTTCCACTTCGTAGCACTCGGAGAGGCCGCCCATTCTGCCCCAGCGGGTCTCCGAGGTGAGGTTCCGGATCCAGGTGAGTGGGTTCAGGAGTTCGAGCCAGGCGCCATTCCAGTTCCAGGACCAGTAGAGGAGCCCTGCCGGGCCTGCGAGTTCTTGCTTGCGAACGGTGCCGAAGCGACGGCCGTCGTGAGAGTTGTCCCGGTTGTCGCCCATGAAGAAGAAGCGGCCCGGCTTCACCTCGAACTCGGCCACGTCCTGGTGTTTCCAACCCGGATCATCGAGGATGTAGTGACGGCAACTTCCCAGTGTCTCGACCTTGAGGTCGAAGACCCGCCCACCTGAATCCGTAAAGATCCGCCCGGTGTCTTCGACCGGCAGGATTTCACCGTTGATGATCAGGCGTTGATCGCGAAACGAGATGCGGTCACCAGGCAGGCCGATCAGCCGCTTGACGAACGCATCCGTGCGCACGCCTTTGGCCTGGTCGAGGGGAAAGATGCCACCGTTCGCGCCGCGCGCGAGATCGAAGACCACGACCTCGCCTCGTTCGGGCTCTCGGAAGCCGGGAAGCTGAATCTCCGTGAACGGCACGCGGGCACCAAAAATGAACTTGTTGACGAAGACGTGATCGCCCACGAGTAGCGTGGGGAACATCGAGTCCGAGGGAACGTAGAACGTCTGGAACAAGAACGTTCGGATCAAGAGCGCGACCGCTACCGCTGCAACCAGGGTCGGCAGCTCCTCCATGAACGTCGGCTTGGCCGAGGCTTCCTTGTTGTCTTCCGATCGATCGTTCACGAATCATCTCCGAGCTTCAGCGCTGCCAGGAACGCCTCCTGGGGAATCTCGACCGAGCCGACTCTCTTCATGCGGCGCTTTCCCGCTTTCTGCTTCTCGAGAAGTTTGCGCTTCCGCGAGATGTCTCCGCCATAGCATTTTGCCGTCACGTTCTTGCGGAGAGCCTTGACCGTGGTTCGTGCGACCACCTTCGCACCGATGGCCGCCTGGATCGCAACCTCGAACATCTGACGCGGGATGAACTCCTTGAGTTTCCGTGCCAGGTCCGCGCCCCGGGTGTGGGCCTTGTCCCGGTGCACGATCAGTGAGAGCGCGTCGACCGGATCTCCGTTGACCAGGATGTCGAGCTTCACGAGCGCCGCGGGCGTGTAGCCGATGAGATCGTAGTCGTACGAACCGAATCCCCGGGTCACGCTCTTGATCCGATCGTGGAAATCGGCCACGACCTCGGCCAGCGGCAGCTCGTAGCGGATCTGAACCCGTCCGCCGTGCACCGCCATATCTCGTTGGTTGCCGCGCCGTTCCTGGCAAAGTGCGATGACGGCCCCGACGTACTCCTGGGGGACATGGATCGTGGCCAGAATCGTCGGCTCGTTGATCGTTGCGATCTCCATGACGTCCGGTAGCGCTGCGGGAGTCTCGATCTCGATCGTCTCGCCGTCCTTCTTCTCGACGCGGTATCGCACCGTCGGTGCCGTGGTGATCAGATCCAGGTCGTACTCTCGCTCGAGACGCTCCTGAATGATTTCGCAGTGCAGGAAGCCAAGAAAACCACAGCGGAAGCCGAATCCGAGCGCCGCGCTGGTCTCGGGCTCGTACTGGAAGGAAGAGTCGTTCAGCCGCAGCTTCTCGAGCGCGGCCTTCAGCGAGTGGTAGTCCTCGGCCTCCACCGGATACAGCCCGCTGAAGACCATCGGCTTGACCTCGCGGAAACCCGGCAGGGCGTCCGGCAAGGGGGGCGCAGCGGGCACGATCGTGTCGCCGATCTTCAACTCGTCGAGGCTCTTGATGCCGCAGATCACCACGCCCACCTCCCCCGCGCCGAGCCGCTTCACGCGGCGGGGGTGGGGATCGATCACGTGCAGGTCCTGGACATCGTGCTCACTGCCTTGGGCCCGGAGCTTGACCCGGTCACCCTTCTTCACCTCGCCATCAACGACCCGTACCAGTGCAGCCACGCCCACATACGAATCGAACCAGGCATCGAAGATCAACGCGCGGAGCGGAGCCTCGGCGTCGCCCCGGGGCGGCGGAACATTCGCCACGATCCGTTCGAGCAGCTCGTCGACACCCGTCCCCTCTTTGGCCGAGACAGGAAGCACGTCCGCTGCGTCCAGGCCGATGACGTCCTCGACCTGCTGGGCCGCGCCCTCCGGATCGGCGGCAGGCAGATCGATCTTGTTGACGATCGGAAGGATCTCCAGGTCCGCTTCGATCGCCATGTAGGCGTTGGCCAGGGTCTGGGCCTCGATTCCCTGCGAGGCATCCACCACCAACACGGCCCCCTCACAGGCTTGGAGCGCCCTGGACACCTCATAGGAGAAGTCCACATGACCGGGGGTATCGATCAGGTTGAGGATGTAGTCCTCGCCGTCCTTGGCCCGATAGGTCATGCGCGCAGTCTGGGCCTTGATGGTGATGCCGCGCTCTTGCTCGAGCTCCATCTTGTCGAGAAACTGGTCCCGCTTCTCTCGCGCGCCAAGCGTCCCAGTGGCGTCGAGGAGCCGATCCGCCAAGGTGCTCTTGCCGTGGTCGATATGCGCGATGATGCAGAAGTTTCGGATCTTGGAAGCGTCCATCAGGCTTTCGACAGCGCCTCCACGAAGTAGTCGCGTGTGCGCTCGAGCCCCTCGGTGGGACTGATCTCGGGCTCCCAGCCCAGCACAGTGCGAGCGATCGTAGTATCCGGCCGACGAACCTTGGGATCGTCGGGGGGTAGTTCACCGTAGACGATCTTCGAAGAGCTCCCTACGAGGTCGATGATCTTCTTCGCGAGCTCGAGCATCGAGATCTCGGCTTCACTGCCGATGTTCACGGGGGTCGGGTGATCCGAACCGAGCAATCGCCACAGACCCTCGACGAGATTGCTCACGTAGTTGATCGAACGGGTCTGGCTGCCATCCCCGTAGACCGTGACATCCTCGCCGCGAATCGCCTGGGCAAAGAAGTTGGGAATCGCACGCCCGTCGTCGATCTGCATGCGCGGGCCGAACGTGTTGAAGATTCGGACGATGCGCGTCTCCACACCATGATGGCGGTGATAGGCCATGGTCATCGCCTCGGCAAAACGCTTCGCTTCGTCGTAGACGCCGCGGATGCCCACCGGGTTCACGTTGCCCCAGTAGGTCTCGGGCTGCGGGCTCACGTCCGGGTCCCCGTAACACTCGGAGGTGCTCGCCAGCAGGAACCGGGCGCCCTTGGCTTTGGCCAGACCCAGGGCCTTGTGGGTACCCAACGATCCCACTTTCAGGATCTGGATCGGCAGGCGCTCAAAATCTTTCGGGCTGGCGGGCGACGCGAAGTGCAGAATGGCATCGAGGGCACCGTCGACATGGAGATAGTTCGTCACGTCGTAGTGTTCGAAGGAGAAACGCGGATGCCCCAACAACTCGGAGATGTTGTTCATGCTGCCGGTCAGCAGATTGTCGAAGACGATGACCTCACAGCCCTCCTCGAGCAGTCGCCGCGAGAGATGAGAGCCGATGAAACCAGCGCCTCCCGTGACCAGAACTCTTCCAAACTTCGTCATCAAGCATTTCCATTCGCGCATGTCGCAGGAGCATCCAGACCTTCGAGATAGGCGGCCAGGGCCTCCCGCCAGGGCCGCATCGGCACGCCGACGGCACGGGCCTTGCTGCAATCGAGCACCGAGTAGCGCGGCCGGGGCGCCGGCAGATTCAGCGTCTCCGTGGTGATGCGATCGATCGGAACGGCCTCGAAACCGCGCAAGTCGAGGGCAGCCCGGGCCACATCCCACCATGTGGCCTCGTCGTCGTTGGTCACGTGGAAGATTCCGCTCTGGTCGGCATCCACGAGGAACAGAATCGCCGTCGCCAGATCTTCTGCCCAGGTCGGGCGACATCGCTGATCGTCGACCACGCGAAGCCGACCGCCCTCGGGAGCGACCTTCTCCGCCTGGTCGAGTACCGCCGCAACGAAGTTTCGTCCGCGTCCGAATACCGCACTGGTGCGCAGAATGAGCGACTGCGGATTCTCGACCAGGGCGAGCTTCTCGCCCTGCCATTTCGTTTGCCCGTACACACTTCGGGGCGCCGGGCACGCATCCTCGGCGATCGGACGCTCCGCTTCCCCGTCGAAGACATAATCCGTCGAGATGTGAACGAAGCGGATCCCCAGGCGCTTGCAAAGGCGCGCGAGCCCCGCTGGCGCTTCGGCATTCACCCGCTTTGCGAGGTCGGGCTCCTGCTCGCAGCGGTCGACATGGGTCAGTGCGGCGGCGTTGACGAAGACCTCCGGGAGCCCACCGGCGAGCCTCGCCAGCTCGGCCTCGACAGCGGCCGTGTCCGCCACGTCGAGTTCCAGGTCCCGCCCGTGAAACAGATCCCCCCGAGCTTCGAGCTGGCCCCGCAGGGCAGACCCGAGCTGCCCTTCGGAGCCCGTCACGAACCAGCTTCCGCGCGTCATCGAGGATCCCGGGTCAACACCCAGGTGGGCAAGCGGTGATCCTTCTTCAAGCGCGCCGCAAGCCGCTCGGCCTCCGCGCGTTCCGCCATCGGGCCCACGCGCACCTTGAATCGGGCCGACCCGCCCGTATCCTCGATGATGTAGACCTCGTAGCCCGCCTTGCCGAGCTCCTGAGCAAGACTATCGGCCGCGGCACGGTCACCGAAGGCCCCGACCTGAATGGCGTGGCGCCCTGCCCGGGGAGACGGCGCTGCCACAGGGGGGCGTTCCGGTCGTACAGCGCGAACAGGCGGCGCCGCCCCACCGCCGAGCGGTGCAGGCGGTGGCTGCGATGCGCGCAACGGCTCGTCGGAGCCTCCCACGGGAACCGGGGTCGTTCGACCACTGAAGTGATCGATCACCAGCTCCGGCTCGTCCCAAGCCGCCCCGGCCACCAGGCCAACCCCGAAGCCCAACACGATCAGCACGGCAGCACCGCCCAGGGTGGCGAACCAGCCCGGGCCCTCGTCCCGCTTTCGTCGACGCTCGTTCTCGCTCACATCCGCTCCGGGGCACTCATACCGAGAAGTTCGAGGCCGCGTGCCAATACGATGCGCACGCCGAGCGTGAGACCGAGCCGGGCTGCCGTAAGCCCGGCATCGTCGCTGAGAATGGCGTGACGGTTCTTGTCCTGCACGTAGGGGCTCCACAACCCCGCGACCTCGCGGAGGTAGTAGGCCACGTGATGGGGTGCGCGGGTCTCGGCCGCACGCAGGGCGACCTCGGGAAACTCACCGAGCTTCTTGATCAGGTCGATCTCCTCGGGCAAGGCGAGCCGGGCAGGCTCGACATCGTCGGCGCCGGGCATGGGGATGCCGCGGGCCTGCGCCTGCCGCTCGATGCCGTGGGTTCGGGCATGGGCATATTGGAGGTAGTAGGCCGGGTTCTTGGTCCAATCCTCCTCTTCGGCCAGCTCGACATCGAAATCGAGGTGGCTCTCCGGGCGCCGTTGAACCATGAAGAGGCGAAACACATCCTGACCCACATCCGCAAGCAACTCGTCGATCGTCACGAAGGTCGCTTTGCGGGTCGATTGTTTGACCGTCTTCCCACCACGCGAGAGCGTCACGAACTCATGAAAGACGAACTCGATCCGATCCGCGTCGTGCCCCAACGCCTGGATGGCTGCGCACACGAACGGACCCTGATCCTTGTGGTCGGCCCCCTGGACGTCGATCACGGTTGCAAAGCCCCGGTCGAACTTCACCCGATGGTAGGCGATATCCGGGAGAAGATACGTGGGTTCACCACTGCTCTTCACGAGCACACGATCCCGATCCAGACCGAGATCGGAATAACGAAACCAGACGGCGCCCTCTTCCTCGTAGACCCGCCCGGTCTCACGCAATACGCCTAACGTTTCTTCGATCTTGCCGTCATCGTAGAGGCTGTTCTCGTTGTAGAAGACATCGAAGTGGATCCCGATGGATTCCAGCGTCCCGCGGATCTCGGCGAACAAGCTCGTCTCCGCGGCCTCGCGGAAGCGGCCCTCTCCGGGTTCATCCACGAGGGCTTCTCCATCGGAATCGATCAACCTCTGGGCGATCTCCCCGATGTAATCGCCCTGGTAACCGTCGCGGGGGAACACCACGGGCAAGCCGCCGATCTCGTCAGACCAGGCGGCTTCCTCGTTCGCGAGGGCCTCCGGATCCGGAGGAGCGGCCCGGCCCAGGCGCTCCAGATACCGAGCACGCACCGAATTCCCGAGCACTCGCATCTGGCGCCCGCCGTTGTTGAAGTAGTACTCGCGCGTCACCTGGTAGCCGGCGTTGTCGAGTAGACGTGCAATGCAATCGCCCAGGATCGCCTGCCGGCCGTGTCCGATGCTCAGCGGGCCGGTCGGGTTGGCGGAAACGAACTCGACTTGCACCGGAACGTTCTTGCCGGCATCGCTCTTCCCGAAACGATCTCCTGCCCGCAGCAGATCTCCGAGTTTGGCCTGCCAGCGTTCGCCAGCCAGCCAGAAGTTGACGAAGCCGGGCCCCGCGACTTCCGCTCGAACCACCAGCCCGTCCGCATCCCCCAACTCTTCGATCAAGGCCGTCGCGATCTCGCGCGGCGGCCGCTTCAACCGCTTCGCCAACACCATGGCGCTGTTGCAGGCGAAGTCGCCATGCTCCTTCTGCCTGGGCGAATCCACGGCGACGGGCGGCACGGCGCCCTCGTCGCCTGCCGCCACCAACAGCCGGCCAAGGGCCAGCTGGATCTGCTCCGCCAATCGCTCCCGCATCGTCTCCTCGGCCACGGTTTCCCGGGCGCAATGCGCCCGCGGATCGGCCTACGGATGGCCCAGGACCGTGCCTTCTGGCCGGTCGCGCAAGATCACGACCGTGTCCCCGGACCTCGCGAGCCCCAGATCCTCGCGAATGGCGGCTTCGATGGCGAGGGGGGCCTCCTCCAGACTGCCCGCCTCGGTCTCCAACGTTTCGATCCCCTGCTCGAGGCTCGAAATACGGCCATGAGCGGCGGCTAGATCCTCCCTCAGGCTGATCCAGCTGCGAATCCCGGTCTCAGGATCCAGCCAGGCAAAAATCCAAGCCGCGGCCAGGATCACAGGCGCGAGCCAAGCCTGTCGCGTTCTCAATCGCACCGCTCACCCACCCCCAAGAAGAGGATACCGATCCACTGCCCGGGGGGAAGCCCAACCAGCGGATGCGGAAACGTCCCCGCTTCTTCTAGCCCTCGTCGAGCAGACGCTCGATCCGGCTCACGTAGGCGGGTGCGTCCCACTCCCGGGGCCCGATGTAGCGCTCGATCAGCACACCATCTCGGCCGACCAGGAAGCTCTCCGGGTAACGGAAGCTCTGGTAGTCGGCGGCGGCTGCTTTCTCCGAATCCATCAGGATGGGAAACGTCAGGCTGTGCAGATCGCGGAAAGCGACGACGGGCTCTTCGCTGTCATCGACCGAGATCGCCAGGAGCTCGAATCCACGCGGTTGGAGAGCCTGATAGAGGCGCTCCATGGCGGGCATTTCGTCCTCACAGGGCTTGCACCAGGTTGCCCAGAAGTTTACGAGCACCACCTGGCCCCGCAGGCTCTCGAGGCCGACCGCCTTGCCATCGAGCCCGCGCAACTCAAAGAGCGGCGCGGGCAGACCGGCTTCGACCGGGGCCGGGAAACGCGCCTCGGACAGAAGCCAGACGACCCCGATTGCGATGCCGAGGCCGAGAAGCAGAGCTCCGCTGCGTCGTCTCATCTCGCCTCTCCTTCGGGAAAAGCGGTCAGCTGCTGCGATCGACTAGCTCGACGAGCGACATCGGCGCGGCATCTCCGACCCGCTGTCGAACCTTCAACACGCGGGTGTAGCCACCGAGCCGCACCTTGTAGCGGTCTGCCAGCTCGTCGAACACCTTGGCGGTGATCTTCTTGTCCCGGATGACCGAGAGCGCCTGGCGACGGGCATGAAGATCGCCCCGCTTGCCGAGCGTGATCATCCGATCCGCGATGCGCCGGAGCTCCTTGGCCTTGGTATCCGTCGTCTCCACGACCTCGTGGTCGAGGAGGGACGTCACCATGTTGCGCAGGAGCGCCTTCCGGTGGGCGCTGGTGCGCCCGAGTTTTCCATGACGTTTGCGATGCCGCATCGATTAGGCCTCTCGGTCTCGCGACCGCTGATCGAGCTCCTTGCGGGAGGGATAGTTCTCGAGAACGATACCGCCCAGCTCGAGGCTCATGGTGGCGAGAACCTCTTTGATCTCGTTCAAGGACTTTCGGCCAAAGTTCTTCGTCTTCAGCATCTCGCCTTCGGTGCGCTGCACCAGCTCACCGATGTAGCGGATGTTGGCGTTCTGGAGACAATTCGCCGAGCGAACCGAGAGTTCGAGCTCGTCCACCGACCGGAACAGGTTCGGGTTCAGCGGCTCGGGCTCGTCTGCCGCCGAGACGGTCGTCTCTTCCGGCTCCTCGAAGTTGATGAAGATCGCCAGCTGGTCCTTCAGGATCTTCGCGCCGTAGGCCACCGCATCCGCCGGCTCGAGCGAGCCGTCGGTCCAGACCTCCAGGTTGAGGCGATCAAAATCGGTCTCACGCCCCACGCGGGCGGGAGTGACCGTGTAGTTCACCTTCCGAACCGGCGAGAAGATCGAGTCGATCGGGATCGTCCCGATCGGCATGTCTTCTTGCTTGTTCTTCTCCGCACGCCGGTAGCCCTTGCCGAGCTCGACCGTGCACTCCAGGTCCAGATCCGCCTCACCGGTGAGTGTGCAGATCTTCTGCTCCGGATTCATGATCTCGACGGTCTGATCGACTGATTCGAGCTCTCCCGCGAGCAGGACGCCTTCACCACTCTTGCGGATCCGCAGGACCTTGGTCCCCTCTGCGTGCATCCGCAGCCGAACCTCTTTCAGGTTCAGGATGATGTCCGTCACGTCTTCGGCGACTCCGGGAATCGTCGAGAACTCGTGCAGGACATCCGTGATGCGCACGGAAGTGATGGCTGCGCCCTGGAGTGCCGAGAGCATGACCCGCCGCAAGGAGTTGCCAAGCGTCTGGCCGAACCCGCGTTCGAGAGGCTCGCACGAGAAGCGGTTGTAGGTCAGCTCACTGGTATCGTCCGCATCCAACCGCCGCGGTCGGATGAGCTGACGCCAGTTTCGGGTAATGAGTTCCTGCTGCATTGGGTTCCCCCCTCCGCGCTAGTAGCGCGAGTAGAGCTCGACGATCAGCTGTTCTTCGATCGGAAGCGTGATGTCCTCACGCTGCGGAAGCGCCGTCACCGTGCCCACGAATTGTTCTTTCTCGATCTCGAGCCACCCGGGAACCGAACGGCCCTCGAGGGTCTCGAGGGCGCCCACGACCCGGGCCACCTCTCGGGATTTCTCCCGTAGGACGATCTTCATTCCCGGCTTCACCAGGAAGGAGGGCGTCGTCGTCTTGCGGTCGTTCACGAGGAAGTGGCCGTGCTTGACGAGCTGGCGCGCTTCCGCCCGCGACGTGGCAAATCCCATGCGGAAGACCACGTTGTCGAGGCGCCGCTCGAGCAGGCCCAGCAGGTTCTCACCCGCCCTGCCCTTCATTCGAGTGGCCTTGTGAACCGTCGCGGCAAACTGCTTCTCCAGCAGTCCGTACATCCGCTTCACCTTCTGCTTCTCGCGCAGCTGAACACCATAATCCGAGAAACGCGGCCGACCCTGGCCGTGCTGGCCGGGCGGATAGGCGCGCCGATCCACGGAGCAGCGCTCGCTGTAGCAGCGGTCGCCCTTCAAGAAGAGCTTCGTCCCCTCGCGGCGACACAGCCTGCAAACTGAACCTCGATACCTTGCCATGACGTCTCCTAGACCCGTCGCCGCTTGGGCGGTCGGCAACCATTGTGGGGAACCGGGGTGACGTCGCGGATCATGCTGACGCGAATCCCGGCGGCCTGGAGGGCCCGAAGTGCCGATTCGCGCCCGGCACCCGGCCCCTTCACGTACACCGAGAGGGTCCGGACCCCATGCTCCATGGCACGTTTGGCGCAATCCTCGGCAGCCACCTGGGCCGCAAAGGGTGTCGACTTCCGTGATCCCTTGTAGTGCTGCCCTGCGCTTCCCCACGCCAGGGTCCCACCACTCGGATCGGTGATCGTAATGATCGTATTGTTGAACGTCGACTGAATGTGAGCCACACCCGTCGCGACGTTCTTCTTGACCTTCTTCTTCGAGCCCTTCTTTACCATGATCCTACTTCTTGGTCAGGGTCTTCTTCTTCCCCGCCACTGTCTTGCGCGGGCCCTTGCGGGTGCGCGCGTTGGTATGAGTCCTCTGGCCACGCACGGGAAGTCCCCGGCGATGGCGCAAACCTCGGTAGCAGCCGATATCCATCAGCAGCTTGATGTTCTGGGAGACCTCCCGACGAAGATCACCTTCGACCTGATAATCCCGTTCGATGATCTCGCGAATCTTGATCACTTCGCCTTCGCCGAGGTGATCCGTCTTCGTACTCGTACTCACCTCGGCCTTCCCGCAGATATCCGCGGCCAGGCTGCGGCCGATGCCGAAGATGTAAGTGAGTGAGATCCCAATTTGCTTGTTGCGCGGAAGGTCCACGCCTGCGATTCGTGCCATGCCCTACCCCTGTCGCTGCTTGTGCTTCGGGTTATCACAGATGACGCGAACGACTCCGCGCCTCCGGATGATCCGGCACTTGTCACACATCTTCTTGACGGATGCCCGAACTTTCATCTCGGCTCCTATCCGATGGCAGCAGCGATTCGCGCTGCCACCTCGTCGATCTCGCCAAGGCCGTCGACCTCGACGAGAATGTTCTTCGCATTGTAATATTCGATCAACGGCGCGGTCTTCTCGTCGTACACCGCCATCCGGTTTCGGATCGAAGTCTCGTTGTCATCAGATCGTCCTTCGATCTCGGCGCGCTTCAGGAGCCGCTTCACCAGCACCTCCACATCCGCCGCGAGGACGATGCAGCATTCGAGCGTGCATCCCAGCTTGGGAAGCATTCCATCCAGGGCCTCGGCCTGGGCCCGATTCCTCGGAAACCCGTCGAGGATGAACCCAGCCGCGACGTCGGGCTGGCTGAGCCTTTCCTCGGCTACGCCGATGACCACACTGTCGGGCACGAGATCGCCGGTGTCCATCCGCGCCTTGGCCTTCTTTCCCACCTCGGAGCCTGCGGCCACGGCCGCGCGCAGCATCTCACCGGTCGCAATCTGGGGAATTCCGAGCTCTTCCGCCAGCCTTGCAGACTGGGTCCCTTTTCCCGCTCCGGGGGGGCCGAGCATCAGCAATCGACGAGAGGTCATTGGCCCAGACGCCCCCGCATTCGCGCACCCTGGACGAAGCCCTCGTATTGGCGGGAAACCAGGTGGGCTTCGATCTGGGCCATCAGGTCCATGCTCACGCCAACCACGATCAGCAAGGCGGTCCCACCGAAGTAGAACGGCACGCGTGCCCAGATCGAAAGCAACACGGGCACCAGGCAGATGCCGGCGACGTAGAGGGCCCCGACCATTGTGATGCGTCCGAGCACGCGATCAATGAACTCAGCCGTCTTCTTGCCCGGCCGCACGCCGGGGATGGACCCACCGGACCGCTTCAGATTGTCGGCCACGTCATCCGGATTGATGATGATGGCGGTGTAGAAGAAGGCAAAGAAGATGATCAGCCCGACGTAGAGAGCGTTGTACCAGAATCCGCCGAAGTTCAGGTAGTCCTGGAAGAAGCGATTGATAGCGGAATTGCTGTCCGTGAATTGCGTGATCGTCGTCGGGAAGATCAACAGCGAGGACGCGAAGATCGGCGGAATCACGTTGGCGGTATTCACACGCAGCGGGAAATAGCTCATGCCCCCCTGGGTCATCTTGCGTCCCACGACCCGTCTTGCGTACTGGACCGGGATACGGCGCTGGCCGCGCTCGACGAAGACGACGAAGCCGGTGAGCACGATGACGAAGCCGATCAGGAGGATGACCTGCAGCAGCGAGAACTCGTCGGTCTGAACCAGCTGCCAGAGCTGGGCCAGGCCACCTGGGATTCCGACGATGATCCCCGAGAAGATCACCAGCGAGATGCCGTTGCCGATGCCACGTTCGGTGATCTGCTCACCGAGCCACATGATGAAGGCGGTGCCCGTCGTGAGCGTGATCATCGCCATCAACTTGAATTCGAGGCCCGGATCGAGGACGGCTCCGGTACCGAACGAGCCGCTTTCGAGCGCCGAGGCGATCAACAGGCTCTGGAAGATCGAAAGGACAACCGTACCGTAGCGCGTGTATTGGCTGATCTTCCGGTTGCCGCTCTCGCCTTCCTTCTTGAGGGCTTCGAGCGATGGGATCACCACGGTCAGTAGCTGCATGATGATCGATGCGCTGATGTAGGGCATGATGCCGAGCGCAAAAATCGAGAGCTGCTCGAGCGCACCGCCCGAGAAGACATTGAACAGGGCGAAGGCCGTCCCCGACACCTGCGTGTCGAAGAACTGCTTGATCACTTCCGGATTGATTCCCGGCGTCGCGATCTTCGCACCCACCCGGTACACCGCGAGCATGCCGAGTGTGAACAGGATCCGGTTCCGAAGCTCCGTGATCCGTCCGATGTTCTGAACGCCTCCAATCAACCGACGATCTCCACGCTTCCGCCTGCGGCTTCGACCTTCTCCCGGGCCGAGGCGCTGACCCGCTGCACCTTGATCGTGATCTTGGAGGGCGCATCGCCCTCGGCGAGGAGCTTCACCGGTGCCTTGCCCGAGACGAGCCCCTTGCGCACCAGCAGTTCTACATCCACGGTGGCGCCATCGCCGAGTTCCGCGAGGTCGCGAAGGTTCACGATATCGACCGGCTTGCGGTGGATGTTCGTAAAACCACGCTTCGGAATCCGGCGCACGAGCGGCATCTGGCCGCCTTCGAACCAGAGCGGCGTCGACCGTCCTGCGGAACGATGCCCCTGGCCCTTGTCGCCGCGACCGGCGGTCTTGCCTTTCCCGGAACCCGGTCCGCGGCCCACTCGCTTCTTGCGATGACGCGCGCCATGCTTCGGCTCTAGCCGATCCAGCATCGCTACTCCTCCACCCGTACGAGATGCACGACCTTGGCGATCATGCCGCGCACTGCCGGCGTATCTTCGACCGTGGCCGAATGACGAATGCCACGCAGGCCGAGCCCGCGCAGCGTCGAACGTTGCTTCTGGGTGAAGCCGATCCCGCTCTTCACCTGAATCACCCGGATCTTCGCCTCGCTCATCGGGCCAACTCGGCTCGGCGCTGCTCAGGATCGCGAAGCTCCTGAAGCGCCGTGATCGTGGCATTGACCGTATTGCGGGGATTGTTCGTGCCCAGGTTCTTCGAGAGCACGTCCCGGACGCCCGCGGATTCCAGTACGGCACGAACGCCGCCACCGGCAATCACGCCCGTTCCTGCAGAGGCCGGCTTCAACAGCACACGGCCGGCACCGAAGCGCCCCAGGATCGCGTGGGGCAACGTGCCTTCGACGAGCGGAACGCGCACCAGGTTTCTGCGTGCACGGTCGACGCCCTTGCGAATGGCCTCAGGCACTTCGCCGGCTTTTCCAAGACCCACTCCGACGACCCCCGCACCATCGCCGACGACGACGAGAGCGCTGAAGCTGAACCTTCGACCACCCTTGACGACCTTGGCCACACGGTTGATGTGGATCACGCGGTCGGTGAGTTCGTAGTCGTTGGCGTTGAGTCGTTCTGACTGATGAACCTTCATGAATTCCTCAGAAACGGAGGCCGGCCTCGCGGGCCGCCTCCGCAAGCGCCTTGACGCGCCCGTGGTATTGGAAGCCGTTCCGATGGAACACCACTTCCTCGATCTGCTTTTCCTTGGCCACGGCGGCGATCGCCGCCCCGACCTTCTTGGCTGCTTCTACGTTGCCCGTAGCGCCACCCGCAACGAGATCTTTCGTGCGGGTCGAAGACGCTGCAAGGGTCTTGCCCGAGATCGGATCGATCAACTGGGCATAGATGTGTTTAGCGCTCCGAAACACGAGGAGCCGGGGGCGCGTCGAGCCAGCTACCGAACGGGTCACACGTTGGCGACGCGCAAGCTGCTTGGCATATCGGGGATCGCGAATCTTTCTCTTCATCTTCCTCTCCCCTAACCGACCGCGGCCTTGCCGACCTTGCGGCGGACCTGCTCATCGACGTAGCGGACGCCCTTGCCCTTGTAGGGCTCCGGCGGCCGCAATGCACGGACCTCGGAGGCGAACTGGCCAACCCGGCCCTTGTCCGCTCCTTCGATCTTGATCTTCGTGTTCTCTGTCACCGAGACCTTCAGCCCTTCGGGAACCGCCAACTCGACTGGATGGGAGAACCCAAGCAGAAGCTTCAAGCTCTTCCCGGCCGCCTCGGCCCGGTAGCCAACCCCGATGATGGTGAGTTCCTTCGTGAAACCATCCGTCACGCCGGTGACCATGTTGGCCAGAAGCGCACGGGCCAGCCCATGAAGCGCCCGGGTCTTCTTGTTTCCATCAGGCCGCGTGAGCGAGACGCTGCCGTCTCCCACGCTCACCTGGATTGCAGAGGGCAGACGATTCGAGAGGGTCCCCTTCGGGCCCTTCACCTCGACCTGCTCTCCCTTCAGGCTGACGGACACGCCGCTGGCCAGCTGGATGGGACGATTTCCGATGCGCGACATCGCTACCTGTCCTCGACGATGGTTTGGAGGTTG
>JAFDCZ010000014.1 GCA_019312665.1 Deltaproteobacteria bacterium | reverse complement strand
TCTTTTGGACGTCGAACGCGGCAGCCACGGTGCTCCAATTTGATGGAATCGCTGAGGCTGGCATCGAGTTGGCCACGTTTGTCGGCTCACCCTACGAAGAATCGGGTTATCGAATCGCTTGCGAAGGCTTCAACGGGTGTGCCCAATGGAAGGTAAGTGCAGGTTTCGGCGGAGGCGAAACGGCATTGTTTTCTGCAGGTACCGGTACGCAGATAACACTTACGAGTGTTTCAGGACTGCCCTTCGACTTCAACAGCATCTCGTTGAGCGAGTTCAACCCGTTGACCGTCGTTGCATCGATCACGTTTGTCGCGAATACCGGGTACAGCGAGACCAAAGTGACCAACAACGCCATCGACTACGAGACCTTCACTTTTGGTAGCGGATTCCAAGGCGTCACCTCAGTCACGTGGCACCAACAGAACTCCGCAGGCACCATGTCGGCCCATCAATTCGACAACGTAGATGTAACCGCAAGCGCAGTACCAGAGCCCGGTACCCTCTCCGGCCTCGGCCTTGCCGGGCTTTGCTGGATCAGGCGACGGCGGAGATCTGGAACGGCTTAGCTTCGCCACGATCATCCGCCCGCGGATACATTGAAATTCTGGGCGATGACCATCCGGAACGTTGACTCAATGATCTCCGGCTCTCATCTGGAGCTGCCGTGAGCCTGATTTCTCTGCCGCCCCGCCCAACTGAGTCCCAGGCGATTCTGTTGATCGGCGGCTGTGCGAACACAGGCGAGCAAGCTGGGCCCGTCGTGATTTCCGGCGACCAGCATGCCGAGTACCCCGCCGACCGCCCGGAGCAGGCCAAGGCCCCGAGGATTGCGATATCGCAGGTCTGGTGGGTGCAGCCGATGGTGCATAGGACGGACCAGCGGGATCCAGCGTCCAAAGAGGGAGAAACTTGCCAAATCCCGGGGAACTCAGGCGGCGTACTCCGAGTGTGAACGGGATGCGCCATCCAAACTGTACGAGCCAGCGCCGCCCTTGAACTCGCTATTGTTCGTCCCAGCCCTTCGCCTGTTGGGAAGTCATGTCGTTTGATTGCAGAATCGACAAAGAGTTAGGAGGCGTTGTCGTTCGCGCGACCAACGTTGTCGGACTCGATGATGTGCGGGCGGGCGTCGACGAGATTGTTGCGCTCTCCGGGTTCAAGCCCGGGATGCACCAGCTCTTCGATCTGACGGACGGTGGGCTCGACCTGGACCAAGCCGAGTCGCGAGTGCTGGCGCAGTTCTTCCAGTCGGCTGAGGTCCGCGCGAAGCTCGGCTCCGGATATCGGCTCGCGGTGGTCGCGAGCCGACCGGTGGACTTTGGAACCGCCCGCGTGTACCAGGTGCACGAAGAATCCGACTCCATCGCGATCCGGGTGTTCTACGAGATGGAAGAGGCGCGTCAGTGGATACGCGAGGCCGGATCGTACGCCGCGCCTGAATGACAGGCGCCGCCATTCTCGTGAAACCCGGCGCTCGAAACCCGACCGAACCAGAAGCGAGCCCATGGAACTCGACGGACGGAGAACAAAGGGGTTCCGCCATGGCGGTCGGGCTCCGGGCCTTGGCGTGGGGGTCGAGCTACGATATGGTCTGACCGGCTTGGTCTGACCAAGTTCTTGCACCGCGCCCGCGGAAGTCCAAAACCGTGTCCGAGACCGCCGCCCAGCGCGTCGCCCAGAGCCTTCGCCATGACATCCTCACCGGTCGCTACCGGGAGGGGGATCGTCTGCGTTCGGAGCGGGAGCTGGCGGAGCAGTTCGGGGTTCATCGGGGGGCGGTTCGCGAGGGGCTTCGTGCTCTGGCGCAGCAAGGCCTGGTCGAGATCTCGGGAGCGGGGGCTCGGGTCGGGCGCCTCGATCACGCGAGCATGGACGTGATCGGCGACCTGCTGGATATCGACGAGGTTCCGGACGGTCAGCTGGTCGAGCAGGTTCTCGAGGTCAGTACTCATCTGTTCTCGTCCTGCGTCTCGATCGCTGTTGAACGGGGAAGCGACGCCGATCTCCGAGCCATCTGTGCGCATCTCGACGCGGTTCAGGACGAGACCCTGAACCCGACGGAATACCTGGATCACATCCACGGTATTGCCGATGGCCTCACCGAGGCGAGCGGCAACTTCGTGCTGCGCCTGATCGGCCATGCTCTGAAACTGCATTTCTGGAACCGGCTCGAGACCCAGCAGGAAGTGACCCTGCGCTTGCCCCAGGACTTCCTGGCGCCACTCGCCCGAAAGCTCAATGCCGCATTGAAAGCACGGGATGCGGCCAGGGCTACCGCGCTGGTTCGCGAGCTGATGGACCAGCATCGCGAGAACGTCATCAAGCTCCTGACCCAGGAGCAGGCGCGGAAGCTGCGCGAACCCGTTGCCAGCCGCCTCGCCCATTTGTTCGAACCAGGCCACCAGCCGGGGAGTGAACGTTGAACCGTTGGAAGCTGATCTTGCCCGCCCTCGTCATCGGAGCCGCCATACTCGGGGGCGCCGGGCTTCTCGCGACCGCGCCTGAGGTAGAGAAGATCGATAGGCCGGTGGTCGCCCGGGCAGTGAGGGTCGTCGAGGTCGCCGCCGAAACCCTGCCGCTGATCGTTCGTTCTCAAGGAACCGTGGCGCCGCGAACCGAATCCGAGCTGGTGCCCGAGGTTTCCGGACGGATCGTCTGGAACTCGCCCGCGCTCGTGTCCGGCGGGTTCTTTCGGGAGGGCGAGCCACTTCTTCGTCTCGACCGGGCCGACTACGAGACCGCGTTGGCCCGCGCCAACGCGAGCTTGGAGCGCGCCAAGGGAGAGTGGGAGCATGCGAAAGCCAACCTCGACCGTCGGGAAGAGTTGGCGCGGCAAGGTGTCGCAAGTTCCTCGCAACTCGACGATGCCCGGCGGCAGGCAAGAGTATCCGCGGCCGTGCTCGATGAAGCCGAGCTGGTGCTGCGCCAGGCGCGCCGGGATCTCGATCGCACCGAGATTCATGCGCCCTTCGATGGGCGGGTGCGGGCCGAGCACGTGGACGTTGGCCAGTTCCTCTCCCGTGGCCAGCCGATTGCGACGCTCTACGCAACGGACTACGTCGAGATCCGCCTGCCGATTCCGGACGCGGAGCTCGCCTATCTGGATCTTCCGCTCTTCGCCGGAGCTGCCTTGGCCGAGGGGCCACGGGTCACGTTGCGCGCACGCTTCGCCGGTGCACCGCATTCCTGGCACGGGCGCATCGTCCGTACCGAGGGTGAGATCGATCCGAAGAGCCGAATGGTGCATGCGGTAGCGCGCGTCGAAGATCCCTACGGTGAGGCCGTCGGCACCGCGCCACTCGCTGTGGGCCTGTTCGTCGAGGCGGAGATCGAGGGCCCGGTCGTCGAAAACGTGCTTCGCGTGCCCCGCGGCGCATTGCGCGACCGCGACCATATGTTGGTCGTAGATGCCAACGACCAACTGCAAAGAGTGGAGATCGAGCTGCTCCGGTTGGAGCGGGACGATGCACTGGTTCGCGCCAGCCTCCCGGCGGGCGGCCGGGTGTGTGTGTCGCAGATTACGACCTTCGTGCCGGGCATGAAGGTGAAGCCCCAGCCAATCGCACCGCCCCGGGCGAAGCCCATCGAGGACGCCCGCCGGTGAACCGAGCGATCGCCTGGATGGCGACGCATTCGGTTGCGGCCAACCTGCTCATGCTGTTGCTCGTCATCGGCGGCGCGATGACGCTGACGACCATCCGGCAGGAAGAATTTCCCGCGATCGATACGGACATGATCCGGGTTACGGTCGAGTATCCCGGCGCCGCACCCACGGAAGTCGAGGAAGGCGTCTGCATCCGGATCGAGGAGGAGCTCGAAGGCCTCCAGGAAATGGATCGGATGTCGAGCCTGGCGGTGGAAGGTGCCTGCGTCGTGACCGTCGAGTTGTTTCCGAGTAGCGATGCCGATGTCGCCCTCGACGAGGTCCAAAGCCGCATCAATGCCATGGACACCCTCCCGGAGGAGACCGAAAAGCCGATCGTTTCGAAGATCGAGATTCGCTCCCAGGTGGTGAGCATCGCGATCACCGGTGATCTGGATGAGCACGCCCTCGCCAAGCTCGGCCATGAAGTGCGCGATGAGGTCGCCGCCCTGCCCGATGTCTCGCAAGTCGATCTCGATTTTGTCCGCCCCTATGAGATCTCGATCGAGGTTTCCGAAGCCACCCTGCGCCGGCACGAGCTCAGCTTCGATCAGGTGGCCACGGCCGTGCGGCGGTGGTCCCTCGATATGCCAGGCGGGTCCGTGAAATCGGCGGGCGGTGAGATCCTGCTGCGCACGAAAGGCCAGGCCTATACGGGGCGCGAGTTCGAAGAGGTCGTCGTGCTTACCCGCACCGATGGCACCACCCTCGAGCTCGGTGAGATCGCAGACATCCGAGACGACTTCGAGGAAGGTGACCTGAAGGCGCGCCTAGACGGGCAGCCCGCAGTGGTCGTCAGCGCCCGGCGCATGGGCGACGAAGACATTCTCGATATCTCGGCCCAGGTCTACGCTTACCTCGACCAGAAACGCGGCGAGCTTCCGCCCGGTGTGCAGCTCGTCGCGTTCAACGACGAATCGAAGAGCCTGGAGATTCGTCTCGACTCCCTGATCGGCAATGCGCGCAGTGGTCTGGTGCTGGTCGTCCTCACCTTGGGCTTGTTCTTGCGCTTCCGCCTCGCGCTCTGGGTTTCGGCCGGTGTACCCATCGCCTTTCTCGGGTCGTTCCTGTTCTTTCCGATGTTCGGCCTGACGATCAGCACGCTCTCCGTGATGGCCTTCATCCTGGTGCTAGGCATCGTGGTGGATGACGCGATCGTGATCGGTGAGAGCGTCTACGCTCACGAACAGAAAGGGGTTCCACAGCTCGAAGCTGCCGTGCTTGGCACCCAGGATGTCTACGTCCCTGTCTTGTTCGGTGTGATGACGACCGTTGCGGCGTTCTTGCCTCTGATCCTTTTGGAAGGACGGATGGGACAGTTCTTCGGCTACATCGGCACGACCGCAATCCTCTGCCTGGTGTTCTCGCTGCTCGAATCCCAATGGATCCTTCCTGCGCACCTCGCCCACAGGCGCACGGAGAGCAAGAAGGGCACACCGAATGCTTTCGTCGCGGCCTGGCAGAAGTTTCAAGGCACGCTCAGCTCCGGCTTGGAGCGTTTCGCTCGTGAGACCTACGGTCGCGTCCTGCGCATGGCACTCGAATGGCGTTACCTCACCCTCGCGACGGCGGTCGGCGTCCTGATCCTCACGATGTCGTTGCTGGCCAGCGGCAGGCTTCGCTACCAGTTCTTCCCCGCCGTCGAAGGTGACATCGTGTACGCCACGCTGACGATGCCGAGTGGCATTCCGCTGGATGTGACCGAGGCGGGGGTGGAGCAGATCGAAGCCGCGGCGGAGCGCCTCCGGGCCAAGCTCGACGCCGGCCGCGAAGGGCCGAGCGTGATCCAGCAGGTGCTCTCCACGATCGGTCAGCAGCAGGCTCGCGATGGACCGCCCGACATGCGGGTGGCGGTGGGTGGCTCTCATCTGGCCGAGGTATCGCTCGAGCTGATTCCCGACGCGGAGCGTGACATCGGAGCCTTCGAGATCCGTGACCTCTGGCGGGAGGAGATCGGTTCGATCCCGGACGCCATCGAGCTTGCGCTGAATGCGAACCAGTTCTCGGCGGGCGAGGCCTTGGAGATCGAGCTTCGCGGTGGAACCGTCGAAGAGCTGACCGCAGCGGCGGGAGCATTGAAACGCGAGCTGGCAAGCTATTCCGGCGTGTTCGACGTTGCGGATTCCTATCGAGCCGGGAAGCAGGAGGTCAAGCTGAACGTCAAGCCGGCGGCCAGGCCGCTCGGGCTCGCCATCGAAGATCTCGGTCGCCAGGTGCGCCAGGCCTTCTACGGCGAAGAAGTGCAACGCGTGCAACGGGGCCGGCACGATGTGCGGGTGATGCTGCGCTATCCGGAAGACGACCGGAAGAGCCTGGTCGCGCTGGAATCGATGCGCATCCGGACCCGCGACGGCATCGAGGTTCCGTTTGCCGCGGTGGCCGAGGTCGAGCTCGGACGTGGCTTCGCCTCGATCCGGCGTTCGGATCGCATGCGCGTCGTGAGTGTGACGGGAGAGATCGACCGCACGGTCACGACCCCCGAAGCCGTGCTGGGCCGGGTGCAGAAGCAGCTGCCGCATCTCCTCGAGCCCTTCCCTGGCATGACCTATCGCCTCGAAGGCGAGCAGCGTGAGCAGGCCAAGGCGGCAGGCGGGCTCCTCAAGGGCGTGGCTCTCGCGATGTTGTTGATCTTCGGGCTGCTCGCGATTCCGCTGAACTCCTACTCCCAGCCGCTGATCATCATGAGCGTGATCCCGTTCGGAACCGTGGGCGCACTGCTCGGCCACTACATCATGGGCTGGGATGTGGTCTTCTTCTCGGTACTCGGCATCGTTGCCCTCTCCGGGGTCGTGGTCAACGCGAGCCTGGTGCTCGTCCACTTCGTGAACCGGGCACGAGAGGAAGGCCTGGATGTTCGCGCGGCCGTGCTGAAGGCTGGCACCGAACGCTTCCGCCCGATCTTCCTGACCTCGGCCACCACCTTCCTGGGCCTCGTCCCGCTGATGTTCGAAGCCAGCGTCGAGGCCCGTCCGTTGATTCCGATGGCCATCTCTCTCGCCTACGGAGTGCTCTTCGCCGCGGTCGTCACCTTGCTTCTCGTCCCCAGCCTCTACCTGGTGCTGGAAGATCTACGAAGTTTGCTGCCCAAGGGCGAGGTGGGGATAGGAGTTCCAACAGGGGATTCCATGTCCGATATGGGGATCACCTGACAAGTACCCCTGGGAGACCGAGGCTCATCGCCAAGGGTGCAACCCGTTGGGACCGCGGCTGCTCAGGCCGGTTGGCCCCTGGTCTCCCTACGTCACCCGGGCACTGCTGGCGAACCCCGACGATCTGCACCACGGCGCGGACATGCAGGGCTGGAACGCTGCCTCCACGTTCATCCTCCGCACTCGGGTGATCTGAATCTGGCGGGTCGCCTGGCTACTGGTCTACCGCGATGCCCTGGCGGTTCTGCTTCCGTCCCCGCGGATCGGGCTGCGGAATTTCGGGTTGGACAAAGCCGTCTGCACCGCCGAGATCCAGGAGAACCCCCACCGGCCACTCGCTTTCGGGGAAACCGTCCGGTGGCCGCGCCGAATAGCCCTGGGAGGTATTCGCTGCCTGGTAGCGGTCATCGCCCAACGCGTCGATGAGCAGACCGACACCATACGGCTTGACTCCCGCCCCCTGGGACTCACTGTGGGATCGGTAGAGATCATCGCCGGAATCGTCGTACAGGAGCCCCGCGGCGCGGTCCACGCCGACGCCCTGGCAATGCTCGTAGCCGGTGTACTCGTCATCGCCGCCCCAGTCGCTCAGCAACCCAGCTCCCAAGTGCACGCCGTCCCCCTGGCCATGCTCGAAGGCCTGGTAGCGGTCATGGCCCGCCCCATCGACGAGCATCCCCAGCCCGAACCAGAGGGCACTCCCTTGGCCGAATAGGTCGACGGCGTACCGGTCGTTTCCCTTCCGGTCCAGTAGCAGGCCAATTCCGCCGGAAACCGCGGGGCGGCGCCCAAACGCGGATCCCTGACAGAAGTTGGTGTAGTGAGGGGCATCGTGCCGCTGGATGCGTTCCTCTATGTCGTCCGGGACCAGAGGAGTGCAGGAATAGGAGTCATTGCCCGCCAGGTCTACCAGGAGACCGAATCCCCCCGTTCCCCCATAGCCCTGGCTGTTCAGCTGCGCCGTGTACGTGTCATCGCCACCGCCGTCAAGCAACACGCCGACTCCGTATTGACCCGCACCCTGAACCCGGGAGCCACCCTCGTAGACGTCGTCTCCTTCTGCATCCCAGAGAAGACCCGCTCCGAACACTCCTGCCCCCATGCTGAGGTTGCGACCCGCGTATCGGTCGTCGCCGGACAGATCGATCCACAGGCCGATTCCCATCACCCCGGCGCCGGGTCCCGGCGTCTGTTCCCATAGCACCGTATCGTCGCCCGCCAGGTCGATTACCGTGGAGATCTGATTGGGCTGGAGCGCTCGCCCGACCTCTCGGTAGATATCGTCCCCACCGAGATCGATCAGGAGCAGGAACTCGCCGGTGTGATGATCCGGGCCGCGACCCGCCACGCGAACCCTGCCAAGGGGTGTTTCCCATTCCAGTGGCAAATCGCGGTCGCCGAGCTGCTGCAGATCCGGGATGGCCAGCTCGGCCGCGTGGAGCGAGTTGAGAAGCAGATTTGCGAGTGCCTGGGTGTCGACTCGGGACCCGATGCGGTGGTATTGGGTCAGACTCATGCGATGAACATCGGGATTGGATTCCGTGGAGGAGACGGAAGCCGTCAGGTGATCCGCGATTCTGGCCCAGTCCGCAACGTTCGGACCGCCCGCCTCCGCTTGGTAACCCCTCCGAGTCGCGGCTGCTTCCCGAAGGAGCCTGCGCAAGGCCCGGTGGATGGGCGTATCCTGGTCCCACCCCGCAGGCATCTCTCCTCCCGCCTCCCCCTCTGGAGAAGCCGCAGCGAGCGCGGCCCAGAGCGCGGCCCCAGTGCTAGCAGCGGGGGCGTCCACGCGGATCGGTTCCGTTTCGATGAGAAGCGGTTCAAACAGATGCGACAGATAGCTGGCCAGGTGATCCCCTGGTTCCGTTCGAACCAGTCGTCGGGAGAGACCCACCATCGATAGGGGCTGACTCATCGCTGCATCCACCGCGGGAAGCCGCCCGTGAGTCGCGACGGGATACGGGAGCTTGGGAACGGAGAGTGCCGTTTCATCCAATCCGAGTTCCGCCAGGGCGTCGCTCACAGGGACGTCGAACCGTTCTCGGGATTCGCTGGACTCCCCACCGCAGCCCGCCAGCAGCAGGCAAACAGCCGCCAGTCCCACCGGATTGAGGCGTGATCCCAATGCGCGTTCCCCTGTCTGTTCCGTGATGGTGTTCTTGGAGAGCCCGGAAGGTTCCTGTTCTCGCGCATCTCCCTACCGGTGGGATCTCGACGCGCCCACGCCGTCGTTCCGACGCCAAGACTGCATTGCCTGACGCGCATAGTCAATGCGCCAAACCTTCCGGCGCTCTCACAGGGCGCGATTGCGCACGAGTCAGCTCCGCATTCCCGCTCCGGCTTCCCCGGTGCCGCCAGCAAGCCAGCTCGTTGACTGGGCTCACGTGCTCGTGGGTCGGCGGAGGCGCGAGCGGGCCTGCCTCAGAGCCGTTCGAGTCGTCGCCGGGCGCGTTCGAGGGCCGCGCATCGGACTAGGCCACTTGGCCGATTGAGAGCCTGCTGGAGAGTGCGAGTTTTGGGGCTCCATTACAGGAGCCCAATGATGTCCAAGAACGGAATCCACGGTTCGCAACTCATCCACTTCTGGCTCGCCGGCCTCTTCGTGGTGCTAACAGGGCTGGCGGCACCGGATGCGGCCGAGGCCCGTACACGCGGCTTCTGCTCGGTCTTGGGAATCAACATCTACAACCACGCGTGCGGAAAGAACGAGCAGATCGCCTGTGAGGGCTCGAGCCCCTGCGACGCGGGCAATCGGCACGTCACCTTCTCGGGGGTCACGATCGATTGCGTGGCGCCGGGGGTCACGGACGAGTTCATCAACGGGGCCTGCGTTTCCTGCGGCGGACTTGGCGAGATGGCTTGCGGCGGAAGCTCGCAGTGCAGCGCGGGTCTCGCCCGGGCGACGACTTCGGGGCTCAACGGGTCGATCGCGCAGTGCAGCTCCCTGCTCCCTGCCGACCCGCCCAACATCAACATCAACGTCCCCTCGTTCACCATTGGCTTCTGCCCCGCCTGCATCACCTACAACCCGCCCAACGTCAACATCAACCTGCCGTCCACCGTGAGCATCGTGAACTCGACGGGCATCTGCTCTCCGGGTCTGCCCGAGAACCTGGCGGGAGCGAGCCGCGAGAGTTGGCCTGCGGCCGAGCCCGCATCGGACGAGCGCGGCACCATCGTCTTCATCCACGGGCGCGGTTCGAGCTGCAATGGCAAAGACGCGCTGCTGAACTCCAACGGCGGGATGCTCTTCGAGCGCAATCACCGCATGTTCTGCATGGAGTACGATCGCGCCAGCGCGGAGCCCACTCGTCGCAGTGTCGTGGTCTACGAGCCCACGGAGCAGACGATCGGCGAAGGCCCGACGCCGTGCGCGGCCACGGGCACCTGCACGTGGAATCTGAGCGAGCCGCTGCTCGAGGTCTTTGCGCCCAGCTACTCCGTGCCCGGCGTGGCCGAGGCTGTGGCCGAGGCAGTCCAGAAGATCCCCACGGAGGGAGAGATCACGGTGGTCGGCCACAGTCAGGGTGGTTTCATCGTGCGAGCCCTGGTCCACGAGCACTACGACGAGCTGCGCTGGGCCGGTGAGAAGATCTCGCGGGTGATCACGCTGGGGCACCCGTACTACGGAAAGGTCGTGGATCCGAAGAAGGTCGCCCCGTGGATGTGCTCTACGCGGGACGACTTCGACTGCCACGTGCAGGAGTGGCTCTGGGGTTGGCAGAACTGGCTCGGCAGCACCGCGGGCAACATCGACGACGCGGACTTCCCCCAGGTGGAGTGGTCTGCCGTGGCCGGGGATGGACTCAATCAGGCCGGGACGGGGCCGGGAGGGACGGCCCCAGAGGCCGAGCCCGACGCATGCCTCCAGATCTTCGGTGGTGTGAATCGGCCGAATGTGGAAGGCGACACCAGCGTGCCGATCCTGAGCTCCCTCGGCATCGACGAGCACGGCTACTACAACGTTCCGGCACTCAGCTTCGACGACGCCCTGGAGACGCGCTGCGCCCACAATGCGAGCTGTCAGATGGCCGGTTCCTTCGCGACCGATCCCGACCGGATCCCCACTGTTCCGGCAGCTGGCTTCCCGATTCCGGGTGCCCTGCTCTTCGATGGTGTGGATGACCAGCTGGGCGGACTCTCGCCTGCCTCGCTCGGAAACCTGGAGATGGACGACGCGGTCACGATCGAAGCCTGGATCTGGCCGGACACGGCCTCCCAGAACGGGATCATCGTGAACAAGGAGGGCGAGTACGAGTTCGGGCTGATCGCGGGCGAGCTCTCCTGGGCGCTGGCCATCTCGTCGCCGAACTGGGCCTGGGTCGGCAGTGGCTTCCATCCGCCGCTGCTCCAGTGGACCCACGTCGCCTTCGTGTACGATCAGGCCCAGACCACCGCGACGATGTACGTGAACGGGCTCGCGGTCCACAGCCGCTCCGCGAGTGGCGCCATCGGAGACGCGCATACCGCCGCCAACGATCTCCGCATCGGCGGCCGCGAGATCACCAACGAGCGCTTCGCGGGCAAGATCGCCGACGTGAGGATCTGGGCGAGTGCGCGTACGGCGCAACAGGTGCGAGAAGGCGCAAGCGGCGTCCCGGACGGTGCGGATCCCGACCTGCGAGGCTGGTGGAGCTTCGATGCTGGCGGTGGCGATACCGTGCTCGATGGCAGCTCCTACGCCCATGACCTCTCCCTCACGGCGCTCGGAACCAGCTTCGCGCCGTACCGCCGCAGCGAGGACCGCCTGCGAGAAGGTGGTGCCATGTACTTCGACGGTCTCAACGACCGCCTGACCGTCACGGATCCCGCGATGCTGACCGCACTCGAAATGAGCAACTTTCTGGTGATCGAAGCGTGGGTCTACCCGCGCGGCCCCGGGGGTTCGGGCGGTGGCGTGATCGTCAACAAGGAGGGCGAGTACGCTCTCACCCGTCTGACAGACGGAACGATCGCATTCTCGCTTGCCGGAACCAGCCTCGGCTGGAGCACCGTCCCGACGGCGGCGAGCGCGCCCGAGCGCATCTGGACCCATGTCGCACTCGCCTACCGAGACGGAAGCCCAGGCTCGGTGCAGATCTACGAGAACGGCGTGGAGGTCGACAGCATTCCCGCCAGCGGCCTGATCGGCGATTTCCACACCAACTTGAACGAGCTGTGGATCGGCGGGCGCCAGAACACGGGGAACAACCAGTGGTTCCACGGCGTGATCGACGAGGTGCGGGTGTGGAATGCCTGGCGGGCACCGCATACGATCTCCAAGTTCTACGAGCGGACCCTCCCCTCGTGGTCGATGGTCGGCCTCCAGGGCTACTGGCGTTTCGACCAGGCGACGGGCAGCCTCGCCATCGACACCTCGGCCGAAGCCCACCATGCGTCGCTCGGAAACCCAGGAGCTGCGACCACACCCACCCGCTCCTTCGGCCCCGCCTTGCCCGACTATCCGCCGGCGATCTTCCTCCCGCCGCTGCAGCAGCAGACGCGGTGTGGCCTCGGCGCGGAGATTGCGCTTCTGCTCCCGCTGTGGAGCTTGGCGAAGCGCCGAAGCCGGCGTCGCAAGGCGAACGGACTCACCTGAAGCGGGTGGAGCAAGCAACCGGAGATTGATCGACGCTTCGCGAGCGCGCTGGGGGATGGGAGTTCCAACAGGGAATTCCATGTCCGATAAGGGGATCACTTGACCAGTACCCCCGGGGAGATCGAGGTTCATCGCCAAGGGCGCAACCCATTGGGCAAAGCGTCGATCTCCTCGTTGGCAGCGTCGATTCAGGGGGCCTGTATGTCGCAATTCTGGCCCGTCCAGCCGTCGGTGCACGCGCATGAATACTCATCGTTCCCGTCGACGCAGGCGGCGCCGTTCTGGCATGGATCAGTCACACAGTCGTTGGTGTTCTGATCGCAGGCGCTGCCCGCCCAGCCCTGTTCGCAGACGCATTCGTAGCCGCCCTGGTCGTCCTCACAGACGCCGTGCTGACACGGAGATTTCAGGCACTCGTCGATGTTCTGATCGCAGTGTTTGCCCGTCCATCCCGCAGGGCACGAACAGACTGCGGTTCGAGCAGCCTTTCCCTTGCAGCTGCCGCCATTCACACAGAGATTCGGTTTGCAGGGGTCGACGCAGACCGCGCGGCCAGACTGGTCTTCGCAGAACGAGCCGCGTGCGCACGTCGTCCCTATGCAGGCGGAAGCGGAAGTCTTGGTGGTCTCGCGGCCGGCCGGGCGACGCCCGACGCATTGCCCCGCCTCTCCACAGATGGTGTTCCGCAGGTGCGCGCAGTCTCGATCGGAAGTGCACTGGGGAGGCCGAGCACTGACCTGTGCGGCACCCAATGTGATCAGAGCGACGATGGTGAGACACTGGAAGCCGGTTCGAACGACGTCGCCGGCTCGTTTGCGGGTGCAACTCTGGATCATTCTGGACCTCAGTCTGCGAGAAAGGATGACTGCGTGGGAACAGTATCGACTCGCTCCCGCTGGGCCGTCAATGGCCAAGGGGACGCCGTGGCCGCCCGTCAGGGCTGTGTACCCCCCAGGCGCTTCGTGCGGAGTGCCCCGGCTACCGGAATGGCGATGCCCACCAACATGACGGCGCCACCCAGCATCTCGCGCCCAGTGGGCAGGTCGTCCATCACCACCCACGCGAGTCCAAGGGTGAAGATCGGCGACAGCAGCAGGCACAAGGTGACGAAGCGAATTTCCAGGTGGCGTGACGCGATCATCATGCACAGTCATCCGGCGAAGGGACCGCAGAAGGCCGCAACGCTCGTGTAGAAGAGCCGCTCGCGCGAAATGTCGCGGAGTGCCTCGGGCACGCCATAGACCGCGACCGGATCCATGCGGTGGATGTACTTGCGCGTCACGACGGCCATGGTGCTGAAGAACAAGGCTGCAAACAGTGCCCACGCCAGGCCGGGATTCGACGCCGACTGAAGGCCGACGGAAGCCAGATCCTGCCAAGCGCCGGGGCCTGCTGCAGCTGCAGATCCACCACGGTGATGGCGGCGCCGAACTAGAAGCGGCGCTCGACGCGCTCCCCGATCAGCGGCCAGGCCAGCACCGCTGCCAGGACTGCCTCGCTGCGTAGGACGACGGTGATGACGGCGGGGGAGAGGCTGCGAATGGCCTCGGCGCTACACAGGTCGCCCGCCAGGGGCAGTACGGCGAGACCGGCGGCGAGACGAATGTCGAAGCTCGTGGGGCGGTGAAGGGAGCCGGTCCTTCGTGTGGACTGCCAAAGGGACAGGGCCGTACTGAGGAGTGCGGCGGTGGCGAGCAGTAGAAGAGTGTTGGGACCGTTCTCACCGACTTCTGAGGCGAGCTTCTACGGAACGGCCAAGCCTGCGACCAGGAGGGAGGCCGCGAGCGCCCAGGCTACGCCGAGGTGTCGTTCTTGGGCGGTGGTGTGCAAAGGGCTACTCGTTCGGCGGGAGATAGGAGTTCCAACAGGGGATTCCATGTCCGATAAGGGGATCACTTAACAAGTACCCCCGGGGAGATCGAGGTTCATCGCCAAGGGTGCAACCCATTGGCGGGGATTCCAGCGCGGGGTGGGGTGTCGCTCATGATGCGTCGGCCGCCGGGCGCAGCGGTGGCGTTGCGGGATGGCTGCGGGATCGCGGAGCCGGCTGCGCTTGGGAGCGGCTCGCTATCTCTGGATGATCGGGAGATCGACGAAGTCGAGGGCGCCGTCTGCGGGTTCGGACCTGGCGGGGGCCAGGGGTGGAGCGCGAGCCGGGAGGCCGAGGCAGCCCAGGATGGCGCCAATCGCTTCCTCCGACTCGATGGCGGCGAGCAGGCGCATGCGGGATCCACACCGAGGGCAAGCAAAGGCATCGACCGCGAAGACGCGCCGGAGCAACTTTCCCCACGAGAGTCGTCGTGGCCGGCGGAGGACTGGAGAGCGCGACCCAACTACGGGCGTGGGCGGGTCGGTTTGCGTCGGATCGCCTCGGAGAAGGGTCGGGCCGCCCCCATCGCGTGTGGCGCCTTCGGATCTTCGCGCATGACGCGTCGTTGGCGCACGCCACCCTTCCGTCTCGGCTCGGGAAGTACCGGATCGGTCGTTGACGGCTGAGCCGGGGACGACGGAAATCCCCGCGGGGATGCTTGGCCTTGCCTCTGCCGCGACGCCGGCTAAAAACCCGCCCATGCCCCCCAAAGGCCTGGACCTCTCTCGCTCGAAGGCACTCTTCCGCCGCGCCAAGCGTTCGATCCCTGGCGGGGTGAACAGCCCGGTTCGGGCCTATGGCGCGGTCGGCGGAACGCCGCCGTTCATCGCCTCCGGCAAGGGTCCCTATGTCACCGATGTGGACGGCAATCGCTACATCGATTTCGTCGGTTCCTGGGGCCCGCTGATCCTCGGCCATGCGGATGCGCGGGTGGTACGGGCGATCAAGCAGGCGGCCTCCGCCGGCACGAGCTTTGGAGCGCCGACCGAGGGCGAGGTCGAGATCGCAGAGCAGGTCTGTCAGGCCGTGCCCAGTGTGCAGCAGGTGCGCTTCGTTTCGTCGGGCACGGAAGCCACGATGAGCGCGATCCGCCTGGCGCGGGCCGTGACGGGCCGAAAGAAGATCCTGAAGTTTGCGGGCTGCTACCACGGCCATTCGGATGCGCTGCTGGTCGGTGCCGGTTCCGGCGTGGCCACCCTCGGTATTCCGGGCTCTCCCGGTGTGCCGGAAGAGTTCGTGAAGCTCACCATTCAGGCGGCTTTCAACGATCTCTCCTCGGTGGCAGCGGCTTTCAAGCACCACGGCAAGGAGCTCGCCTGCGTGTTGGTCGAGCCGGTGGCCGGCAACATGGGCTGCGTGCCACCGCTTCCGGGCTTCCTGCAGGGCCTGCGGGATCTCTGCGATCGGCACGGCGCGCTGCTCGTCTTTGACGAGGTGATGACCGGTTTCCGGGTCGCCTGGGGCGGGGCCCAGTGCCGCTACAAAGTGAAGCCGGATCTCACGACCTTCGGCAAGGTGGTCGGCGGAGGCTTGCCCGCCGCGGCCTACGGTGGGCGAAAAGATCTGATGCAGGAGATCGCTCCTGCAGGGCCGGTCTACCAGGCGGGAACGCTCTCGGGAAATCCGCTGGCCGTGGCCGCAGGGCGGGAGACCCTGCGGAGGCTGGCCGAGCCCGGCGTGTATGACGCCCTGTCTGAGAAGACTGCCTTCCTGACCGAAGGCCTGGCCGAGCGCGCCAGGGCGGCGGATATCGAGTTCACCACCACCGCGGTCGGCGGAATGTTCGGTTTCTTCTTCCACCCCGGTCCGGTCCGAAACTTCGAAGACGCCAAGAAGGCTCACGAGGCCCGCTTCCAGGTCTTTTTCAACAGCCTGCTGGAGCAAGGGGTCTATCTGGCGCCCTCTCCCTTCGAGGCGGCCTTCGTCTCCCTGACGCATCGCCCCAGGGAGCTTCGCAAGACCCTCCAAGCGGCTGAAATTGCGTTCGGAAAGGCCGCTCGGGTGCGTTGAGGGGCTCCGGGCCATCGGCTAGGATCCGCGCCGCTTCCCTACCGGGGTCGGCTCGGCCAGTTCTCCGGAGGCAGGTACAGATCGTGAAGCAGGATCAGTTCGGCCAGCATGGCCAGGACGGTCGAGACGACGGGTCCGACGGAAGCCTCCCCGGTGGGGGCAGCCGCGCGATGGCCCGCGCCAGCGAGGCCGTTTTCGCCATCCCCATCGGTGGGGTCATCGGCTGGGCGTTGGATCGCTGGCTCGGGACGGATCCCTGGCTTGTGATGATCGGTCTGGGTTTGGGATTCAGCGTATTCGTTCGGAACCTGTTCCGGCTCCGAAAGATGGTCGAGGCCGAAGGGCTCGCCGCACCGCAACAAGATGAAGACTCAGCTGCTTGGCTGGCCTCGCACAACGACGGCGACCAGGCGGCCTGGATGACCCTGGGCAACGACGACGACGATGATGATGACTCACCCGACTGACACCCTGCAGCAAGGCTCCGTGCTCGGCTGGAATCTCGCGTTCTCCGCGGGCGCAGCCGCGGCGTCCTACGCCTGGGTGTCTCCGCGCTTCGCGTTTGCTCTTGCGCTGGGCGCCAGCCTCGAGCTCATGAACTTCCGCTCGCTCTACAGCTCCTGTCATCGAATCTTCGGGATGGGAGCCGAGGGTGTTTCCGGCGCAGGGCCTGCCGTGGGAGCATTTGGTTTGCGCTTCATGCTGCTGGCTGGGGTGTTGTTCTTCGCGATTCGCGAGGGCCTGCACCCGGCGGGCCTGGTGGTCGGGCTCTCGCTGATCATGCCCGCGGTGGTGATTGCCGCCTGGCGGGCCCGGCCGCCGATCGATCCGAACGCCCCCGCCCTGCCCGACGACGATCCGGCATGGGATATCTGGAACCCCTGGCTGGCCCATGAGAACGTGCCGGCGGATGAAGAAGAGGACGAGATTTCGTGAACGTCTTCCATGGCCTCGAGCACGCGACCCACGTTCCGTGGGTGATCTGGTCTTCGCTCTTCGCCGGCAGCCTGCTGCTGCTGACCGGTGTGATGATTCGCTCCAAGCTCGCCTCCGCCAACGGCGGCGTGATTCCCGACGAGGGCTTTACCCTTCGCAACGTCATCGAGTTGCTGGTCGAGATGCTCTCGGGCCTCGCGCAGGACAACATGGGCCCCAACTGGCGGAAGTACTTCCCCTTCATCGGGACGCTCTTCCTGTTCATCCTGTTCTCGAACCTGATCGGTTTGATTCCCACCCTTGATGGCGCCACCAGCAGCGCGGGGACCACCTGGGCATGGGCGATCATCTCGTTCGTGATCCACCAGTACGTCGGAATCAAAGAGCACGGCTGGGCCTATGTGAACCACTTCCTCGGACCCAGCCTGTATGACCTCAAGCTAGGCGAGAAGACCTACCACTTGAGACTGATGGCACCGCTCTACGCGCCCATCGAGCTGCTCTCGCATCTCTCACGGGTCTTCACGCTGGCGGTGCGGCTGCTGGCGAACATGTTCGCCGACCACACGGTGGTCGCGGTCTGGCTCGGCCTCGTTCCGGTCGTCGTACCGGCCATTTTCATGGGCTTGGGCGTGCTCGTCGCGTTCCTCCAGGCCTATGTGTTCGCGATGCTTTCGATGATTTACATCGGCTTGGCCCTCGAAGAGGCCCACTAGCTCTCACCAAGGAGATCCTTCCCAATGCGTAAGTTCGGCAACCTTCTTCTCTGGACGCTCGTCGTCTACCTCGTGCCCATGGCGGCGTTCGCAGAAGGCGCCAGCGGCGGCAGCGATGCCAGCTGGGGCTACGCCCTCGGCGCCGGAATCGCAATCGGTTTCGCAGGCCTCGGCTGCGGCATCGGCCAGGGCCTGACCGCCGGCAACACCACCGCGGGCATCGCCCGCAACCCGGGTGCAGCCGGAGCGATGTTCACCAACTTCATCCTGGGCATGGTCCTGATCGAGTCGATCGCGATCTACGGCCTCGTGATTGGCTTCCTGCTCCAGGGCAAGATCCAATAGTTCCGGCGCTCATCGCCTGAAGGACGGCCCGGTAGCTTCGCGCTGCCGGGCCGTTCGTCTTTTCAGGGGCGGAAGTGAAGCCTCCGGGTGGGAGCAGCGACGCGGGGCTCACCCCGTGTTGATTCCCCGAGCCGCAACCGAGCGCCCGCCCGGAGGCTTCTGCCCGCGTGATCCCCGGTCCCGTCGAGGGATGCTTGCGGGCTGACGCCGTGAAGCGTCATGCCATTTCGTAATCGCAATCCACGTGCCACTCTCTGCCGGTGCACGTTTGCATCGAAAAGCGAACAACGACACGGAGTTGCGGAACCCGACGAGGCGCGCTCGGCGATCGTCGTGAACCTCATCCCGGAGACGTGACGTGAACACCCGTGCGCGCGGTCTATTCATCGTCTTCGAAGGGGTCGATGGCAGCGGCAAGTCGACCCAGGTGGCTCGCATGGTCCGCTGGCTCGGGGCCGGCGGACACACGGTGGTGTCGACCCGCGAGCCGCATGATTGTGAAGCCGGGCGGCGCATACGCGAAATGGCTCGCAGCGGCGAGCGTGTGAGCGCCGAGCAGGAGCTGGCCTGGTTTCAGGAGCAGCGCCGCCTGCACGTGCACGACGTGATCGAGCCCGCGCTGGCGGCTGGCCAGATCGTGGTATGTGATCGCTACTACTTTTCTTCAGCTGCCTATCAAGGCGCGCGGGGATTGGACCCCGAGCGCATCTTGAGAGAGAGCGAGGCGGAATTTCCGACACCGGATCTGGTGCTGCTGCTCGATCTCGCGCCCGAAGCGGGTCTCGATCGCGTCGCCTCTCGCGGTGCTCCAGCTGAACCGGTGTTCGAAGACCAGGAGCGTCTCCAGGCGGTGGCCAAGATCTATCGCTCCTTCGCTTTTCCGTTCTTCGTACGGGTCGATGCAAGCGGACAGGAAGAGGCAGTCGCTGCTTCTCTGCAACAGATCGTTTCCGAGCGTCTCGGCCTCTTGAGGTAGACTCCCAGACCATGCCGGAGCACATCCAAACTGCCGAGGCCGATCTGGCCCATCGCTATCTGACGATCCGAGAGGCGACCGGGGCGCTCGTCGCTCCTCTTTCGCCGGAGGATTGCACCCCGCAATCGATGTCGGACGCGAGCCCGGTGAAGTGGCATCTGGCCCATACGAGCTGGTTCTTCGAAACCTTCGTGCTCGAGCCGCGTGGCGGGGATTTCAGGCCCTTCAATCCGCGTTTCCGTGTGCTCTTCAACTCCTACTACAACGCGGTGGGGGATCAGTTCTTTCGCCCGGAGCGGGGGCTCGTCACCCGGCCGGGGCTCGCCGAGGTGATGGCCTACCGGGAGCACGTAGACGCGGCAATGCTGCGTGTGCTCGAAGCGGGTGCGCTAGGTGCCCCGGGGCGGGCCGTGGTCGAGGTCGGCCTCCAACACGAGCAGCAACATCAGGAGCTGATTCTCAGCGATGTGAAACACCTGCTCGCGCGCAATCCCGGCCATCCCGCCTACCGCGACGATCTCGAGGTCGCGTGCGAAGCCCCGATCGAACGGTTGAGTTGGCATTCCGTTCCGGGCGGCATTCATCAGGTCGGCGACGCGGGCCCCGGGTTTGCGTTCGACAATGAGGGGCCGCGCCATGACGTCCTGTTGCGCGAGGCGAAGCTCGGCTCTCGTCTGGTGACGAACGGCGAATTCCTCGGATTCATCGAAGACGGTGGCTACCGGCGTCCAGAGCATTGGCTATCCGACGGCTGGGCGAAAGTGAATGAGCGCGGGTGGCGCGCGCCTCTCTACTGGTTCGACGAGGATGGAGAACGGCGCATTCAAACGTTAGGCGGGCCCCGTGCGCTTTGCTCGAGTGAGCCCGTCACGCATGTGAGCGCCTACGAAGCCGACGCCTACGCCCGTTGGGCCGGAGCGCGCCTGCCCACGGAACACGAGTGGGAGGTGGTTGCAGCGCCGTTGCCGATGAAGGGGAACTTCGTCGAGAACGCCCGTTTCCATCCGGCGCCCGCATCGATGGGCGAGCCCGCCGACGGCCCGCGCCAGCTCTTCGGGGATACCTGGGAGTGGACCTCCAGCGCCTACGCACCTTACCCCGGCTACCAGGCCGCCGCCGGAGCCCTGGGCGAGTACAACGGCAAGTTCATGGTCAACCAGCTGGTGCTTCGCGGTGGCTCCTGCGCAACGCCGAACGCCCACCTCCGGCCGACCTACCGCAACTTCTTCTACCCGGACGCCCGCTGGCAATTCAGCGGAATCCGCCTGGCCCGAGACGAATAATTCAACGAGCGGGGACGGGGTTTACAATTGACTTGTTCAGGCGGTGCATTCTTGAGATGGCCCAGGCGATGAGGAGTCCGGAGGCTGCCAGCAGGGCTGGGTGGGTGTGGCCATCGAGGGTGGTGAAGCCTTGGATCGGGAAGTCTTCTGCGAGGTAGAGGGCTACGAGTTCCACGCTGTTCATCAGACCTTGGAGGAGGATGCCGGGCAGCAGGGAGCCGGTTGCCAGGCGCAGGCCGCCGAGGATTCCGCCGAGAACGAGCATCTGAAGGATGATGACGAGGGCGCCGTACTCGTTCGTCGGGCCGGTGAGTGTGCGCGCGAGGGCGAAGAGCAGCGTGCTCAGCAACACACCGCCGCGCGGGCCAAGATGTGCCACCACGCCCTGCTGGATGACGCCGCGGAAGAAGAATTCTTCTACGACCGGCCGGAGCAGAATGATGAAGAGTGCGATCTGGAGGGAGCGCAGGCCTTCGCCGGCGCCATTGGAGCTGGGCTCGGGAAGCGGTGCCGGTTCAGGCCGTTCGAGCCCAAGGGCCACGATGTTCTCGAGTTCGGAGAGCCAAAGAACGAGTGGCGTCAGCATCAGCACGAGCAGGAGTCGTTTCGGCGGGACGCCGCACAGGCCAAGGCGTAGCTCTGCAGGCGCGGGCACCCGCCGGGCTGCCAGGCTTCCGACGCCGCCAAACCCCACGACCATGCCGGCGGCGAGCCCGGCGACGATGTGGCCAGCGGTGAAGAGCGGCGTCAGCACGAGCAGCATCACCATCAGGGCTGCCAACGTGAGCGCCATCGCGACCGCCGGGCTGGGGAAGGCCTCGGGGTCTTCGGGGGAGTTCACTGCAGAACGCTCCGCAGCGCACGACCGGTGTGGCTCTCCGGGGCGGCCGCCACCTCCGCGGGCGTACCCTGGGCGACGATCCGACCGCCCTCGGCTCCGCCTTCGGGGCCCAGGTCGATGACGTGGTCGGCTGTCTTGATGACGTCGAGGTGATGCTCGATCACGACGACCGTGTTGCCACGCAGCGCCAGCTCGTGAAGGACCGCGAGCAACCGCTCGACGTCGGCAAAGTGGAGGCCCGTCGTCGGTTCGTCGAGCAGGTACAAGGTTCGTCCGGTGCTGCGCCGGGCCAGCTCGCGGGAGAGCTTGATGCGTTGGGCTTCACCGCCGGAAAGCGTCGTGGCCGGCTGACCCAGATGCACGTAGCCGAGGCCGACATCGGCCATGGTACGCAGGGGCCGCAGCACCCGCGGCACGTTTTCCATGAACGAGAGCGCCTCCTCGACGCTCATCTCGAGCACATCCGCGATGCTCTTGCCCTTGTAGGTGATCTCGAGAGTCTCACGGTTGTAACGGCGGCCGCGGCAGACTTCGCATTCCGCAAACAAGTCCGGCAGGAAGTGCATCTCGACCCGGATCAGGCCGTCACCCTGACAGGCTTCGCAGCGGCCGCCCTTCACGTTGAATGAGAACCTGCCCGGCCCAAAGCCCCGCACCCTGGCTTCGGGTACCTGACTGAAGAGCTGGCGGATGCCATCGAAGGCACCGGTGTAGGTGACCGGATTGCTGCGCGGAGTACGCCCGATCGGGTTCTGGTCGATCAGTGTCACCTTGTCCAGCGCATCCACGCCTTCGATCCGCTCGAAGGCGCCGGGAATGGCTTCGGCCCGGTGGAGCGTGCGCGCCAATGCCCGGTGCAGGGTGTCGCTGATCAATGTGGATTTACCCGAACCGGAAACGCCCGTGACGACTGTGAAGCGACCGAGGGGAAGCTCGAGATCGACGCTCTGGAGATTGTGTTGAGTGCAGCCGAGCAGCCGCAAGCGCGGCGCGTCTTCCAGGCTGCGCGGCTCCCGGCGCGGAATGCAGCGCCGGCCCGAAAGGTAGGCTCCAGTCAGCGAGTACGGGTTGGCCTCGATCTCATCCGGTGTGCCTTCGGCGGTCAGTTCACCCCCGTGCACGCCGGCCCCGGGCCCCATGTCGATGACCCAATCCGCCAGCCGGATCGTCGCCTCGTCGTGCTCGACCACCAGCACCGTGTTGCCAGCGTCGCGCAACTTGATGAGGCTCGCGAGCAGACGCTCGTTGTCCCGGGGATGCAGGCCGATCGAGGGCTCATCCAGGATGTAGAGTACGCCTAACAAATGAGAGCCAACCTGGGTGGCGAGCCGGATGCGCTGGCTCTCGCCGCCGGAGAGTGTCGTGCTGGCCCGGTCGAGCGTGAGGTACGAAACGCCGACGTCGATCAGGAAGGTCAAGCGCTCGCGGATCTCCTGGAGGACGAGATCGGCGACGGCCCGCTGGGTGGCACCGAGTTCGAGCTTCTCGAGGAAATCCGCGACCTCTGCGATTCCGCGCGCTTGAAGCTCGTGGATGGCGAGGCCCGGCTCTCCGAGCCGAACGTGCCGAGCGGCCCGGCCGATCCGGGCACCGTCGCATTCGGGGCACGGCCCCGGGCGTGTGTACTTCGCGAGATCGTCATGGCTGGTCTCGCCATCGCGTCTGCGGCGCTCGAGCTCGCCGATCACACCGTCGAAGCGGCGCTGAATGGTCTGGCGCCGGCGAAAGCGGAACGGGATCTCTGCTTTGCCCGTGCCGTGCAAGATGGCCTTTCGCGTACGCTTCGGGAGTTCTTCCCATGGGGTTTCCAGATTGATGTCCAGATGAGTGGCAACACCCTCGAGCAGGCGTTTGTAGTAGCGGCCCATGCGCTTGCCGCCCCATGCTGCGATGGCGCCATCGGCCAGGCTCCGGCTCGGGTCCGGGATGATCTTCTCCGGGTCGAGTTCGTCGCAGGTGCCGAGCCCACCGCAGCGCGGGCAAGCGCCGGCCGGGCTGTTGAACGAGAAGAGCCGCGGCGCGAGCTCCGGATAGGAAACCCCACAATCGATGCAGGCGTTGGCCTGGCTCAGCAGCTCGCAGGTATCACCGCACTCGATCTTGGCCAGACCGTCTGCCATGCGCAGCGCGGTTTCGAGCGAATCTGCGATGCGTGCTCGCGCGGCTTCCTTGACTACCACCCGGTCGATCACGAGATCGATCTCATGGCTTTGCTGGCGGGCGAGTTGGATCGGCTCTGAAAGATCGCGCATCTCGCCATCGATGCGCGCACGCACGAAACCCTGCTCTGCGAAACGGGCCAGCTCTTTCTTGTAGGCGCCCTTGCGCCCGCGAATGACCGGTGCGAGCAGCGAGACCTTTGCACCTTCGCCGAGCCCGAGCACCCGGTCGGTCATCTGCTGAACGGATTGCTGGGTGATGGGCTTGTCGCAGCTCCAGCAATGGGGGCGCCCGATCCGGGCGTAGAGCAGGCGCAGATAGTCGGAGAGCTCGGTGATCGTTCCGACCGTGGAACGCGGGCTGCGCGTGATGCCGCGTTGCTCGATGGAGATCGCGGGTGAGAGGCCATCGATGGAATCGACATCTGGCTTGGCCATCTGGTCGAGGAACTGACGAGCGTAGGCGGAGAGGCTCTCGACGTAGCGTCGCTGGCCCTCCGCGTACAAGGTGTCGAAGGCCAGCGAAGACTTGCCGGAGCCCGAGAGCCCCGTGATCACGACGAGACGATCCCGGGGGATGTCGACATCCACGTCCCGAAGATTGTGCTCCCGCGCGCCTCGGACGGCGATGCGGGGGGAACTCAAAGCGATCCGCTGCCCTGGCCGAAATCGAGATCTGCGGAATCCGCGAACATGCCCTTGCGCTCGATGTAGGTCTGCTCGCGGATGCGCTCGATGAAATTCTTGTATTCCTCGGCCATGCGCTGCTCGAAGAGCTGAGCCTCGAGCGGCTTCCGCGCCTGCTCCCAGGTGATCTTCTCGAAGGGTCGTCGCTCGACGACCTCGATCAAGTTGCAACCGAAAGGTGCCTCGACCACATCGCTGACATCACCAGGCTCGAGGTTTCCGATCGCTTCCAACATCCATGCTGCGACTTCGCCTTCGTGGAGCCAGCCGATGGTTCCTCCGACTTCGGGATTCACCTCGGACACTTCACTGGCGACATCCCGAAAACTTTCCCCGCTTTGAATGCGTGCTCGCGCAGCGCCGACCCGCATGCAGGCGGTCGTTCGTGCATTCTTCTGGTCGTCGGGGAAGGCCACCATGAGCTGACGCAGATAGAACTCTTCACCGCCGACAGGCTGGTCGGTGAACTCCTGGTCGTAGACCTCGCGGATCTCAGCCTCTCCGAGCCGCACTTTCGAGGCGACCATTCCGCTCATGACCTTCTGATGTTCGATCTCTCCGCGGATCCGCTCCCGGTAGACCTCGAAAGGCATTCCCTGGGCATCGACACTCGCGCGAAGCTCTTCGACCGTGAGCTGATTTTCCCGCGCGATGTCGGCGATCGACGCGTCCACCTCGCCATCGCTTGCCGAGAGCTCGGCGCGCTTCACGATCTGGCGGACGAGTGCCCGCTCGATCATGTGCTCGAGAATCTCGAGGTGGAGCATCGCGACGTCCTTGTTGCCGCCGCCGTCTTCTCGGATACGGCTCTCGGCCGGGCCGGCTGCCTGCATGATGTCGGAAACCAGGACGATTTCGGAGCCCACCTGGGCCGCGATGCCGTCGATCATCTCGGCGTCCACATGGGCCGGGCCGGCCAGGACGAGCGTGACGAAGAGGAGCGCGCTGAGCAGTCGCATCGGGGGCCTCATCTCGGGAAGCCGCGGAAGGTAACGGTTGAGCTGGAGGCGAACGAGGAGCGTCGACTGATTGGTGCCCCAGCGAAGAGCCATATTGGCTCTAGTAACGAAGATTGGCACCTCCTATCTTCATCGGGTGCACGAACTGCCCTTCTCGCCGGATCGCGATGCCTCGGAGCCGGTCTACCTCCAGCTGGCCGATCATCTCGGCCGCTTGATCGCGAGCGGTCGGCTGCAGCCCGGCGAGCGGCTGCCGGCCAGCCGAGATCTGGCGGCTTCGCTCGGGCTGGCGCGCAACACGGTGAATCAGGCCTACCAGACCCTGATCGATCGGGATCGGCTCCGGGCGCGGGTAGGCCAGGGCACGTTCGTGATGGATGAGGCTCCCATTCCGGCCGAGCACGCCGGGCGAAGCGCCGGCGGCCGCAGCTTCGTCTGGGAGAGCCTTTTCTCGGGGCCGGCTCGCGCCTTGCCCGCCCACCTCCCGCGAGAGCCCGCACCCACAGCCTTTGATTTCCGGCCAGGCCGGGTCGCGCCGGAGCTTCTACCGCTGGGTGAGCTGCGTCGCCTGTTCGGTCGCGTGCTCGAGAACGAGGGCGCCGAATTGGCGAATCATCTCGACCCACGCGGCTGGCCTCCGCTGCGAGAGGCGATTGCGCGCGCGCTGGTGGCACGCGGAGTGCGCTGCGAGGCGGACGAGGTCGTGGTGGTCGCCGGCGCCCAGCAAGCTCTCGACCTGGTGGCCCGGGTGCTGATCGATCCGGGCGACGCGGTTGCGCTGGAGACCCCGGGCTACTTCGGAGCGGATTTCGCGTTCCGCGCGGCTCGGGCCCACCGCATTCCGATCGCCGTAGACGAGAACGGGCTTGTCACCGACGACCTGGCTCGGGTGCTCGGCCACGGTCGCCTGAAGCTCATCTACACCACGCCAGCGGTTCAGCTGCCGACCGGCGTCGTGCTCTCGGACGAGCGCCGCGCGCATCTGCTCGAGCTTTCGGCGGCGGCCCACGTGCCGATCCTGGAGGACGACTACGACGGAGAGCTGCGTCTCGACGATCCGGTGCGCCCCGCCCTGAAGACCGCGGATCGGGCCGAGCAGGTGATTTATGTGGGCACGTTCTCGAAAGCGATCTTCCCGGCGTTGCGCCTCGGCTACGTGGTAGCCCCGGCACCGCTCCTTGATCGGCTTGCCACGGCCAAGCTGAGCAGTGCGTTCACGACGCCAGCCCTCGAGCAAGCCGTGCTGGCGGAGTGGATCCGCAGCGAAGGTTTTGCGCGCCATGTGCGTCGGGTGAGACAGGAGATCTCCCTGCGAGTGGACGCGGGGTTGGAGGCGATCGCGCAGTGCATGCCCGAGGGGACCCTCGTTCGCAGGCCGGCAGGTGGCGGTGGTTTGTGGATGACCCTCCCCGACGGTTTCGATGCGCGCACCCTGGTTCGCAGCGCGCGCAAGGCGGATGTACTGGCACTCCACGGCGCGGGCTTCGCAACTGGCGACAACATCGGCACTGCGCTGCGGCGCAACCTGCTGTTGGCCGTTGGCGCCGTGGGCGAGGGGGACGTGCGTGAAGGTATTGCGCGGCTTGGTGCCTGCGCCACAGAGCAAGGAGCCATCCGATGAGACTCGAACCGATCCCGCGACCTTCTTCTTTTCTGGGACGCGTGATGTCCCTCGGCATGCGGCGTGTGCTGGGCCAGGCCATCACGCCGGCACAGGTGCTCTACAACCGGGTGCCACGAATGTGGAATGTGGCCTGGGCGAACCTTCGCTTGACGAACAGCTTGGCCATGTCGAGGGAGTTGGCGTTGCTGTTGCAAACCCAGATCGCGCTGCGCAATGGCTGCGAATTCTGCGCGGACATTGCGCGCGCCTTTGCGATCCGCCAGGCCATGGGGATCGAGCGCTTCGATGCCCTGGCGTGCTGGCAGGAGAGCGAAGTCTTCGATGACGCGGAGCGTGCGGCACTGGCCTACGCCGAGGCGATGAGCGACCGATGTGTCGACGACGCGGTCTTCGAACAGCTGCGCAAGCATTGGAGCGAACGCGAGATCGCGGAGATCACTGCGGTCTGCGCTCTCGAGAACTACTACAACCTGATCAACCTGGCCCTCGAGATCCCTTCTGATGGTCTGGAACGCCTTGCCCTTGCTGGTTGAGAACGCGGCCCGAGCGAACTGCTAGCCTTCGCCGCGCATGACCAAGATCGTCTTATACGGACCCATCACCGCACCTTTCACTCGCAAGGTGCTGGCGGCGCTCGCGCTAAAGAAGCTGCCCTACGAATTCATCGAGCCGCAGAGCCCGGAAGACTACCGGCGCTGGAATCCCGAGACGGGTCTGCTGCCGTTGATCGAAGTGGACGGTGAGCGGGTGCATGACTCGGCTCGTATCCTCGATTTTCTCGAAGAGCGATTTCCCGAACCGCCTCTCGTGGCATCGGAGCCGAAGGTGGCCCAGAGCCAGCGCCGTCTCGAGGAGTGGGCGGAATCGGCGTTCACCTTCTATTGGACCCACTATCTGCGCGGCCTGGTGGACTCGGAAGACGGCGGGCCGCCGTCGCGGCCGGGCCTGGCCGGCGAGTTTGCCCAGCGGTTGGACGATCTGGTGAACTTCCTGGGCGGGCGTCCGTTCTTCTACTCGGATGTCCCCGGGCGCGCAGACTTGGCGGTCTGGTCTTTCCTCGAGGGTGTGCGTCGGGCGGTCGGGCCGGAAGTCGCCGAAGTCATGGAATCCCGCACTGCGCTGATGGAGCATACTGCCCGGGTCTCTGCGCTGGTCGATGCGTGAACGCCAACAGGAGGATGCGATGAAGGTCGAGATCACCTACTGCGGGGTTTGAAACTACCTGCCCCGGGCCACCAGTCTGGCGGCCGCATTGCAGGACGAACTCGGAATCGAGGCGGAGCTTCATGAGGGCGCTGGCGGCATCTATGACGTGGTCGCCGATGGCGAGCGGATCTTCTCCAAGCACGAGGCCGGTCGATACCCCGAAGACGGCGAGATCCTGGACGCGCTGAAGCAGCGGTTGGGATAGCCTGCCCAGCCGTGGGCGCCGGCAACTACAAGAAGATCTACCGAGTGGTGCGGCGCATCCCCCGGGGCCGCGTTGCGACCTACGGTCAGATCGCCGAGTTGGCCGATCTCCCCCGCCAGGCTCGCCAGGTCGGGTACGCCCTGCACGCCCTACCCCACGGTTCGACCGTCCCCTGGCAGCGCGTCGTGAACGCCCGAGGCGAAGTGAGCGCCCGCTCCGTCCCCGGCACCGAGCCTCTCCAACGCGCAATCCTCGAAGCCGAAGGAGTCGTCTTCTCGGCCGCCGGCAAAATCGACCTGACCCGCTTCCGCTGGTGAGCATGCTCGCTCGCGTGTCTAGAGGTCGTAGATGCCTGCGCGGAGGAGGATGTACTTCTCGAGGCTTTCTTCTTCCTCATCGCCGACTTCGGTAAAGCGGATGCCCATCCCGATGGGGCGGTTGGCCTTGCGCAGGTTGCCCGGCACGTTGGTGCTGATGACCTCGGCCTGGAGGACGACAGGGCCATCTTCCAGGAGGAACTCGACTTTGATGTTGGCGCCGCTGCCGGTCGGGCGCGGGGTTTCCAGATAGGCGCCGCGGAGCGAGAGGTTGTAGACGCCGGTCGGCTTGCGGCCGGAGCCCGAGTAGACCAGGGCGGCCAGCTGGCTTGGAACGCGAAGCTCGTCGCGCACGTCGCCGCGCGTTGAGTCGAAGGCAGCCTGGTTGATCACGAAGCGCAGCTCGCTTTCATGGTAGGGCTCCCATAGGCCGAACTTGGCGCCGGCCGCACGGGCTGCGTCGATCGTTGCGACATCCGGGCGCATGCCGACCAGGAGGATGCGAAGCATCTCGGCTGGGCGGGCCTCGCGGAGGCGTTCGATCAGGCTGGCCGGGTCGGGCGCCTCACTGCTGACCAGCGCGACCCGAATGGGCTCATCGCGCGTGAGCAGGTCGGTGGCGTGGACCGTATCCCGGGCGGGCAGGGCTCTGAAACCCACAGCCCAGAGGCGATCGCATAACGCGATCTTCGCTTCCTCGTGGCCGAAGCCAATCACCAATGCCTGGGCGCGAGCTGCCATCCTCTCGGACTCATCGGCCTGCTAGGCATCTGGGTTGATTGCTTTAGGCCTCCTGGAGTGCTCGCAATCGAAACAGGGGGCGTTCGTCCGGGTCCCCAGCAGGGAGGTTGATTTCCCCCACCAGAGCCCAGTCTCCTTCGCCTTCAGGATCGAGGAGCGTCTGGTGGACGGTCCAGCGCCGCGAGCCGGCCTCGTGCAGCGCCGTATGATAGGCGCGTCGGGCTTCGCCGTCGAAGCGAACATTCCGATGGGCCTGTAGGAACGGCGCCAGCAGCTCGGCCAGGCTGGCTGGGGTCCAGGGCTCATCCGGCTCCGGGGCGAGCCAACGCACAGCCTCCTCCAGATCACCTAGCGATAGCGCCCGAAGCAGCGAGTGGAGTTCCGCGCGAACCCGCGCCCGGAACGCCTTCGGCGTCAGGCTCTGGAGGCGCGGCGTTTCGGCTTCGGGCGCACTCGGATCGGGCTTGGCGCCGGGCCGAACCATCCGCTCCCATTCCTGGAGCAGGCTCGAATCGACCCCGCGAATCAGGGCGCGGAGGTAGGCGAGCACGTCATGCACGTCTTCGGTCTTGGCGGCATCCGGCACGGTCTGGTTCAGGGTGGAGAGAACCTGGCCCAGATGCCGCAGCAAGAGCCCTTCCACTCGTTGCAGGTTGTAACGCTGTACAGTGTCATTGAAAGCGGCGTAGTGCTCGATCATGTCGCGGGCAACGGATTTGGGCTTGATCGATTCGCGGCTGGCCCAGGGATGATGCTCCGCAAAGATCCGAAACGTTTCTTCGAGGAATTCCGCCAGCGGCCGCGGGTAGGTGACGCGTTCGAGCTTGGCCTGACGTTCTTCGTAGGGCACGCGCTGGGATTTCAACTGCGCATACAACTCGTCCCGAGCCTTGCGCGCCTGGGAGCGCAGGATCGGCACCGGATCCTCCAGCACGGCTTCGACCACCGAGACCAGATCCAGCGCGTAGCCCGGCTGCTCCGGATCAAGGGCATCGAGTGCCTCGACCAGGTAGAGCGAGAGCGTCTGATGAAGGGAGAAGCCTCGCTGCAGCTCCTCGTCCACGATGACCTGATGATCCTGCACGCGCAGGATCCCCGCCTTGCGAAGGGAGCGGAAGAGGCCCGCGGCTTCGCGCAGAAGCCGGCGCTTGCGGCGCGGCCTCTCGTGACAGCGCCCCACCAGCTCGACCAGCGCCCCGTAACCGCCGCGTGGCCCCGCCTGCTCCGGCGTTCTCTGGAGCAGGTTCACCAGCATGCCATGGGAAACGCGGAAGCGGGATTCGAGGGTTTCCGGCGGCCGATCCACCAGTTGGCGAAACGTCTCCCGGTTCCAGGCGATGAAGCCCCGCGGCGCAGGTTTCTTGCGCGGGGGTTTTCGGGAGCGCGCCTTGCCCTTGGCCGCCGCCGCCTTGTTCTCGATCACATGCTCCGGTGCCTGGCACTCGACCCAGCCCGCATCGTCGAAACCCTTGCGCCCGGCCCGCCCGGCGATCTGCTTGAAATCCCGCACCGAGAGGATGCGCACCCTTTCACCATCGTATTTGCTGAGCTTGGTGAAGAGCACGGTGCGGATCGGGATGTTCACACCCACGCCTAACGTATCCGTTCCGGAGATCACCCGCAGCAGGCCTTGCTGCGCCAGTTGCTCCACCAGCAGGCGATACTTGGGAAGCAGGCCTGCATGGTGCACGCCGATCCCGTGGGAGATGATCCGCTTCATGTCCTTTCCGTAGGGTGTGTCGAAACGGAAACCCTGCACCGCCTGGGAGATCGCCTTGCGTCCTTCCCGATCGGTGACCTTGGCGCTGGTCAACGCACCGGCCACCTCGGCGGCTTCACGTTGGGTGAAGCTCACGACATAGATGGGCGCGCGCTCCGCGTCGAGCAGCTTCTCTACCGTTTCCTGGAGGGGCGTCTCGCGATACTCGTAGGAGAGCGGCACGGGCCGCACCTCGGAGTAGACATCCGCCACCTCACGCCCGGTGTAGACAGTAAGCCGCTCGGCGATGTTCGCGACGTTGCCGAGCGTCGCGGACATCAGCAGGAAGGTGGTGCGCGGCATGGTGAGCAACGGGATCTGCCACGCGTGGCCGCGGTCGCGATCCGCGTAGTAGTGGAACTCGTCCATCACTACATAGGGAGCGTCAGTTGCCTCGCCCTGGCGCAGCGCCATGTTCGTCAGCACTTCCTGGGTGCAGCACAGGATGGGTGCAGCCCAGTTGATGCTGGCATCGCCAGTGAGCATGCCGACGTTCTCGGCGCCGAACACGGTGCAGAGATCGAAGAACTTCTCGGAGACGAGCGCCTTGATCGGCGCCGTGTAGAAGGATCGCTTCCCCTCGCATAACGCCTTGAAGTGAAGGCCTTGAGCGACGAGCGATTTGCCGGACCCGGTAGGCGTCGAAAGCACGACGTGACGGCCCGAGGTGATCTCGAGCAGGGCTTCTTCTTGATGGGCGTAGGGCTCGATGCCCGTATCGCGCACCCAGCCGAGGAAGAGATCGAGAACCGAGCCCGAATCGAGGAGCGATGCGTCGCCAAGGGGGACGCGGTCGATCAGCCGCGGCGCGTCGGTGCTCACCCCTGCTTCGCGGCGAAATCTCGCAGGAAGCTGGCGAGCACCTCGCAGCCCTCTTTGGGGAAGGCGTTGTAGATGCTGGCGCGCATGCCGCCCACCGAACGGTGGCCCTTCAAGCCCGAGAGCCCGGCGGCTTCGGCCTGCTTTACGAAGGCGGCATCGAGCTCCGGGTTCGGCGTGCGGAACGTGACGTTCATCAGCGAGCGACTGCCCTCGCCTGCCGTGCAGGAATAGAAATCCTGGGCTTCGAGGGCGTCATACAGGATCTGCCCCTTTTCGCGGTTCCGCTTTGCCATCCCTTCGAGCCCGCCTTGCTCCGCGATCCAGCGGAAGACGCGGCCCATCACATAGATGCCGAACGTCGGCGGCGTGTTGTAGAGCGAACCCTGCTCCGCGTGGGTGGCGTAGCGCAGCATGGTCGGAAGGTCGCGAACCGGTGCGTCGACGAGATCTCGCCGGACGATGACGAGTGTGACGCCCGAAGGTCCGAGGTTCTTCTGGGCCCCCGCGTAGAGCACGCCGTAGCGGCTGATGTCGACGGGCCGGGAAAAAACATCACTCGACGCATCGCAAGCGAGCCAGGCTTCGCCCGGAGCCGCCGGCTCTTCTTGCCACTGGGTGCCGAAGATCGTGTTGTTCGAGGTGAAGTGGACGTAGGTCGGGGAATCCGAGTACTGGATCTCGTCGGCCCGCGGGATGATGTTGAAATCCCGATCCTTGGTGGAGGCCGCCTCGTGGACCGTGCCGTAACGCACGGCTTCCTTCGCCGCCTTCACCGACCAGCTGCCGGTGATCAGGTAATCCGCCGTCGCATCGTCCGCGAGCCAATGGGCCGGCAGCTGAAAGAACTGGGTGGAGGCGCCGCCTTGGAGAAAGAGGACGGCGTAGTCGTCGGGAATGCCGGCGAGCTTTCGGCAGGCCGCCTCGGCCTCTTTGGCGACGGCCTTGAAGGGGCCGCCCCGGTGGCTGTGCTCCATCACGCCGATGCCGGTGCTGCCCAGCTGCCAGAGGGCTTCCTGGGCATCGCGCAGCACCTCTTCGGGAAGGGTGGCGGGGCCGGCGGAGAAGTTGAGGATGCGGTCGTTCATGGCGGTCGGGGATCCTAGCCGTTTTCCGGTTGAAGGACGCGATCATAGACTGCGCGGATGGCCTCGGTATGGCGGGCGTAATCGTCCAGAAGCGGCAGCCGGGCGGTGCCGCTGCGCTCGGAAACGGCGTAGCCGAGGGAGCGAGCGACCGAATCCAGATCCGTTCTGTCCTGCTCCAGATCGGCGATCGAGCGGTTCTCGACGATGCGCAGCCGGCTGGAGAGGCGCTGAAGGAAGGCCCAGCCCTGGGTAAGGATGGCGGCATCCTCCTCCCGCAAGAGGCTGCGGCTGGCGAGCTCGCTCAGGGTGGCTTCGATGCGGCGAGCGACCAACAACTCCGGGTGCTTGGCACCATGCAGCAGCTGCAACCACTGGCAGATGCTCTCCACATCCAGCAGCCCGCCGCGGCCTGTCTTCAAGTTGCGACGGCCCTCGGTTTCCCGGGCCAGCTCTTCCTGCATGCGGCCGCGGATACGGCGGATCTCCGCCTTGGCGCCCTCTGGAAGTGGCGCGCCGAGAACGGCCAGGCGAAGCGCTTCGAAGCGCTTGGCCAGTGCGCCGCTGCCGACGATCGGCCGCGCGCGCAGCAAGGCCTGACGTTCCCAGATGGCTGCGACGTCGCTGCCCGTTTCGCCCCGGTGGTAGCGCTCGAACGCGGGGAGGGAGGTGACGAGCATGCCTTGGTTGCCCGACGGCCGGAGCCGCGCGTCCACCTCATAACAAACGCCCTGGGCTGTGCGTGTTTGAAGCGCCCAGCCCAGCTTCTGAGCGAGGCGAACATACGCCTCCTGGGCCTCCATCAGGCGTACCGCATCCGCGCCCGGCAAATCGTAGAGGAAGATCACGTCGAGATCGCTGCCGTAGCCGAGCTCTCGGCTGCCGAGCTTGCCCATCCCGACGACCAGGAATTCGCCCTCGTCCACCCAGGCGGCCGTCTTCGGCGTGCGGGCGAGCTGATCGCGCCCGATGCGCAAGGCTTCTTCCAGGCAGACTTCGGCCAGATCGCTGAGCGCACCCTCCACTTGTTGGGCGTCGACCACGTCCGAAAGATCGAGGAGACCGATGTTCACGAGCTCTCGTTGCTGAAAAAGTCGCAGCGCGGCGAGATCGGTTTCCGCATCGGCCTGGCCTTGCCGCTTGGCCTCTTCGGCGCGCAGCAATCTGAGCCCTTCGCGCAGTTCGCTCGGCTCGACGAGGAGTCGGGCCGGATCGTCGAAGAGCGGCTCGATCAACTCGGGCAGGTTGGCGACGATTCCAGAAAGCGTGCGCGAGGCGGCGAAGAGTGCGACGAGGCGCGGGATCAATTCCTGGCGATCCGCCAACAGGCCGTAGTAGAAGGTGCGCGCACCGATGCCTTCGACGAAGCGCTCCATGTTGCCCATGGCACGCTCCGGATCGGTGGAGCGTTCGATCTCGCTGGCGAAACGTTGGGCCAGGGCCTCGATGAGCTGCCGGTTCTCGGGCACCACGGCGATGCGCGGCGCCGCACGCGCAAACAGATCGAGCACGCGGCCTGCGCCGCTCTCCCTGAACAAGGCCTCGAAGTGTTTGCGCACCTTGGCGGTGTGCAGGGCGAGCGTCTCGTCCAGCTGGGCAACCACGCTCTCCCCGCCATTCTCAGAAGGGAAGATCGTGCGGGCCAGGCGCTCGCGGGCGGGGCCGGGAGGCGGAAGAATGTGAGTCTGCCGTTCGGCCTCCATCTGCAGGCGGTTCTCGACCCGGCGCAGGAAGCGGTAGGCGGCGAGGAGTTCATCGCGGGTCTTCGACGGGAGGGCATCCACCTCCGCCAGCGCATCCAGGGCCCGCGGAGCGGAGCGGCCTCGCACCTGGGGGACGCGGCCGCCGTGCAGGAGCTGCAAGGCCTGAGCGACGAACTCCACATCGCGGATCCCGCCCGCACCCAGCTTCACGTTGAAGCGATTCGGATCGCCCGTGTGGGCGGCTTCGATCTTGCTCTTCATCTCGCGGATGGCATCGACCGTCGCCAGATCGACGGACGAGTGGTAGATCATCGGGTCGATGGCGCGGGCGACTTCCCAGCCGAAAGCGATGTCGCCCGCCACCGGACGCGCCTTCATGAACGCCGCTTTCTCCCAGGTGGCGGCCCAGCCGTCGTAATAGTCTGCGAGGGCGCGCGAAGAGGAGACGATCGCGCCTTGACTTCCCTCTGGCCGCAGATCGAGATCCACACGCTCGAGAAAGCCATCTTCTGTGTTCGCCTCGACCAGCTTTCCGAAGCGCACGGCCAGGTGTCGGAAGTACTCGGCGGGCGAGAGATCACCAGGGCCGTCTCGCAGGGGCTCGCATGCGGGCGGCGGGCTCTCGTGGACGTAGATGAGATCGACATCGCTCGAGTAGTTGAGTTCCTCGCCGCCTAACTTTCCGAGGCCGAGAACAGTGAAACGAAGGCGCAGCTCTTCGCCGCTGGCAGATCGCCAGATCGCTGGCCCGGTGCTGGCTTCGAACTCCGCCTGGACGTGGGCGAGCGCTGCCGTGAGCAACACTTCCGCAAGGTCGGAGAGCTCACCGAGAGCTTCGCTGACGCGCTCGAGCGGGACGAGCGCATCGCTCGCTTCGCGGGTGCTGATGCGCAGGAGTTCTTCATATTTGAACCGGCGGAGTTCGGCAGGCACGTCGTCCGTCGGGATCGACGCGAGCCTGGCTGCCAGCCGATCCGAAAGCTCACTGACCGTGCGAGGACGGGAGAGGTCGTCGCCGGCCAATGCAAACAGCTGTTCGGGCCGTGCCCGAAGGCGCGTGGCCAGAAAGGGAGCCGTGCCGCAGCTGGCAGCGAGAACCCGCCGCAGGTTGTCCGGATGGGTGGCCACGGCATGGACCAGGGCTTCGGCATCTTCCCGGGCCGCGCTTTCCAGCACGTCGAGGGCGCGCCGCAGGGTCAGCTCGGGCTCGGGGCCACCGGCCAGGGCGGCTTCGAGGCCAAGAGATTCCAGCGCCTGGCTGGCCGTGTCCATCGGGTGCAATGGCGGGCTGTGAGCGACCGGGCGGAAAACGAAAACGACTTGCGGACCCGGGGTGTGCTGGAGCGCATCGCGAAAGCTAGCGGCAAGCTGCTCCGGGTCGAGAGGGAGCCGGCTCCGGGCCCCGGCGGAGCCTTGCACTCCCGCCATTTGCGGCTCAGCTTCGATGTAGGCGCGGTCCAGTTGCACACAGAAGCAGGTGGGCTGATGGCGAGCACGGTGGAAGGGGAAGGCGCACTGATCAACGCCGACGAGGACGAGCCGTGGTGGACTGTCATCGGGAGCCCGCTCACCCGGGTGGCCGCCCAAGAGGGAGGCGGCTTGCTGGTGCAGTTCCGAGCCGACGATTCCTCGCCCAAGCTGTTCGTTCTCGTGGCCGAAGGCGAGGCGGTCGCTGTTCGCGTCGTGGTTTGAGTTTTCTGATGACGGACGGGTGTGTCGGGTGGAAGTTGCCTGTTTCTGTGGGATCGGGCTGACACCCGCGGCCCCCTCCGGGCCACTCCCCAGGCATGGCAAGGAAACACCGCGTTCTCCGCAGGGGCCCTCGGACCCTCCTTCCGAGCCCCTTCCTGATCAAGGCGCTCGCCGCCCAGGGCCGCC
>JAFDCZ010000255.1 GCA_019312665.1 Deltaproteobacteria bacterium | reverse complement strand
CTCTCGTTCTCATCCAGTAGATCGAGAGCCATCCGGTACTTCTCTGCCCGCTCGAGATCTGCTGCGCTCGGATTCGAGATCCTCGACAGATCCATGTTGTCCTTCAGATCGCGCCTCTTCACGCGCCTGGCGCACGCATTGGCACGCGCGCGGCGGATGAAGAGCATGTAGTCCTCTTTTTCGGCTACACGGCGTGTGAGGGCGTCCAGAGCGGCGAGTACTTCCTCGGAGGCGCCTTTCTTGCGGAGTTTCTCGAACGAGTACTTGGGGCTGTCTTCCACCACGTCGTGAAGCACCGCAACGATACGGTCCGTCTCGTTGGTGCACTGCAGCATGAGGCGGAGCGGATGCAGGATGTACGGCTCGCCGCCCTTGTCCTGCTGCCCCTTGTGGGCCTTGGCCGCGATCTTGATGGCTTTTTCCAGCATCATCGCGACACCAGCATACCACTCTCTGGAAGTTCCTCGCCGGGCCCGGACGATCTCTCAGGTTGATCAGACGGCGCTCCAGCTCCGATGTTTGGCGGGCTGCGCTATGACACAAATTCTCCTTGCGCCGAACCCCATCCGTGCCGATCATCTACAACATCGGCATCCGGAGTGGCCGTCCGTCAGCGGGAGAGACCCGCAGGCAGGCAGCCCGGCAACCTGGGCGGACAACCCAAGGTGCCATTCCCACGCCCAATAGGGGCGAGCGGGAGATGCGGCCCGGCAGGATCGGGCAACGAAATGTCCAGAGCGGCCACCATGTGAGGCCGCGCTCTCCGGGTGCCTTCTCCACCCCACGGTGAAGGAGGTGCCATGTCTCGAAATTCCAGGAAGCGCGCTCGTCGGAGTGCCCCCATCGAGTTGCCCGCACGGGTGGATTTCGAGGTTCCGGCCGACGCGGATCCCAACCACCACCTGTGGCGCAATGGTCGTCTCTGGTGGATCGCGTTCACCGTCCACCAGGACCACAGGCAGGAGCGCATCCGGTTCTCGCTAGGTACGGACGACGCAGCGGAGGCCCGGCGAAAGCGTGACGGCCTGCTCGCGCTCTTCGCTCGTGCCGAGGATTGCAACATCTCGCTGCGCTTCACGCCGCGGGGGCAGCGGCGTGGTGCCCGCGTGTCGGCTCCGGCCGATCTGGCCGCGGAGGGCGCGTGATGGCCACGGCCGGATTCCTCGAGCACCTGGGGTTGGTCGGTTACGGCCCGCTCGAGCCTGTGCTGCTGGCGGCTCTCGCGACGGAAACACCTGTTCTCCTGGTGGGCCCGCATGGCACGGCCAAGTCTTTGCTCATCGAGCGGCTGGCTGGCGCGCTGGGCCAGCCCTTCCGTCACTACAACGCCTCGCTCCTCAACTACGACGATCTGGTGGGCATTCCGCTACCCGATGCGGCCGGGGAGTCGCTGCGCTTCGTGGGCACGCCCGGGGCGATCTGGGGCGCGGGCTTCGTGTTCTTCGATGAGATCTCGCGCTGCCGGCCGGACCTGCAGAACAAGCTCTTCCCGGTGATCCACGAACGACGGGTCGCGGGTGTGGCACTTCCGGAGCTTCGTCACCGCTGGGCGGCCATGAACCCGCCCGCACCCGACGAGGGAGAGGATGGCCTGCTAGGCGACGTCTATCTGGGCTCGGAGGCGCTCGACCCGGCGCTCGCCGATCGCTTTGGCTTCGTTGTGAGGGTGCCGGGCTGGGGAGACCTTTCGGGCGAGGACAGGCTGCGGCTCGTGGGCTTCGGCGACGCACCGAGGCAAGGCCGCGGCATCGCGCTCACGCGCCTCGTCGGGCGCTGCCGTCGGCTCGCGGAGAAGATCCTGGCCTCCCGCAACGAACAGCTGGCCGACTACGTGGTGCAATTGATGAGCCTGCTGACGAAGGCGGAGCTGCCCGAGAGCCCGCGCCGAGCCCGCATGCTCGCGCGCAACGTCGCCTCCGTGCACGCAGCTCGCCTGTTGCTCGAGGGGAAGGACGCCGAGCTGGAGGAGAGCGCCGAGCTGGCACTGAAACACGGCCTTCCGCAGAACGCCACGGACGTGCCGCCCTCTCCGACGACGTTGATTGCCGCTCATCGCCAGGCCTACGAGCTTGCGGCCATGGCAGCGGACGACACCTGGCGCCAGGTGCTGGCCGAGTCCGACCCGGCGCAGCGCATCGCTACGGCCGAGCGGCTCGCCATGCCAGACGCCCAACTCTCGAAGGTCATTACCCAGGCTCTCTCGGAGGAGACTTGCCAGGCACGCCGGATGGGGCTGGCGACGGCCGCGTTCCTAGCTTTTCGGGATCGCCGACAGCTGGAGCCCTCGGCCTGGGAAGCGCTGGCCGCCGTGGCTCGCCGGGTTCTCGAGCCCAGGGAGCGCGCCGAGCAAGTTTCTCAAGGCCGCGAGCTCGAGACCTGGCGTGAGATCACTTCGTGGCTCGCGGATTCGGATGACGACGCGCCGCACATGCACCTGGCGCGGAGCTTCCTCACGGCGGGTTTCCCCGACTTGTGGAACCAGGTGAACTGGCACGAGGCTGTCGAGGCGTTCGAGTGCGATCTACGAGCACTCGAAGTGGAGGAGGCGGCGTGAACTCGGTTCCGATCGATCCCGGTACCCGGAACTTTCTCGAGGTTCAGTGCCGCGCCGACGTAGAGCCCTGGCAACCCTTGGGGCTTCCTTCGTTTCAAAACATGTCGATGCGGCCGAGGTACACCGTGCACTGCAGTATCCGGCCCCCGGCCGGCGTAATCATCCGCTTCGCCCTCGGCGCCCCACGGCACCGCTGGCTCAGACCTTCGCGGGCCACCCGCGCGCTCCTAGGTGAAACGTGGGATGGGATTGGGCTCAAAGGCGCCGCGCTGGTCTTCAGTTGGGCGCCGCCGGGCCCCCGGGTGAAGTATCAACCGCGAGGCCCGAAGATCCTCGAGGCAACGGACGAAGCATTCGTCGTGAACGTACTGGCGCGCACCCGCTCGGGCCTGTTGCTAGGTGATGCGCCGCTCTCGCTGGAGCGCGGCTACCTGACCCGTGAGCTTGCGACCGACGATCCGCGACTGGTGGAGTTGGCCCGGCAGACGGGCGTGAGGAAGTGGAGAAAAGCTGATGCCTGAGGCCACCGCACGCACCATCGACCTGAAAAGGGAGAGCACTCTGCTCGGAGAGCGGCTCGTGCGTTGCCTCCCGGCCGCGAGCTTCGAGATGGAGACTCTCGTTCGCCTGGCTGGCATCGAGGCGAGCCGCGAGATCGCGAGCGCGGCCGTCACCTGCGAGGGCCGGCCGCGCATGCTCCTGAACCCGGATTTCGTGGGCACTCATTGTCAGAGCGACGAGCACCTGTTCCTGCTGGCGATGCACGAGCTCTGGCACGTGCTGCTGGCTCACACGACGCTCTACCCCCGCGCGACGGCGGCCGAGAACATTGCGTTCGACGCCGTGATCAACGCCGGCCTCTGCCGCCAGTTCCCGGGCCCCGAGTACCGCGGCTTCTTCGAGGCGTTGAACCCGGAAGACGCATTTCCGGGCCTGTTGCTTCGTCCTCCGCCCGGATGGCCGGAGAAGCCTCGCCTGCGTCGCAAGATTGGGCCGCCAGGAACGGTGGAGCTTCTGCGCCGTCTGTATCCCCCGCGCAACGCACCCCACGTAGCGATGCCGCTGTACGCGGAGATCCTGGAGTTGTTGGCGAGTGCGGTGGAGGGCGAAGGAGAAGGCGAGGGTGCTTCTGGGCTGGTCCCTGGGCACGCAGACGCCGGCGCGGAAACGTTGAGCCCGGTCTTGCTCGGCAATCACGAATCCGAGGAGCAGGACGCGGAGGCCGCGGACGATGCTCACTTTGGAGAGGTCGTTCGCCGCATCGTCGCCTCCTGGCCGCCGCCTCCGATTCCGCTCGGTGGCCGCGACGCGGGCAGGCCTACTGGTGACTGGCTCTGCAGCCTTCGTCCCGCACCCGAGGCCGCCCGGCGTTCCTTCTCCCGCGTGCTGCGGCGGGTGCTCGGTCACGTTCCGGGGCACCTCGAGAGAAAACGACGCATCACCATTCGATCGCAAGGTGGGCTTGGTCCCCTCCTGAATGGCGTCGATCGCCTGAGCCCGGCCCGCCGCGCGTTGGGCCTGCCTGACATCCTTCACCCGCAACCCGTAGATCTCACCGTGCGCTCGCGGCAAACACCCTGTTCGGCACACGTCTACCTCGACGTCTCGGGCTCCATGCTCTCGCTGCTTCCACATCTCGCTGGATTGCTCGCCCCGTACGTGGTGGCGGGCCAGGTGCGCCTCTTCCAGTTCTCCACTGGGGTCTACCCGCTGACCCTGCCGGACCTGAAGAAGGGACGGCTCACGACGGAGTTCGGAACGGACATCAAGTGCGTGCTCGAACACGCGCTGGCCGAGCCGCGCCTTCGCCGCGCCCTCATCCTGACCGACGGCTACGTGGGCCGCCCCCCGGCCGGCCTGGCTCGTGCCGTCGCCGACCGCTCGCTCCGCATCCACGCCGTGTTCCCAGCCGAGTCCGCCTATTCGGGCGACCTCGCGGAGTTGGCCCGTTCCCTCACCACCCTGCCGCCGCTGAGCGGTGTGCAACGAACCCGGAGACCACGATGAGCCCGAATCCCAGATCCGAACCTGTCATTCCCCACGTCGCTGAAGACGTCTTGCCCGGCCACCCCGACCGGCTGGCCGACGCGATCGCCGAGCGCCTCGTCGACGACGCCGTTCTGCGCGACCCGGAGGCCCTCGTTGGTGTGGAAGTCGCCGTGTTCCGGGGGACCGTCCTGGTCACCGGTCGCATCGCTGCAGGGAAATCCGAGGATTGCCTCTCGCTCTTCTCGGAGGCCCAGGTCCATCAAGCCTTCGAAGAGGCGGGCTACAACGGCCGCTGGGCGATCACCCCCAACGGCTTCGCCGGCCCCGACGCCGAGCAGGACGCTCGCTCCCAGCTACGGGTACTCGCCGAACTCGAGCTCGGCGCGCTGTCCCGCGAAGCCGGCGGTCTTCGTAGCGCGGAGGCTGCGGGAGGCTCTGAGCCGGGCTCGTGAGTCCAACTCCGACGTGCTCGGGCCAGACGGCAAGGTACTTGTCCGTATCCTCGAGGAACGCGGCGTCTTTCGCCTGGACGTTCTGAACGTCGCGCTGCAGCACGCGCCAGACGTTGGCTACGAGGTTTTGCACCGCATCGCCCTCCCGGCGCTGGAGGCGGAGGTGAAGAAACTCGACGCCGCACTGCCCGGCCTCGCTGCCTCGTGGGCCCCGGACCGGCTCCGCCTGAACGGTGGCGGCGACTTCTCGTGCGGCGGCCCCCACGGAGACAACGGGCTCTCGGGCAAGAAACTCGTAGTGGATCACTACGGTCCCGGCGTTCCGATCGGCGGTGGCGCACTCTGCGGAAAGGACGCCCACAAAGTCGATCGCGCCGGTGCCCTTCGAGCGCGCCAGATCGCCGTTCGCATCGTCCGAGACACCGGTGCCCACGCAGCCACGGTGCGCCTGGGCTTTCTGCCCGGGCTCCGCGAGCCTGCGTTCCTCGATGCGCAGGTCGACGGTTCCAGGTGCAACGCCGTCGAAATCGCAAAGCTCATCCCACTCCCCGATCTCTCGCTGGACGCCACCGTCCGCGAACTCGAGCTGCTTGAGTTGAGTTGGCTGAAGGTCGCCAGAGCCGGCTATTTCGGCCGAGGTATGAGCTGGGACCGATAAGACGGAGAGGTTTCAGGAACGCTCGGACATGAAGTCAGCAGGTCGCGGCCGGGCCGAACCGCGAGGAACGAATCCTTACAGCCCTTCGATGATTCGGGACCGCTTG
>JAFDCZ010000105.1 GCA_019312665.1 Deltaproteobacteria bacterium | reverse complement strand
CATGGCGAGCTTCATGTTCGTCGATTCTGCGGATGCCAAGAAGCGCAAGAAGATCAAGTCTCACCGATGGAACCGCTACGACGCCACGATGGTATGCGATGTCGCATCGACCACCGTCGTCGTTCACAACCCCTCGAAGTACGACCTCTCCGTTCTCGTGCGCCTCACGGACGTGATGGGCGATACCCAGCAGGTGATGACCCTGCCGGCGGAGAGCATCAAGTCTTTCGACTGCACGAGCACCGGCGTGACCACCACCGGGGTCCTCAGCTTGGAAGGCCCGTTCTCACTTCACGCGACGGCCACCTATGTCGGCGGCGGCGGTTCGGTGGACGTGGAGCGCCTGGTGCCCATCGGCTTGACCGGCCGACACCTTCCCCACGACGATTCGGATACGGGGGACTCGGATAGCGCTTCCGGCGATCCCACCCCGCTTCCCTGATTCGCGTGCGGCCCCGGGGAGCCCTTCTCGGAAGGTGCTAGGGCTCCTCGGGCTGCGCGACCCATTCGAGGATGGTTTCGGCGACATCGTCTGGCCGGACCTCCGCGTGGGTCGAATCCCGGCGGCGGTTCGGCCCGAACGAATACACGCGAATCCTCCGGGTCCCATCGTCGTCGCAACGGTCCATCACCCAATAGGGCTGGGACCAGGGGTCGAGGAAGAACCGGGTCTGTTCCTTGGATCGATGCCCGAGCGCCGCGAAGGCCCCATCGTTCATCCCTTCGAGATCATCCTCGGTGACGACGTGGTAGAGGCGTCTGTGCAGACCGCAATCGGTCCGCAGGTTGCCCTGGCGCCAATCCTCGTGAAGCGCAGCCAGCTCCGCGACCGCCCTCTCCGAGGCTTCTGGGTCCTCCGTCCGGAGACCCGCGAGAAGAAGCGGTGTCACCGTCGCGCCGAAGGCGACGCCTGCCAGTGCCTTCAGCAGCACGCCAGGCTGGCTCCAGGCTCCCAGGAGAAAGCCGATCCCCATCGCGAGTTCGACCCACTCGCCGGCGAACCGCCACGGATAGGTCACGTAGACACCCCAGGTCGCAACGAATCCGACTGCGAGCGAAATCGGAGGCGCCACGACACCGAAGCGCTCGGCCAGTGGACGCACTCGATCCCAGCGAACCAGCAGCGGAAGGACGAGCCCGTAGCCCAGCAGCACCGCCTGAAGGGCAAGCTTGCGCGTCCCGTCTTCCACCGTGTTATGCCAAGTGAACTCCTGCTGCTCGTTGTTGGCGAGGAAGTAGGTCGAGGGGCTGAACCCGAAGAGGCGCTGGCCCCAGGAGATCTCCTCTCCGGCGACGACGATGCAGAAGACTGCAAGCGTCAGACCGTAGAGCGTGGCCATACCCCGGTGCGTCGCGGCGATCCCCAGGTGGGCGGCGGCCGCCAGCACGAACGCCCATACAGTGGCCCACTCTACGGGCCCGTCTTCCTGGGAAATCCGGTAGAAGGTGTCGGGCCAGAGCGCTTCGACGATGCCGCTCACGGCGAGCACGGCGAGAATCACTGAGGGCCCCAGCCACAGGGAGAGGCGGTCGGCCATGGCGGAACTCTAGGAACTCGTCTCCCATTCGACGATCCCTTCGGATCGTCGCAGCTACCGGGTCCTACCGCGTTCCCGACCTGCCCCGGCCGATTCGAACTCCGTGACATCCTGGATGGTTCCCACCAGGCGCGCCGGGATGCCGCTTTCGTTGCGCTCGACCCGGGCCGCCGTGAGCAGGACTTTTTCGGAGGCATCGGACAGGACGATCCGGAAGGTCATCCAGCGGGACCCCTCACCGGCGAGGGTCTGCTCGAGCTGTTCGCGCACCTTCTGCCGATCGGCGGGAAGGACGCGGTCGAAGAAGCCGTCATAGGAGGGCGAGTACGGGACACTCTCTCCGAAGATCTCGAAGAGCTCCGGCGACCACCAGACATCGCCTCCGATGAGATCCCACTCCCAGCTTCCAAGCTTTGCGAGGTGCTGGGCCTCGATCAGGCGATCGCGCACGGTCTCGATCTCGCAGCGCTCGCGCGCCAACAAGCTGATGTCCTGGAGGACCGTGATGATCCCGCTCACGCTGCCGTCCGGCGAACGCGCCGGGTGAGTCTGCGCCACCCAGGTGAACTCGCCGGGCCCCTCATCCGGCACGCGTCCGCAGATCTCCAGCGTCGCGGAGGAGGTTCCAGTCCGAGTGACATAGCGAAGCTGCGGAACCAGCTGGCGTTTCAGATCCTCCGGAAGCAGATCCTCGACGTTCGCTCCCACTTGCTCTGCGATGGGCTTGCGACTGAGCCTCGCGAACAACGGATTGATGTGAACGACGTCCAGGTTCGTGTCCAGGAAACACAATCCGACTGTCGAATGCGCGTAGAGGAGCTCGAGTTCCTTCAGCCGCTGGGCCGACGTTTCTTCGGCTTGGCGCAGCTCGGTCACATCCTGAATGGCTGAGACGTGCCCGATCACCTCGCCGGTCTCCCCTCGAACCACATCCATGCTCAACAGATAGACATGCTCATGCTCTGGATCGGCGGGCGGCCGGGAGCGAACCTCCAGATTGCGAATCGGCTCTCCGCGCCCCATCAGCTCGAGCAGGAAGGGCTCGGCGGCATCCGCGGTCTCCGGTGAGAGATCGCGGTAGCTCCTTCCAATCATTTCCTCGATGGAGCAGCCGTTCATATCCGCGAGGGCCTGGTTGACGCGCAGGTAACGAAGATTGCGATCGACAAACCCGAGACCCACCGGGGAGTTGCGATAGATCGACTCGATCTCGGAGTGGGCCGGGCTGTCTTTCCCACGCGCCGCGGAAGGCGCGTCCCGAGAGTTGGAACCTGCCGTCACGCTCCGATGATTGCCCAGATCCGGAGCCTGGGCGAGCCAAAGGGCCGCGAGTGCCAACTAGCACCGGGCCGAGGCCCGGAAACCGCGCCTGGAGAGTAGACTCGGGGGATGGACAGCTTGATCGACACCCACGAGCTGGAACGAGCCCTCGAAGATCCCCGTCTTCGCGTGTTCGATGCGACCGTTCACTTTGCCCCGGGCAAGGGTGGCCGTAGCGGCCGCACCGATTGGGAGGCTGGTCACATCCCAGGGTCTCGCTTCGTCGATCTGCTCGCCGAACTCTCCGATCCGGAATCCAGCCTGCCGTATACCCGGCCATCTACCGTGCGTCTCGAAGTAGCCCTGGGCCAGCTCGGGATCAGTGAGGACTCTCGCGTCGTCGTCTACGGAGCCGCGCCGGAGAACACGATGTGGGCAACGAGGCTCTGGTGGTTGTTGCGTTCGGCTGGGCTCGAGAATGTGGCGCTGCTGGACGGCAGCTTCACAAAATGGAAAGCCGAAGTGCGCCCGGTCTCGACCGATCCCTGCGTTCACGGGCCGACCAGCCTGCGCGCCAGGCCGGACGAAGCCTGGTGGGCGACGAAGCAAGAAGTTCGAGCAGCCATTGGAAGCGGCAGCGTGTGCACTCTCAATGCCCTGCCGCGAAGCCTTCATACGGGCGAGGCCGAGATGGGATACGGCCGCCCCGGCAGGATCGCCGGTAGCCGCAACGCCCCGTTCACGGGCGTGCTCGACCCCGAGACCGGTACGTTGCGCAGCGATCCCGAGCTCTGCGAACACTTCCAGCCGGCTGGCGCGCTCGATCGAGAACGGGTGATCAGCTACTGCGGCGGAGGAATTGCGGCAACGCTGAACGGGTTCGCGTTGCGCCGGCTCGGCCATCCGAATGTGGGTGTCTACGACGGTTCGATCAATGAGTGGTCCCGTAACGCCGAGCTTCCGATGGAGACGGGCGAAGAGGAGAACCCGAACCGCGCTAGATCGTGAGCAGGCGCTCCATGATCGCGTCGCGAGCCGCCGGGGCGTCCACCGTCGTCGCCACCTGCATCGTTGCGCCAAGGCCCGCCGCGGCCGGCACCTCGATGGTGCGCAGGATTCCCTTCTCGACGGTCGGAACCACGCGTAGCTCTTCGAAATGAAGCGCGGAAGCGTCGAAGATCGAAAGGATCGTCAGCGGGTCGTGGAGGAAGGCCACATTGTCCTTTGCGAGCGTGCCGCCGAGACCCGTGAAGATCTTCTGCTGAAAGGGGGTCCAGCGGCGGATCTGATCCACGAGCACGCCTGGAACCGGGCCGGGGCGCTCGGCCAGGAGCGCAAGATCCTGCTCGCGCATCCACGTCTGTAGCGTGACATCCGCGCTGACGAGCCGGATCGGGAAGCCGGCTCCCAAGACCATTACCGTCGCCTCCGGATCCGAGCAGAGGTTGTAGTCGATACCGGGCTTGCAAAGGTGCGAACCGATCCGCACCTCGCGAATGTGGCCGCCCATGATCGTGAGGCGGGAAACCCGCGAGGGCAGCTCGGGATCGAGGGCCAATGCGTGGGCCAGATTGGTCAGAGGGCCGATCGCAACGAGTTCGAAGCCAGGCTCCTCACGACCTGCCCGAGCGATGCGTTCCGCTGCGGGCTCGTCGGAGCGGATGGCGTCGGGGCCTTCTGGATAATCCTTCATCTCGATGTCACGCCAGGCGAAGCGGTTCTTGCGCGCCAACGCTTCCTGCGCGCCAACGCAAACCTCGACGCCGTCGAAGCCCGCCAGGCCCAGCATCCTCGCTGCGGCCCAGGCGCGGCCCTCGGTATTGCCGGCAACGGTGGTCACGGCGATGAGCTCGATCTCCTCCGCCGCGGAAAAGAGAACGCCCATGGCGATCGCATCGTCGACGTCGGAGCCGATATCCGTATCGAGCAACAGCCGGTGCGTCATCTCGCCTTCTTTTCCTTTTTCGGCGGCTTCATGTGCTCGCCAATGAAGCCTGTGTCGTAGTTTCCATTCAGGAAGACCGGATGCTGAACCAGTTGCCGGTGGAACGCCAGCGAGGTGTGGATGCCTTCGACCTCGAATTCATCCACAGCTTGGGCCAGGCGCGCGACGGCCTCGCCTCGATCCCGCCCCCACACGACCAGCTTTGCCAGTAGCGGGTCGTAGTGGATGGTCACCTGATTGCCCGCCTCGACGCCGCTATCCACCCGAACACCGGGCCCTTCGGGCTCATGCCAGCGTTCGATCGGCCCGGGCGACGGCAGGAACCCCTTCTGGGGGTTCTCCGCATAGATACGCGCCTCGATCGCGTGGCCACGGATGCTGAGATCGTCCTGGCGGATCGTCAGCGGCTCCCCAGCGGCAATGCGGATCATCTCCTTCACCAGGTCGATGCCGGTGATCGCCTCGGTAACTGCATGTTCCACCTGGATGCGTGTGTTCATCTCGAGGAAAAAGAACTGGTCGTCCGAATCGACCAGGAATTCGAAGGTGCCGGCACTCTGGTAGCCGATGGCCTTCGTCGCCTTGATGGCGGCCTCGGCCATGCGGGCGCGCAGCCCTTCCGTCAACTGCGGAGCCGGCGCCTCCTCCACCAGCTTCTGATGGCGGCGTTGAATCGAGCACTCCCTCTCGAAGCAGTGCAATGTGTTTCCGTAGGCGTCGGCCAGCACCTGGATCTCGATGTGGCGGGGGCTCTCGAGCCACTTTTCGACGTAAAGCCCGCCGTCCCCGAATGCGCTCTCCGATTCACTGCGGGCACGAGGCAACGCCTTGGCCAGATCGTCGGCGCTCTCGACCCGACGAAGCCCCTTGCCGCCGCCTCCCGCGCTGGCCTTCACCATCACCGGGTAGCCGATTTGCTCGCAGCGAGCGGCGAACGCCTCGTCGGTCAGGCGCTCGGTGGCACCGGGTACGATCGGCATGCCGGCAGCCTGCATGGCCCGGCGCGCCTGCACCTTGTCACCCATCCGACGCATGACGTCACTGCTCGGGCCGATGAAGACGAGGCCCGCCGCAACGCAAGCCTCTGCGAAATCCGCATTCTCGGAGAGGAAGCCGTAGCCGGGGTGGATCGCATCGGCGCCACAACTCGTCGCGATGCGGAGGATGCGCTCGCCGTCGAGATAGGATTCGCGGGCTGGCGCGGGGCCACAGGGATGCGCCTCGTCAGCGAGGCGCACATGAGGCGCGCCCGCATCGGCCTCCGAAAAGATGGCCGCGCTCGCCACGCCGAGTTCACGACAGGCCCGAATCACGCGGACGGCGATCTCCCCGCGATTGGCGACGAGAACCTTGGAGAAGATCGTCGAACTCGGCCTAGCTCTCGAGTGCTAGGAGCGAGAGCGTCGAGGCGCGAACCCGGGCGGCCACCGTCTCCGGCGCCTCTTCCACGATCCGCTCGTCCGGCTCGATCTTGAAGATCGTCTGACCCTTCGCGACGACCGAGCCGTCCATATCGGCCATGAGATTCTTCGTGACGGTGCCGGCGAAAGGCGCCAACACCTTGTTGAACATCTTCATCACCTCGATGACGAAGAGCGGCTGGCCTTCTTCGAAATGGTCCCCCTCGTCTACGAGCACGGGTAGATGAGGCGCCTCGCGGGCGTAGTAGCTGCCGCCCATGGGTGTGACGATCTCGTCGGCGCTCGCCCGGGGCGGCGGCGAAAGGGCGCGCGTGCAGAGGGCGCTTTCCTCGGCATCGAGGAAGCGCTCCGGAAACGAGGGCACGAGGCTCTCATCGACCGTGATATCGAGGAAGTCCGAACGCTGTCCGATGCGAGGCACGATCAGCAGGAGCTCGAGGCCGATCTGGAAGCCGCGATGCGAAGCCACGCACGCATTCCAAAGAGCTTTGTCACCCCCGGAAAGCGCGCTCTGCTCCTCGCCGCTGAAGAGCGTTTCGACCTCCTGGAAGCTCGAGGCACCGGTGCGCGCCTCGACCTCGGCGTAGAAAGCCAATGCGGCCGTGAGGATCTTCTGATCCTGCTGCCAGATCTTCTCGGAGGGCGACACACCCGGACGCTCTTCCATGTCGAGGTAGTGATAGAGCCGGTCCAGGAAATGGATCGGATTGGCTTCGAACCGCACGCCCTCGGCATTCGCCTGCCATAGCTCCCCATCGAAGCGGCCGAGGAAGCCAGCCAGTCCGTGGGGATCTTTCAGGAGCTCCGCAAGCGGGCGCACCAACAACGTCTGTTTGGAGGCGAGGATCCCGCGGGCCTCGTCGTCTGCCTGGGCCTTCGAAAGCTCCCGGGCGGCCAGGTCGACGTCGAGATCGTTCACGGCCCGCTGAAGAGCACCCACCGCGGCGAGAAACGGCTGCATGAAACCGGTGTTCGGCTGGGCCATGACGCCCTTGCCGAGGAACCACTGAACCAGCCCGTAGTGCACGGAAAGATTCGTCTGAACGTCTTCGCCGCGAATCTCCATCCGGCGCAGCACTTCGGCCATGCGCTCGTAGTTGTCACGTCGGGTCTCGCCGTCGGTGAGCACCAACGCCACGTTGGAATCGTAGGCGCCCGCCAGGTTGTACCAGATGAAGCTTCCGGTATCGGGATTCGGCGTTCCGATGCCTTGATCCCAGCGGATCTCGCCCGGCGAGGCTTCCGTCCAGCTGCGGATCAGACCGCCAGCATGAGGCTGAAGCGCTCCGTTGGTAGCGTTGATTCGAACTTCGAGGCCCGAAACCGCGCGCGGAACCCGCTCGGGTTTGGGCACCCGCGGGCCGTACACGGCCAGTAGTACCATCGCCTCGATCAGCTCTTCGATGACGAAGGATTCGGACGGGTCGTCCGGATGATTGAACTTCAAGGCGTAGGCAAGCTCGGTCACGCCGTGCTCTACCTGGATGCGTGTGTTCATCTCCATGAAGAAATGATGGAAACCCTCGACGATGCACTCGAAGGTCGAAACCGAATCGAGGCCAGTGGCCTCACCGAAGGATGCACCCTCGTCTTCCATGCGGCCAAGGGTCTCCTTGTCTCCGCGGAGGATTTCGGCTTTGCGCCCGGTGGCCTCCTTCAGCTCGGCATCGAGAAGCTCCTGGGTGAGCGACACCTCGAGAAGCTTCTGCTCGTGCATCTGCACCGAGCAATCCCTGCCGCCGAGGGAAACGCACCACTGGCCGTTCCCGATCAGCTGGATCTCGTTATGACGGGTGCTCTCGATGTTCAGCTCGATCAGGAAGTTCCGATTCGAGCCCGCCTCGACGACCTTCACTTCAGCGAGGACATCCAACACAGCAGCCGCGACTTCTTCGGGCTTTCGCACGACGCGCTGACCCTTGCCGCCGCCGCCGGCGATATGCTTGAAGCGGATGCGGTGGTTCGGGTAGTCGCTCCAGATCTCGCGGGCGAGCAGCTCCGCCTGGCTCTGCAGCTCAGCGATCGTCACCAGCTCGACGGTCGAAGCGTAGCCTTCCTGGAGGAGCGCCTCGGCATTCTCCTCCGGGGTCTTGTCGCCGTCCCAGTCGCAGGCGAGCCCGTGCTCGGCTGCCAACGCCTCGAGGCCCGTCTGGCCGTCGACCTTGCTGATCAGTGCGCGGGCTGAAAGATCATCGATGCCGGGAATCACCGCGTTTCCCAGGCCTCGCGCGAGCTTCTTGGCCTCGTCCTTCGCACCGGCACGCCGCACGACCTCGGAACTCGGACCGATGAAGCCGACGCCCGCCCGCTCGATCGCCCCGATGAACTCGGCATCCTCGGCCATGAATCCGTAGCCGGCGAAGATATGCGTGTAGCCGTGGGCTTTGGCGATCTCGATGATCTCGTCGATCCGCTCGAGCTTCTCTTCCTGGCCGACGCCCATGTAGTCCGGCACGCGATGCACGTTGGCCGGGAAACGCAGGCCACGCAGCTCCGGCGCCAGACAGCGCGGATAGACGACCGAATCCTTCTCGGAAAGCAGCATGCCGTATTCGCGAATGCCCATGCGATCGAAGATCTCGAAGGCTTCCTTGCGCACGGGGCCGCGGCAGACGACGAGACATTTCACATGCGCCAACGAGAACGAGCGCAGCCACTCGCTCTCGCTCTCGTGGAAGGGACGGATTTCCTGGTTGCGATCCAACATGGGTGTCTATTCGAACTCGCGCTGAGGCCCGGCCATCGGGGCCGGGGTGTAGGTGCGCATCAGGAAAGCCAGGTTCTGGGCGAGTACGCGGCGACTGGTTCCGGGCAGGACGACCCGGGAGACGGAGCCCAGCGAGAGCGCCTCTTTCGGGTTCATCAGCTCGGCCTCGTATTGGTCACGCAATCCGGCGAGGCCGGCATCGCGCTCGGCCTGCGCCTCCTCTTCGTCGGCACCGACGGCTACGGCCTTCTTGTAGGCCGCCTCGAACGCGCGCATCTCTGTCTTGTAGACAAACTCGGTGCCGCCGCCGGAGCCCATCACCGCAATGCGCGCGTGGGGCATCGCAAACACCATGTCGGCACCGACGTAGTGAGAGTTGTAGGCCGCATAGGCCCCGCCGAAGGCGTTGCGAATGATCAGAGTGATCGAGGGGACGCGCACATCGATGATCGCATCTAGCAGGCGGCGGCCTTCGAGAATGATTCCCCGACTCTCTTGATCCGTACCGGGAAGGAAGCCTGTCGTGTCTTCCAGGAAGACGAGCGGCACGTTGTAGACGTTGCAGAAGCGGATGAAGCGCGTGGCTTTGCGGGCAGCGTCCACATCGATCTGGCCGCTCGAAGCCGCCGAATTGTTCGCAACGAAGCCCACCACGTACCCACCGATTCTTCCGAACGCGGTGACCATGTTGCGGGCCCGAGCGGGCTGCAGCTCGAAGTATTCGCCGTGATCGCAGATCTGTTGGATGAAGAGCGTGATGTCGAGCGGCGCGTTCATTCCGGCCGGAGAGCCGAACGTGCGCCGGAAGAGTGTGTCCTCTTCCGCGGTGAAACGATCCACCGGATCCGAGGTGTCCATGAAAGGAGAGAGCGAATGATTGTTGTCCGGCAGGTAGCCGAGCAAGCGAATCGCGGTGCGCAATGAAGCCAACTCGTCTTGCGTGGTGATGTCGCAGACGCCGTTCATGCCGTGCACGCCCGGGCCTCCGAGAGCATCCGCCGTCACGTCTTCGCCAAGCGCGCTCTTCACGACACCGGGGCCCGTGAGCCCGATGAACGTTTGCTCGCATTGGATCATGAACGAGCCCTGACGAGGCAGGTAGGCGCCACCGCCAGCGTTGTAACCGAACATCAGGCTGATGCTCGGCACGACACCACTGATCTTGCGCAGCGCGGTGAAGGCCTCGCTGTAGCCGTCGAGCCCACCCACACCCGCCGGCACGAATGCGCCCGCGGAATCGTTCATGCCGATCAACGGGATGCCACGCTCGGCCGCCATGTAGATCAAGCGGGCGAGCTTGTCTCCGTTGGTGGCGTCCATCGAACCCGCGCGCAGGGTGAAATCGTGGCCGTAGACCGCGACGTCGCGCCCGTTCAGATCCAGGATTCCGGTCACGATCGCCGCACCGTCGAGCCGCGGGCCCCAGTTGTGCCAAAGCAGGTTCGGCTCGCGGTCGGTCAGCACCTTGAGCCGCTCGAAGACGGTCATACGACCCTTGGCGTGCTGCACCTGCACGCGCGCCGCGCCACCGCCGCGGCGGGGCCGGGCATCGAGCTCCGCGCCGAGTGCCAAGGCCGTTTCGTACAAGCTGGTGGTGGGCGGTTCCCCGCCGCCGGCTGCGGTGGTTCCCGTCGCAGCGAACGGGTTCTCGAGCGAGTAGCTGGGTGTGGAGGCGTCCATTTGCTTGCGGCAGCCCGGTCAGAGGCTCGCGACTTCTCCCAGCCGCTGGCGGAGCTCCCGCTCGTAGGCCGCAATATCGATGGGCTCCCGTGCAACACCCGTCTCCATCGCCGCCAGGGCCACAGCTGGCGCCACGTAGAGCAACACGCGCGGATCGAAGGGCTTGGGAATGATGGACTTCGGACCGAAATCGAAGTTCCCGCCCGGATAAGCATGCTTGACCACGTCGGGCACCGCATCGCCGCACTTCGCCAGCTCGGCCAGGGATTGGACTGCGGCCCGCTTCATCTCCTCGTTGATACGCGTCGCTCTCACGTCGAGGGCACCGCGGAAGATGAACGGAAAGCCCAGCACGTTGTTCACCTGGTTCGGATAGTCCGAACGTCCCGTTGCGGTAATCGCATCCTGGCGGACGGCCTCGACCTCCGGCGGGGAGATTTCCGGATCCGGGTTGGCCATGGCGAAGATGATCGGCTTCGCCGCCATCGATTTCACCATTTCCTGGGTCACCAGACCGGCCTGGGAAACGCCGACGAAGACATCGGCGCCCTTCATCGCGTCTTCGAGTGTACGCGCATCGGTAGCCCGGGAGAATTCGGCCTTGTACGAGTTCATGCCCTCCTCGCGACCGTCGTGAATGACGCCTCGGCTGTCGAGCAGGAGCATGTTCTCCGGCCGCACACCGAGATCCTTGTAGAGCTTCGCGCAGGCGATCCCGGCAGCACCGGCGCCGGAGAAGACGACCTTGACCGCATCGATCGCCTTGTCCTGGATCTCCAGCGCGTTCAGCAAGGCCGCTGCGGAGATCAACGCGGTTCCGTGCTGATCGTCGTGGAAGACGGGGATGTCGCAGGTCTCGATCAGCCTGCGCTCGATCTCGAAACACTCTGGCGCGCGAATGTCTTCCAGATTGATGCCGCCGAAGGTCGGGGCGATCAGCTGGCAAGTGCGGATGATCTCCTCGGGATCCTGGCTGTCGATCTCGATATCGAAGACGTCGATATCGGCGAAGCGCTTGAACAGGACCCCTTTGCCCTCCATGACAGGCTTGGCTGCGAGGGGACCGATATTCCCGAGCCCGAGCACCGCGCTGCCATTCGAGATGACGGCGACCAGATTGCCTTTGGCGGTGTAGCGGTAGACATCCCCCGGATGCTTGGCGATCTCCCGGCAGGGCTCCGCGACGCCGGGGCTGTACGCCAGAGAGAGATCCTTCTGGGTGATGCACGGCTTGGTGGGGACGAGCTTGATCTTCCCGGGCCGTCCATCCGCGTGGTAGCGAAGTGCCTCTTCTTTGGTGATCACAGGCTGGTCCTCAGGATCCGGGGGAGGGAGGGTCCCTGGGGGATTCGCCGGGCCGGCCCCGGGCAATGGGCCCGCCATCGTAGCAAAATTGGCCGAGTGCTACGAGGCAAGAAAACCGTTGCACGACGCCGTGTTAGGAGACTTCCGGGAGGTTCCGGGTCTACTCCTTGAGAAGTTCGCGCGCGATCACCAGGCGCTGGATCTGGTTCGTGCCTTCGTAGATCTGCATCAGCTTCGCGTCGCGCATCAACTTCTCGACCGGATACTCCTTCGTGTACCCGTTTCCACCGAAGACCTGCACCGCATCCACGGTGATCCTCATGGTCGCGTCGGTCGAGAAGCACTTGGCGAAGGACGAGAACTTCGATGCGCGCATCCCCTGGTCGATCATCCAAGCGCTTTGGTGGGTCAGGAGGCGCGATGCTTCCAGATCCTTGGCCATATCCGCCAGCATGAACTGGACCGCCTGGAAGCCCGAGATCGGGAAGCCGAAGGCCTTTCGCTCCGCAGCGTACGCGAGGCTCTCGTCCAGGGCGCGACGAGCGATGCCGCAGGCCAGGGCGCCGATCGAGGGCCGGGTGGTGTCGAGGGTCTGCATCGCGATCTTGAAGCCCTTCCCCTCGTCACCAAGACGCTGGGAAGCGGGTACCCGGACGTTGTCGAAGTGGATCACCCGGGTGTCGCTGGCACGCTGACCCATCTTGTCCTCTTTCTTCCCTTGCGTGATGCCGGGAAGATCCGAGGGCATGACGAACGCGCAGATGCCTTTGTGCCGCGAGCTCCGATCGAGGGTGGCGAAGACGGTGTAGAGCTCGGCGACGCCACCATTGGTGATCCAGCACTTCGTCCCGTTCAGGATGTAGTCATCGCCGTCTTTCTCGGCGAGGAGCTGGAGCCCGGCGACGTCGGAGCCGGCATTGGGCTCGGACAGACAGAAGGCGATCTGCTCGAACTTCTGGGTACTGGTGAGGCGCCCCAGCCATTCCTTCTTCTGCTCTTCGCTGCCACCGGCGAGGATCGGAGTGAGACCCAGATCGTTGGCCATGATGGAGGTCGCCATGCCGGAACAGCCCCAGGCCAGCTCCTCGACGACCAGGCAGGAATCGAGCAGTCCCAGGCCGACCCCGTCGTACTCCGTGGGGATCGACAGGCAGGAGAGCCCAAGCTCCCAGGCCTCCTTCATGATCTCGTGAGGAAAATCGCCGCTCTGATCGTATTCGGCTGCGACCGGCTTGATTTTTTCCTCGGCGAAACGGCGCGCCATCTCTTGGAGAGCGAGCTGCTCATCGGTGAGGGAGAAGTCCATGATGCTGACTCCTAGTCATTTTACGTTACGAAACAGGGACTTGGAGGCGGGGACTCTAGCGAACTTCGGGGACGTTCTTTCCGCTGTTTCCGTTACGGGCCGGGGCGCGTTGCGCCCCGGCCCGTAACGGAAACAGCGGAAAGAACGTCCCCGCCTCTCGCGCTCCTCGCTCTCGCTTGGCTAGCGGAGGCGAGCGGTCAGGCGTTCGGCGGCTTCTGTGACGAGGGGGGCGAGTTGCTGACGCAGCTCTTCCTCGTTGACGCGGAAAGCCGGTGCAGAGATCGAGATCGCTGCCACCGTCCGGCCGGCGGCGTCGTAGACCGGAGCCGCGACGCAACGCATCCCCTCGGCACATTCTTCGACGTCGAGGGCGAAGCCCTCTCCGGCGACCGTCTGCAGGTGATCAAAGAACTTGTCGCGATCGGTGATGGTCGCCGGAGTATGCCTCGCGAGTTCGCCATCAGGTGCGCACTCCCGATCGAAGCGCTCCCAGACGTCCGCGCCAGCCGCCGCCAGCAGCACCTTGCCGAGTGCTGTGCAATGCAGAGGGAGGCGCTGACCGACCCTCAGACCGGTCAAGACCAGCTGATTCGGCTGCTCACCGTCCAGATGGGTCACCTCGAGATCCCGCAGAGCCCCCAGGTGGACAGACTCGCCTGTGGTCTCTGCCAGGCGCTCGAGCTCTGCCCGGGCGTGGCGCGCCAAGCTGCGGCCACGGGAGAAGGAGTGGCCGAGCTCCAGGCATCGCGAGCCGAGCCGGTAGCGATCCGTATCTTCCAGCTGCTCGACGTAGCCGCGCTCCTCGAGCGTGGCGAGCAACCTGAACACGTTGTTCTTGTGCAGTGAAAGGCGGCGTGAAATCTCGGTAACGCCCAGCTCCTCGACCTCGCGAAAGGTCTCGAGCAGACGAAGAGCGTTCACGACCGTCTGGATCACGTACTCGCTCTTCGGACGCCGCGGCAACTTGGTGGTGGGGGGTGCCATGGGGGGGGACTCCGGCCGGTGGCCAGGCCACCGGAAAGGCTGTGGCTACTAGCGGTTCTTGACTTTCTCCCAGTCGGCCAGGAATTGCTCCAGGCCACGGTCGGTCAAGGGATGCTTGACCAGCTGGGCGATGACCTTCGGCGGCATCGTCACCACGTGGGCGCCGAGCATGGCCGCCTCAACGACGTGGATGGGATGCCGCACGCTCGCAACCAATACCTCGGTTGCAAGACCATAGTTCTCGTAGATCGTGCAGATCTGCCGGATCAGCTCCATGCCATCCGTCGCGAGATCGTCGAGCCGCCCGACGAAGGGCGAGGCGAAGGTGGCCCCTGCCTTTGCCGCCATCAACGCCTGAGGTGCGCTGAAGATCAGCGTGCAGTTCGTCTGGATGCCCTGAGAGGACAGCGTCTTCAGCGCCTTCAAACCCTCGAGGGTCATCGGGATCTTGATCACGATGTTGTCCGCGATCTTCCCGAGCTCCATGGCCTCGGCGATCATCCCGTCGTGATCGAGGGCGGTGACTTCCGGGCCTCGGCGATCATCCCGTCGTGATCGAGGGCGGTGACTTCCGCGCTGACCGGGCCCTCCACGATCTTGGTGATCTCTTCCAGGATCTCCGTGGGGCTTCCGGACTCTTTCGCGAGCAGGCTCGGGTTGGTGGTGACTCCGTCGAGGAGCCCCATGCCGGCGGCCTCCCGGATGTCATTCACGTTCGCGGTGTCAATGAAGAACTTCAAGAACGCTCACTCGAAATGGCCGACTCCATGCATCCGCTGGATGCCTGGGAACGGGCAGAGAAGAAATGGCTCGGGGCGGCAGCGGGAGCAACGGGAGGAGTGCGGAGCCTCGGGCTTTGTAGTCGAGACAACGTTCCCATGTCAAGAAGTTGGGGTGCGAATTTGGTGAGTTTCTCACTTCCCGAAGAAACTCTAACACCAAATTGTGTCTACGCTTGGGCCTCTGGTTGAGGCATCGGATCGCTGTCGTCGAGCTGATTGCGAGTGAGGGTGCACAACGGGGCGCTCCCTCGGGGAGC
>JAFDCZ010000254.1 GCA_019312665.1 Deltaproteobacteria bacterium | reverse complement strand
CACCTTCTTGAGCTTGGCGATCTCGGCGGCCGCCTCTCTCTTGAGCTTCGCAACCTCTGCTATTGCCCTCTTCCTGGCTGCGACCACCTGCTTCTTCAGCGCTGCGGCGTCTCTACTGTGATTGGCCTTGAGCGAGGCGACGTCCTTCGCGATCGCCTTCCTCAGCTTCGAAATGGTCCCGGCCTTCGTCTTGGCAGCCATCTTCGTCTCCCCCATCAGGGCGGTGTCGCCCCGCTGATCATGAATGTTCGTTTCGGCTCGACGACGCGACGAACTCGACAAGCGTACCTTATCGCCTGGGATCGTCGCGCACAATCCCCGAGCCGAGCGCCTCATCGGGGGACCGTTGACGGCGACGAAGCTCAAAGGAGCCGGAGTCGCGGTCGAGTAATTCACCCGTGCATCTTCAGGGTCGATGAGGCTCCTTCGGCCGAGGCCATCCCCCGAGTTGCGGATGCGGGAATCGAAAAGATTTTCACTCTGACGAGATCAGGCACTTACAACCGAAACGGGCCTCGAGAGTGCCTCACGAACGGAAGCTGAGAACGAAGAAGGGGCGGTCGCAATCGAACCTGCCACGCGACATTCGCCCGATCGAGAAGGCGGTCGATCTTCACACGCTCGTCGAGGCGGCGCAGATGGAAGGAAGCAGAGCTTCTGACCTGCTCCCCAGAAACTGGCCGACGTAGAATCGGAGATCTCCCCCCAAGGCGGGATGGTGCCCGATGCCCGGCGACTCAAGCAAGTCGAAGAAGAGAACCGCAAGCTCAACAAACTGGTTGCGGATCTCACGTGGGACAAGGAAGCCCTGAAGCACGCGCTCGCCCGAAAGTGGTGAAGCCCGCGGCGCAGCGGTGGGTCGTCCGCCACTGGCTCGGGGCCTTTGGACTCAACCAGGACCTCGCTTGCGGGCTGATCGGGATGCAGCAGTCGACGTACCGGTACCGCACTCGGGCCTCGGGCGATGGCCGGGCGCGAGAGCGGCTTCGGGAGCTCGCGAGCGAGCGACCTCGTTCTGGCTGCCAGCGTCTGCACATCTTGCCGAGTTCACGAGCCGGGCTCTTGACGAGTGGGTCTATCGGCGCAGTGCGCGCCTTCAATTCATTGAGCCCGCAAAGCCCGTCCAGAACTACTTCATCGAGAGTTTCAACGGCAAGTTCCGGAAGGAGTGCCTCAACGACCTCACGCCCAGAGAGTTCGCCCTCCGGGCGAAGGCAGCCTAGCGGCCGCAGGGCGGTTCATCCCGGAGATCTCCGATCGAACCAGGTCCAGAGAAGAAGAGGGCAGATCACTTCCGCCCCGTTGGCGAAGGCGTAGGAGCCCGACGAAAAGCCAAGAGGCTTGCCATCTCCACCCGGATTCGTGCCACAGTCACTTACTTCCGTACGGCCGCCTCCGCCAATTGCAACCCGCCACATGAGAGGCGCTCCTCGGCTATCCTGCATGGCGCATGATCGCTTCCCCCGACCCCAGCAGCCCCGGGCCTACTCCCCCAAAAGGCGATTCTTCCAACGAGGCCGTTGGGCCGAACGGCCCGAAGCGGGAAGCGTCACCCGGTAGCCGGCTACGCAGCCGCCTCGTGTCGCAGGGCTGGAACCCCTGGTCCGTGATGCTGGTCGTCTGGATGCTCTTCCTGGTGGGGCAGTTCTGGTACGAGAGCACCCAGGTGGCAGCCATCCCCTACAGCCGCTTCCTCGAGTACCAGCAGGCGGGGCGCGTAAGCGATCTCGTGGTCGGCAGCGATCAGATCACGGGCAGGATCGTCGAGCCCGAGCAGGGTCAGCCCGAGCGCTTTCGCACCCTGCGCGTCGACCCCGAGTTGGCCGACCGGCTCGCGAAAGATGGTCTCGAGTTCAGCGGTGCCGTGGAGAGCACGTGGCTTAGTCGGGCGCTCGCGTGGGTCCTGCCCATCGCCTTCATCCTCGCCCTCTGGATGTTCCTGCAGCGGCGCCTCGGCCAGGCTGGAGGGCTCGGCGGCGGCCTCATGTCGGTGGGCAAGAGCAAGGCCAAGATCTACGCCGAGGAAGACGTCAAGATCGGCTTCGAAGACGTGGCCGGCGTCGACGAAGCGAAGGAGGAGCTGAAGGAGATCATCGGATTCCTGCGCGAGCCAGAGCGCTACGGCCGGCTTGGAGCCCGCCTGCCCAAGGGGATCCTGCTGGTGGGGCCGCCGGGCACGGGCAAGACGCTACTGGCCCGGGCAGTCGCCGGGGAGGCGGGCGTTCCGTTCTTCTCCATCAGCGGCAGCGAGTTCGTGGAGATGTTCGTGGGCGTCGGCGCCGCCCGCGTCCGCGACCTGTTCGAGCAGGCGCGCGGGCGAGCGCCGTGCATCATCTTCATCGACGAACTCGATGCAATGGGCCGCGCCCGCGGTATGGGGCCCATGGCCGGTGGCCATGACGAGAAGGAGCAGACCCTGAACCAGCTCCTGTCGGAGCTCGACGGATTCGATCCCAGCCAGGGTGTCGTACTGCTGGCGGCCACGAACCGACCCGAGATCCTCGACGCGGCGCTGCTGCGCGCAGGGCGCTTCGATCGCCAGATCCTTGTCGATCGGCCCGACAAGCAGGCGCGCGTGGAGATCCTGCAGCTGCACCTGCGGAAGCTGAGCCTCGCGCCCGATGCCAAGGCCGAGCCCATCGCCGCGCTCACTCCCGGCTTCACGGGCGCCGACCTGGCGAACCTCGTCAACGAGGCGGCCATTCTGGCCACACGTAACGACGCCACCCATGTCAGCATGGACGACTTCAACCTCGCGATCGAACGCATCGTGGCCGGACTCGAGAAGAAGAACCGCCTGCTCAACGAGCACGAGCGCAAGGTCACGGCTTACCACGAGATGGGCCACGCCCTGGTGGCCCGTGCACTTCCCGGCAGCGATCCGGTGCACAAGGTGTCGATCATTCCGCGCGGAATCGGAGCGCTCGGCTACACCATCCAGCGTCCCACCGAGGACCGCTTCCTGATGTCGAGCGGAGAGCTGAGGGACAAGATGACCGTGCTCATGGGCGGTCGCGCCGCGGAGTTCATCGTCTTCGAAGAGACCTCCACCGGAGCCTCCGACGATCTGGCCAAGGCCACCAACATCGCCCGCAGCATGGTCACGCGCTACGGGATGGACGACGACCTCGGCATGGTATCCCTCGAGAGCGAGCGCTCCACGTTCCTTCAGATGCCCGGCGAGTACCTCGCCACGCGGCGCGATTTCTCCGAGCAGACCGCTAGGGAGGTGGACTGCGCCGTGCGAGATCTCGTCACCCAGGCCTTCGAGCGTGCGGTCGCGATCCTGGAGGCCCACCGCGGCGCGCTCGCCGAGAGCGCGGAGCGTCTGCTCGAAAAGGAGACGCTCCGCGGCGACGAGCTGCCGGTGCTCAACGCGGGACGGGAACACTGACGGCGAATCACCGGCCGGGAGCGAAAGAGCGGCGCTGCCCCGGACGACCCCCACGCGGCGACGCCTCCCAGCTTTCTATAGCGGATGCCGTCGCCGCACTACTCCCGCCTCTCGAGGGCTTCGCCGCATGCCCGTGCGTTCCCCTGGCGGACCGCGGCCGCATCCTGGGAGCTATTTCTTGCCCTTCGCCGTCTTCGCCTTTGGGACCACCTGGCCTTGACGGTCCTGCTTGGATTTCGCCTCCCTCGCGACCGTTGCCTTCGCGACATTCTTCTGGTTCTCGTTGCGTTGTTTCGACTTTCTTGACTTGTCACCCATAGTTCCTCCCTTTGATGGCGTGAGCCATCTGAGCGCCGCCTCCGGCTCCGTTTCAAGAAGATGTAGATGCTCACCGAGGAGCTGCGCCTGCAGCCGTACCTTGATGGCGCAGCTCGCTAGGCCGCCGAGACGGGCTGGGTCTCGTTGTCGAGCCCGTGGCTGCCGCCGAAGGCATCGTAGTTGCGCCACTCCTTCGCGTAGGCGTCTTCGGCAGAGCGCGTGTAGCTGCTTGCGGCGTTTCCTACGCGACCGAGCGCCGGGGCGTCTACGGGAAGCTGTCCCCGGCGATGCAATCCCCATGATGCTTTCGCGAAGGAGCCATGAGTCTCGGCCCGGCTCGGCATGCCCGCCCGATCGTGCAGGCGTTGTCTCAGGTCGGTGTCCGAGCGCCCCACGTAGAACGCATTGAACGTGTCGGCGCCATGTACCCGAGGGCGCAGTTGCCCTGCGACGTCCCCGGCAGCGCCTCGTCGATTGCCCGGTCGCTGAGCGCATAGGATCCGCTCATCTCCAGCGGCGGTCGCGCATCTTCAGGCTAGGCCCAGGCCAAGAGCACGACACTCGACGTCGTCCTCCGGAGCGCCGCCGAGCGCGCATTGTCATCGGTCGCCATCCGGAGTCATCCCCTTCAGGAACTTGAAGAGGTCGCTGTCCGTGGAAAGGACAAGCGTCGTGCCCTCGCCGATGATCGACTTGTAGGACTGCATGGTCCGGGTGAACTCATAGAACGCTACCGATTCGGGGCTCTGGTTGTAGGCCCTGGCATAGATCTCGGTCGCCTTCGCGTCCGCCACGCCGCGGATCTCCTCGACCTCCCGGTACGCTTCGGACTGAATCTTGTTCAGATCGCGCACGCGGTTTCCGCGAATTCTGGCGGCCTCGCCGTTCCCCTCGGACAAGAAGCGCTCCGCGATCTGCCGCCGCTCGCTGATCATTCGATCGTAGATCTTCGGGCGCACGCTCTCGTTGTAGTTGATCCGCTTGAACCGGATGTCGAGCAGCTCGATGCCGAATACACGAACCTTCTCGGCGGCCGCCTCGAAGATCTCCCGCTCGACCAGCTTGCGTCCCTTCTGGATCGGTACCAGCGTCCCCATGTCGAGATCCCGCTCCGCGTCGGTCAGGAGAGCATCGCGCAGCGGCACTCGATCCTTGGTGGTGCGGATGATTTCGATCAACTCATGCTTGGCGACCGCGTTTCGGGTCTCGCTGCCCAGGATATCGTCCAGGCGGGACTGAGCGCTCCGCTCGTCGCGCAGCCGAAGGAAGTACTGGAGGGGATCCGTGATCCGCCAGCGGGCGAAGAGATCGACCGAGATGTAGAGCTTGTCCGCAGACGTAACGGGTTGCCCGACAGGCTTGCCGAACTGGGTGACGATCACCTGCTCGATTTCGCTCACCGTATAGACCGCGCTCATCGAGACGTACAGTCCGATCACCACGGCTCCCACCGTGGCGATTTGCATGATTCGATTCACGGCCGATCTCCCTTCTGGGAGTTGAGATTGTGGGAGTCGAGATTCAGCAACGGCAGGATGCTGCGCGTCTGCTCATCGACGATGATCTTGGAGCGTACGCCCGGCATGACGTCCTGCAGGGTCTCGAGATAGATACGGCGGCGAGTGACCTCCGGGGCCTTGCTGTATTCCGCCAACAACGCGCTGAACCGAGCGACATCGCCTTCCGCTTCATTGACGCGCTTGAGCCGGT
>JAFDCZ010000388.1 GCA_019312665.1 Deltaproteobacteria bacterium | reverse complement strand
GAAGATCCACGAAGAGCTGGCGCGTGGAAGCCTGGCGGAGTTGGCAACCCGATTCGCCGAGGGGACGCGCGGCGAAGTGACTCTGGTGGTTGCAGGCGCCGAGCCGCTGCCCGCGTTGGACGCAGCCGCGCTACGCCGCGAGGTGAAGGCCGCCGTCAGGCGTGGCGATTCCCCGAAACAGGTGGCAGCCGATCTCGCGCCCAGCGCCGCCATTCCGAAACGTGAGATCTACGCGATGGCCCAGCAGGAGAGAGACGCCCAATGACCGCCCGTGAACTTCCCCGGCTCCTGCGCACGCTCTGGTATCTGCGCCGCTCCCAATGGACGGGGCAATTGCGCCGTGCGCTTCTTCCCGCCTCGAAGCCGCGCCGCGCGACCGGGCGGAAGGCCTCGCTCGCGGTGACGGCGCCTTCCACGCCGTTCCTTCCTCCGCCTGCTCATATCCGTTTGCGGGGTCTCGACGCGTTGGAGTTGGTGGGCCGCGAAGTGCGCTGGCCGGCTGCGATCGACTGGGAGATCGAGTCGGAAGGCCCGCTCTGGGCGTACCACCTGCATCAATTCGATTGGGTACGGCATCCGGCGCTCACCTCTGAGGACCGATTGGGTACGGCATCCGGCGCTCACCTCTGAGGACCGCCAACGTGCGATGGAAGCCTGGCGCACCTCGCACACCGATGGCGTCGGTTGGGCGCCGTTTCCGATCAGCCTGCGAGCCTTCGCGTGGGGCAAGCTGCTGGCGACTCCCGGGGCGTTGGCATCGGGTCATGAGGTCTACGCTGCGTCACTCGCCGATCAGCTTGCAACTTTGAGCGATCGTCAGGAGACGCACATCCTGGCGAATCACTACTTGTGGAATCTGCTCGCGCTCGTGTTCGGCGGGGTCTTGCTGGAGGGGGCCGAGGCCGACCGCTGGTGTGGGCTCGCCGATCGCCTGGTCGCGGAGCTTGGAGAGCAGGTACCCGCCGACGGTGCCCACTTCGAGCGCAGCCCGAGCTATCACGCGTTGTTGCTCGAAAACCTGTTGGATCTGCTGAACATTTCCGAAAGCCGGGAAGGGCGTCTACCGGGAGCCGCCCTTCGCAGTCTTTGTGAAGTGGCCGAGCGCATGCTCGGAGCGCTCGCTTTCTACACCCTGCCCGATGGTGAGATCGCCCTGTTCGGGGATTCCGCCTTTGAGATCGCTTCTGTGCCCGCGTCCTTGCAAGCCTACGGCGAGACCCTCGGGCTTACGCGTCGAGCGCCCGAACCCGCAGGGCGTCTGATGCAAGCTGGCTTCGCCCGGCTCGACGTCGATCCCTTCACGTTGATCGTCAGCGCATCCCCGCCGGCGCCGTCCTTTCAGCCCGGGCATGCGCATTGTGATGCTCTGCATTTCGAACTTTGTGTCGGCAACGAGCGCGTCATCACCGACACGGGCGTTTGCGAGTACGTGCCCGGGGAGCGCCGAGACGCGGCTCGCACCACTGGCTCTCATGCCACGGTCGAGATCGAAGGCCACGAGCAGGCCGAGCTATGGGCGGCCCATCGCATCGGTGGCCGGCCGGACGTCGCGATTCCCCGTTACGACGCTGCGGGTGGGATCGAGGCCGTCTGCGCCGGCTGGAATACGCCGGAGATTCTTCACACCCGCTGTTTCGAACTCGACGCGAACGGCTTGACGATCCTTGACCGCTTCGACCGCCGGCCCCGGGAAGCGTGTTTCCACCTGCCCCTGGGTCCGGGGCTCGAGCCCGATCTGAAAGACGGCATCGCAAGGATTCCGCTGGCTTCGGGCCGGACGCTGGAGATCCTCCTGCCGGAGGGACTCGAGTTCCGCGTCGAGCGCGGCCCCTACTTCCCCCGCTTCGGAAGCGCAGAGGAACGCGCCTTCCTGCGCGGCACCGGCCACGACCTGGCCGAAGCCAGGACGAGCTTCCGACTTGTCTGAACGCGACGAGGGGACGATCCTGGGCACAACACGAATGCATCAAGGTTTTGCGCTCGTGTTGCGCTGGAGTGTTCCCTTGCGTTCATCTCTCTCGACCTCAGCCTAGCCGTCGAGCAGGAGTGGGAGATCTCGGGACGCGTACCGGAAGGAATCGCACGCCCACGAGCTCGGGAGCGGCAAAGTGACGAGGGCTCCCCATTCTCGGTTGAGTCGCGATGATCGAACAGGTTTCTTCGACCGCGTCGAGAAAGCGCTCAGCCAGATCAATGTCGTGCTCTTCGTAGAAGCAGTACTGGTCGCGAAGATCTTGCTCAGCTGCATGGTCGCGCCGAATTTCGACGCGACTCATCGCCCCTTGCGTCTAGCCGCCTGGGCTCTCGCTGTTTCGCGAAGCTCTGCCCAGGCTTTCTTGTCCATGACACCAGCGTCGCCGCTCTCCATGCCTTCGAGGAGAAGGGTTTCGAGCCGCCGCTCTTGCTCCTGAGCCAGGTCCTCGCGGACAAGCTGGCGGATGTATTCCGTTGGGGTCGCAAAGCCGCCGCGGGAGCAGCGCTCGTCGATCATGTCGCGGAGGTCCTGGGGCATGGAAATGTTGAGAGATGCGGCCATGTGCTCGCTCCAATAACGAATATCGTCAATATACGGTACCGCCTTGAGTTCCGCACTGAACGCAACAGGGCGTTGCGTTCGTGTTGCGTCCAGGAACGTCCCCCTGTTGCCGTCCCCCGTTGCGTTCAGATCGGAAGGATCAGGAGCGCCGAGTCTTCCTCGGCCTCGAACCGGCGAAGCTGCGACGCGTGTCCTCGCAGCAACTCGGCGATCGCTGCTGTTCCAGCGTTGCCGACTTGAAGCCAGACGACCTTCGGCGGCGCTCCGTGAAGGAAGCTCCGCTGCCGGAAGTCGTCGTCCTTCGAAACGATGGTGAAGCCGTTCTCTCGAGCATGCTCCCAGATGCGGCTGTCGGGCGCGCCCCGGAGGTCGACGTCGTGTGCGTGCGCGCTCTCCGGATACTCGGGCTCGAGGAGCCCGACGAGCTTCGGGCTCACGTTCTCATCGAAAAGGAGCTTCACGCAGCGGGGTTGGCGAGGCGTCGTTCGCGTGCCGCGGCAAAAGCCAGGCAGGCGCGAATATCTTCCGTCTTCAGACTGGTGAGGTCCCCCAGGATTTCGTCCTCGGCCATTCCGCCGGCGAGGTATTCGAGCACGTCGTAGACGGTGATGCGGGTTCCCCTGATACAGGGCTTCCCACTTCT
>JAFDCZ010000253.1 GCA_019312665.1 Deltaproteobacteria bacterium | reverse complement strand
CGGTACCGAAACCGGCGCGGCGCCGTGAAGCACGGTGTGGAGCGCCGGAGCTCGAAAGGCCGAGCGCTCTTCCTCGGGCAGACGCAGGAGCCGGACGAACATCGTCGGCACCAGATGGGTGTGATGGATCTCCTCGTCCTGAAGCACCCGCAGGGCTTCGCGATCGTCCCAGCGCGGAAGAATCCTCACAGGCGCACCACAAGCCTGGTCGTAGATCGCGAACATCAACGGTGCCGCGTGGTAGATGGGGCCAGTGACCAGATGCGGCCCACTGCCATCGCAGGAGATCCTGCGGGCGTAGGCCTCCTGCCCGGCAAGCGCCTGGCCCAGGCTCGAGGCCCGGCGCCGCATCACACCCTTGGGCCGGCCTGTCGTGCCGCTGGTGTAGATCATGTTGCCGCCGGCCGGCCCATCGAGCGGCATGGGCGCATCGGAGGCAGACGCCAACAGCGCTTCGAGCTCCTGCCCGGCAACGATCACCCTTGGCGCCCCGCTGGCCCGGGCCGTTTCCTCGTGCTCCGGATCCGTGAAGAGCACCCGGAATCCTGAACGACGTAACCGATTTCGCCGGGCGTCAGGTGCCAGTTGACGGGCGTCATCCACACGCCGGCGTGGATCGCCGCAAGGATCCCCTCGATCCCCTCCACCCGGTTCCCAATCAACAGCGCCGCATGATCGTCGGGAGCCAATCCCAGCTCTCCGCGGAGCAGCCGCGCCCAGCGTGTGATGCGATCGAGTAGCTCCGCCCAGCTTCGGCTCCGGGTGCCGTCGTACAGAGCCCGGCCCTCGGGATGGGTTCGAGCGAGGTCGTGAATCACGAAAAGGGGTTTAGCGCGAACAGGGTCGCATAGCTCACGAGTTATGGGTTTTGATATATATTTCAGTTAGTTGCGTACCTAATTGCCTATCCATTCACACCCAGGATTCGATTTACAGAAACGATACGTATCGTTATTATATTCGCCTCCCCCAGCGCGAGTGGTGCGTCCGTTCCTGGCGGCGCAGACTTCCGGCCCAGCCAACCCGGGTTGGCGCTGGGAATGCCGCGGGAGGCCCATGGACAAGCGCACCACCGAGGCGGAGGCCGTCGCCGAGCTCCGCGATGGCATGACGATCGGCATCGGAGGCTGGGGCTCCCGGCGCAAACCCATGTCGATCGTACGCGAGATCCTGCGCTCTCCCGTGCGCGACCTCACGGTCGTCACCTACGGCGGGCCGGACGTCGGGCTGCTCTGCAAGTACGGCAAGGTGAAGCGCCTCGTCTACGGCTTCGTCTCGTTGGATTCGATTCCGCTCGAGCCCCACTTCCGCCGGGCGCGACAAGAGGGAGCGATACCCGAAGTGCGCGAGCTCGATGAGGGCATGCTCCAATGGGGCCTCTACGCGGCGGCCCTCCGCCTGCCCTTCCTGCCGACGCGCGCGGGCCTCGGCACCGATGTCATGCAGATCAACCCGGAGCTCCAACTCGTCACCTCTCCCTACGAGGATGCGGAGCAGCTCGTTGCCATGCCGGCACTCGGGCTCGACATGGCCTTCATCCACATGAACCGGGCGGACATGCACGGCAACGGCCAATACCTGGGCCCGGACTTCTACTTCGACGATCTCTACTGCATGGCCGCCAAACGCCGCTTCATGAGCTGCGAGAAGATCATCGACACCAAGAACCTGCTCTCCGAGGGCACGCTTCATACCCTGCGCATCAACCGCACGATGGTCGATGGCGTGATCGAAGCTCCAGGCGGTGCGCATTTTACCGAGTGCACACCCGACTACGGCCGGGACGAGAAGTTCCAAAGCGAGTACGCGGCGACCGCCAAGGATCCGGAAGCCTGGGAGGCGTTCAAGGCCGAGTACCTCGATGTCTCCGAGATCGAGTATCAAGAGAAGGTGGCTACAAGGTGAGCGACGCAACCCGGGCCGAAATCTGTGCCGTCGCGGTAGCCGAGGCCTTCCGTGGCGACGGCGAGATCCTGGTGAGCTGCTTTGGCACGACGGCAGCGGTGGGCGCGCGCCTGGCGCGGCTGACCTTCGAACCCGACCTGCTGATGACCGACGGCATCTGTTCGCTGCTGGCCAACGTCGACCCGGTGAGCGGCGAGAAGCCGGAGCCGGTGGTCGAGGGCTGGACACCCTTCCGCGGCATCTTCGATCTCTTGTGGGGCGGCCGGCGCCACGTGATGATGATCGCCAGCCAGATCGATCGCTACGGAAACCAGAACTTCGCCTGCATCGGCGAGCATGCGAAGCCCAAGGCCCAACTGCTCGGCATGCGCGGCGCGCCGGGAAACACGATCAGTCACCGCACCTCGTACTGGATTCCGAACCACTCGCCGAAGGTCTTCGTCGAGAAGGTCGATGTGGTCTCGGGCGTTGGCTACGACCGGGCGGCAGCGCTTGGCCCGCAGACTTCGCGCTTCCACGACATCCATCATGTGATCTCGAACCTGGGTGTATTCGATTTCGAGACGCCCGATCACCGCATGCGGCTCGCCTCGCTGCACTCGGGTGTCAGCGTGGACGAGGTCGTCGAGAAGACCGGCTTCGAGCTGGTCATCGACGAGAACGTACCTGTCACCCGCGCGCCGACGGACGAAGAGCTGCAGCTGATCCGCCAGGCGATCGACCCCGAGGGCTTCCTCAACAAGGAGGTGCGGTCCTAACCCGTACGACGTATGTCCGCTCACCCCCTCCACACCCGGCTCTGCGATCTGCTCGGCATGCGCTTGCCCATCATCCAGACGGGCATGGGCTGGGTGGCTACACCGGAGCTGGTGGCGGGCGCGTGCAACGCGGGAGCCTTCGGATTCCTCGCCGCCGCGGCGCTTCCCCTCGACGAGGTCGAGAAGCGCATCGTTTCCACCAAGGAGCTGACGTCCCAGCCCTTCGGCGTGAACTTCCTGATGGATGCGCCAGGCGCAAAGGAAATCTCGGAGATGATCCTGGCCCACGGCGTGCGCGCCGCGGGCTACAACCGAGCACCCAGTGCCGAGCTGATCGATCGATTGAAGGCCGGAGGCGTCGTGTGTGTGCCGACCTGCGGAGCGCCGCGACACGTGCAGAAAGCGGAGAAGCTGGGTGCCGACGCAGTGATCGTGCAGGGCGGGGAAGGCGGAGGACATACGGGGACCATTCCGACCACTCTCCAGGTGCCCGCATGTGTAGATGCCGTGGAGATCCCCGTGATCGCCGCCGGTGGCTTCAAGGACGGCCGCGGCCTGGTCGCGGCCCTGGCCCTTGGCGCGGAGGGCATCGCGATGGGCACGCGCTTCCTGATGACCGCGGAGAGCCCGGTCCCCGATGTGACGACGGAACGCTACGTCCGCGCGGGCCTCACCGACGTGATCGTCACGCGCGAGATCGACGGCATGCCCCAGCGGGTCATCGTGAATGAGCTGGTCGCGGCACTCGAGTCATCGGGGCCCTTGAAGCGATTGCTGTTGGCCGTGCGAAGCGGTCTCGAATTCCGGCGCGTTTCCGGCGCAACGATCCCCGAGCTGTTGCGCTCGGCGCTCTCCATGCGCAAGAACGAAGGGCTGACCCGCTCGCAGATGTTGTTGGCGGCCAACGCACCGATCCTGGCCAAACGCGCGATGAACGACGGCGACCCGGTCGGGGGATACTTGCCGAGCGGCACGGTGGCCGGCGTGATCGACGACCGCCCCACCTGCGCCGAGCTGATCGAACGCATCGTCCGCGAAGCCGAGGAGACACTCGCGCGCCTCGCCAACCGGAACCAGGAGTGACGCCATGGCCTTCTCCGTAGCCCTCGAAAACGGTATCGCCGAGCTGGTGATCGACAATCCGCCGGTCAACGCTTTCGCCACCCGCCACTGGGGCGAGCTGGCCGAGCGAATCACCGCGCTCGGCAAGGGCGGGGAAGCGCGTGTCATCGTAATACGCGCCGAAGGCCGAGGCTTTCAATGTGGCGTCGACGTCAAGGAACTCGCAAAGGACGGCACGCTGATCGTGCAGGCGAATCGCGGCTGCTACGACTTGTTTGGCGCCATCTACGATTGCAAGGTCCCCGTGATCAGTGCTGTGCACGGCTACTGCCTGGGCGGCGGCATCGGCATCGCCGGTGCGAGTGATCTGGTGATCTGTTCCGAGGACGCCAGCTTCGGCCTGCCGGAGATCGATCGGGGCGCGCTCGGCGCGGCGACCCACGCCATGCGTATGTTCGGTATGCAGGAGGCTCGGCGCATGCTGTTGACCGGTGAGCCGATCAGCGCGGCCGAGGCCTACCGGTTGGGCGGCGTCCTCCAGGTCGTTCCCGCGGAAGAGCTGCGTGACACGGCGATGGCGCTGGCGGGCAAGATCGCCAGCAAGAGTCCGAAGGCGGTCGAGCTCGCCAAGTGGTCGCTGAACGGAATCGAGCTGCTCGATCCGAAGGAGAGCTACCGCTACGAGCAAGGCTTCACCTTCGAGCTCTACACCAGCCCCGATTCCCAAGAATCCCGCGACGCCTTCGTCGAAAAACGCGACTCGAAATTCGATGAATGACCGCAGAGCCGACGACTGAGCCACAAAATGGATCTCGACTACACCGAAGACCAACATGCGTTCCGCGCCAATGCACGGAAGTGGCTGGAAGCGAACGTCCCTGCCGAGCCCCTGAAATCCTTCGACACCGCCGAGGGTGCCAAGCAGCACCGGGAGTGGGAGGCGCAGCTGAACGCCGGAGGCTGGGCCATGGTGCCCTGGCCCGTCGAGTACGGCGGGCGCGGCGCCAACCTGCTCGAGTGGCTGATCTTCGAAGAAGAGTACTACCGGGTCGACGCACCGAAGCGCATCAACCAGAACGGGATCTTCCTGCTCGGCCCGACGATCATGGAGTACGGCACGCCCGAACAGAAGGCGCGCTTCCTGCCGAAGATGGCGGCAAGCGAGGAAGTCTGGGCCCAGGGTTGGAGTGAGCCAAACGCGGGCTCGGACATGGCGAACATCCAGGCCACCGCATTCCGCGACGGCGATCATTTCGTGGTGAACGGCCAGAAGACCTGGGCCTCCCGCGGCGCCTTCGCCGATTGGCTCTTTGGGATGTTTCGCACCGATCCGGAATCCGAGCGTCACCGAGGCCTCACGTTCATCCTCGTCCCCCTCGACCTGCCGGGCATCACCGTGCGGCCGATCGAACAACTCGACGGCCTGCCGGGCTTCGCCGAGGTCTTCTTCGACGACGTGCGCGTGCCCGTCGAACACCAGCTCGGCGAAGAAGGCAAAGGCTGGAGCGTCGCCATGGCGACAGCAGGCTTCGAACGCGGCTTGATGCTGCGCAGCCCCGCGCGTTTCCAGGCAACGGCAAAACGCCTGGTCGAGCTGGCGCGCCTGCACGGCGAAGCTCTCGAGCCGTCCGTGCGCGATGAAGTCACGCGCTGCTGGATCGCGGCGGAGGCCTACACATTGGAGACCCACCGCACGGTCTCGCGCCTGTTGGCGGCGGGAAAGATCGGCGCCGAGGCCAGCCTCAACAAGATCTTCTGGAGTGAGCTCGACTTGCGCATGCACGAGCTGGCCCTGGAAATCCTGGGCGACCGGGGCGAGCTGTTGCCGGAAGCGCCTGCTGCGGGTGATGTGGGCAGCTGGCTCGACGGCTACCTGTTTGCGCTCTCCGGCCCCATCTACGCAGGCACGAACGAGATCCAGCGCAACATCATCGCCGAACGCATTCTTGGGCTTCCGAGGTAGGCATGGA
>JAFDCZ010000252.1 GCA_019312665.1 Deltaproteobacteria bacterium | reverse complement strand
GGGCAACTCGGGGGGCAACTCCACAGACAGTGGCTGCGATGCGCCTGTAGTATCAACCAGTTACGGCGCCTGTTCGATTCCCGCCGCCTCCACCAATTCATGTGAAAAGGCAGCTACTTACGTGGCTGCTTTTTCGTTTGAGGCACCTCTGAGGCAGTTGTCGCCTCCGGGAAGATCCGGGTGATCGGAATCGGTGGCATCCGGGCGTATCGCTCCGTCGTCTTTGGGTCGGTGTGACCGAGCCAGGACTGCGCCGGCTAGAGGATCCGAACCCGCTTGCCCAGAGCCTGGATCTGGAGGCGCTCCTCGCCATCGTAGATCATCACCTGGGTGACACCCTGCCGTTGCAGGGTGCCGACGAGCTGCTTGGCCACCGAGCGTCGTTCTTCCTGCCCGAGCGCTAGCCACTCGTCGTCGACCAACCCGACGAAGGCGGAACCGGCTCCGTCTCCGTTGCGATGACCGCGCACCAGGTAGGGAGAGATGCTCTCGAGCTCGCTTTCACTGAAGCGATCGAGATCGCCGTCCAGGAAGCTGACGCCAATCATATGCAAGCCGACGAGTAGAGCGACCGCCACACTGAGGCCGGCGGGGGCAATGTGTTTCCACGGCCAATCCCGCCAGCTAGTGGCTTCGCCTCGCTGCGGCGCGGGCGTTGGGCCATTCTGTGCGAGAGCCTCGGACGCCAGACCCCTCGCCTCCTTTCGGGTTGCTCTCTCCTCTGAGGCATTCGCCACCCCACGCGGCCGGCCGTTGGCCCCCCGGTTCTCCCGATGGACGTCGACCATCGGCGCGTAGAGGTACTTGTTCCGCAGCTCCGAGACCATGCAGGCTTCCTGATAGGCATCGCCCGAGATGCACCCGTTGACCTCCGCCTTTAGCAACTCGTCGAGCTCCTTGACCCAACCCTCGGACACGCCATCCGGCGAGATGCCGACGGACTGGAGCTCGGTGGAGAGCGCGTTCAGCGAGCGGCACAGAAGCCCTACCAGGACGATCGTGCCCCGCAGACCCTCGGGCGACGGAACTTGACCGCCCAGCAGCATCGACCTCTCGCTGCTGCTCACGTAGTCGAGGTCGAGCGCCGCGGCCACACGGCCGATCGGACTCGAGTCGGGGGGCCCGCTTTCGATTCGTGTGCGAATGGCGTCGTGCAGCGAACGGAGGGGGTCCGATTCGAAGACCGACGTATCCGACTGGACAAGATCGGCTTCGGGATCGTCGCACCAGTCTCGGGTGTCCCAGACCTCCTCCGCAGCGCACTGCAGCATGGCGAGGTTGTACGTCATGATCGCGCGCAGCATGCTGGGCACGAAGTACGTCTTTCCGAGTTCGGCCTTGCGGGCCCGCAGGCGTCGCAGCTGGAGCTCGTCACGCAGACCCGATTCGACTTCTGCCGCCGCGAAGAACTCGGCCTCGATCTCGGACAGCCGCTCGTCGCATTCCTGTTCCGCGAGCTGGCAGATCGCCTGGAAGTCCGCAGTCAACAGCACCGGATCGTGGGCGGCGACGCGAGCCCGCGCGTTACCTCCGGTACACAGAAGGGTGATCAGATAGTCGATCGCAGAGAGCTTCGCGCTGAATCTCGCGGCGTCCCCGAAGGCGTCGTCGGCAAGCAGATCGAGGAGATCGAGGAGCCCGCGACGATCCAAGCGCAGGCAACCGGGCAACGTCGCTCGAAGCTGAGGGATCGGAAGCTTGAAGGCGAGGCTACAAATCAAACGGGCGAGGCGACCGACGTGCGCACGGGCCCTCTCCAGGTCCGCCTCGTCGGGCCCACCCGGCTGCTTCGAGAGCCTGGAGAGCTCCTCGCGCACGTCGCGGCCCGCCGCGGCAATCTCCCGCCCACTTGCGGACAAGCAGGATGGGGCAAGCACGCGCCACGCCGACTGGAGTGCTTGCAGCCGTTCGATCAGGGGCCGCAGCGACTCTGCGGCGGCCGGCAAGACACCCCCGCTCTCATCTGCATTCGGGGCGGATCTGGTATCGGGATCGTTTGTGTCAGACATAGGGCAGCTCAGCGGTGATGGTGCGGCTCAAAAGATCGTTGAGCCCACCATGCAGGGACCGATTGTGTTCGGGAGGAGGCGGGAGACGTCACAACCGAGGCCTCCGTTCACGACCGCACCGCTCGTACTGGGCTTCGAGAATCCCCAGATCTGGACTATGCCATCGCCGTCGATATCCGCACCGGCGTCTGCCGTGTAGCCCGTTTGATCCGCGGTCACGATCACCGCGTAGGAGAAATACACCCGTCCGTTTGGGACCCAGCCCAGCAGAGCGTAGCCACTCGACGTTGCATCGAATTCCATCGGCCTTGCGCCTGGAATCAATGCCGGCTGCGGATTCGCGGGGAGGAAGACGCCGTGCTCGTTGAAGTAGGATTCCTCAGCCACTCGGAGCGCGGAGAGGTTGACCTTCGCCTCGGCAGACTTGGATCTGTTCTGATACCGGGAGAAGGCCGGCATCGCGACGGACGCGAGGATACCAACGATGGCCACCACGATCATCAGCTCGATCAAGGTGAATCCGCGCTCGCCGAAACGGCGCTGCCGAATGCCCGTCATGATTCTGTGTTCATCGACCTGACAGCGGCCTGACTGGAGCTTCTTGGATTGCGAAGGGCGCGGCGGATCCTGCCTACTTCCCTCGCACCGCCACCCGGCAGCCTCACTTCCCGGAATTGCGGAAAGGCTCAACTGGCTCACGGGGGCCGGTGAGAGAGGCGAAAGTCCGTGAGGCACCTCTGAGGCACCTGTTTCGGCTGTAAGTGCCTGATTTCGTTAGAGTGCACACCTTTTCGATTCCCGCCGCCTCCACCAATTCTTTAGGAAAAACAGCTACTTACGTGGCTGTTTTTTCGCTTGAGGCACTTGGGTGCCGCGATCTGGACTTCTTCCCGACTCGTGGGTGTCACCAAGGGGACCCCCTTCTTGCGAACCTAACTTCGGGCCTCGGCTGTGGCGTTGGACGCGTGTGAGCCGTAGATGATCTAGGGGGATGCCTCTCCCATGAGTCGTTCTCCAGGCAGAAAGGTCCGCTCCATCAACTCCTCTCCCTCATTGCCCGGGATGATCGCCGGCAACGATTGGGGCATAACATGGGAGAGAGTGAATTCGCTCGACATAGGCGGCGATCTGGGGCCAGCGCTCGGCGTCCACCCTCTCTCCTGCGATGGCGAAGTTGACGAAGGGAGTCGTGAGGGCGATGTCCGCAATGGAGAACGCGCCCCCCACCATGAACTCGTCATCTCCGAGGCACTCCGTCAGGTAGTCTAGGACTTTGGGCACTGTGCGATTCAGTGCTTCGTCGATCATCGCCTGATTCGTCTCCTGCTTGAAGATGCTGGGCTTCACCACGCGCTCGAAGAACACACCCGCCACCGCAACTGCAACCGTTGAATCGGCATACTCCTCGAACCAGAGTGCCCGCGCGCGCGGACCCGGAGCAGCGGGCAGCAGCGGGGGATCCGGGTAGCGCTGTTCGAGGTAGCTCAGGATCACCGACGAGTCGGGCAAGATGAGTTCGCCCTCCTCCCAGCACGGGCACGAACTCCGGCGGTGCGCCGAAGGGGTTCTGCTGAACGTCGTCATACTCGATCCCCTTGAAGGCGAGAGCCACGCGTACCTTGCGCACATAGGGCGAGATGTTCGAACCATGCAGGATGGGGCGTGGGGCGGATTCGGTCATGCGTGTCTCCTTGCTGCGGATCCGGCGCCGCCGGCCCTCTTGTGTTGTTGTGCGGCTGTTGGCGTGCGGCGTTGTTGCATGAATCGTTGCATGAATCGGGACACAGCAACAGCTCCGCTGCGACCGTGATGTTTTTCAGACACCACCAGCCGGAACCGCTCTACGGCCGGCCCTTCCCAGCCTTCATCTTGCTCGCGATTCGCTCGGCAACCATCACGCAACCGAGGTAGGTATTGCCGCACGGGATCGTCGGCATCACCGAGGCATCGGCGACGCGCAGGTTCGGGATGCCGTGCACGCGGCAGTCGGCATCGAGCACCGGGCCCATCGGACAGGTGCCGACCATATGGCCGTAGCTCATCGTGTTGCGTTCGAGCGCGGTGGCGACCGCATCCGGCGCCCCGAGATCATGCGGGAAGACGGGCTTCAGCTTCAGCGCTCGAAACGCCGCGGAACGTTCCCAGGCAGCGAGCTGGTCGAAGGCGGGACGCAGACGCTGGGGTGCGTCTTCCGGGAGCGGCGGGGCCACGACGGTGGGGCGGGCCTCGGGTGTGCTGCCGAGCCGGACGCTGCCGCGGCCGCTCGAGCGCAGCAGAAAGACGGCGACCACGAACAGGGTGGCGCCGGCGGTGGGTGTGGCCAGGAACTTCATTGCACCCAACAAGGTCTTCAATCCGGGGTTGGGAGAGGCGTCTTTCGACAGCCCGAAGAACTTCAGCTTTCCCCTTAAGGTGAGAGGGTCCTTCTCGGGGTCATGGAGCGAGACGGGCATCAGGTGATAGTCGGCATCCTTCCCATTCGACGCGCCGACGAGGACGACCTGTGCGGGCCCGGCGACGCCGCCCCGTGGCCCATCGTGGCGGTAGAGAATGCCGGCGCCGAGGTGGTCGCTCATGGTCGACCCCACCGGAAGATCGGCATGGACCTCGATGCCGTACTCCGCGAGGTGCTCCTTCGGCCCCACTCCGGACCGAAGCAGCATCGTCGGGGACCAGAGTGCACCGGCCGCGACCACCACCTCATCCGCCTCGATCTCCTCACCGCTCACCAGCACCACGCCGTTCGCGCGTCCATCTTCGATTGCGATCGTCGCGACCTCCGCGTGCGTACGAATTTCGAGATTGTCGCGCGCGCGCACCTCGTCGCTCAGGTAGGCGAGACTCGTACTCACCCGCTGCCCCTGCTCATCGATCGTCACCGGGAAGATCCCGATGCCCGGAAGCTGGCTCGGATCGTTGATGTCGGCCGTGGCCGGCTGGCCGGTCTCGATCATCCCCTGGTAGAAGGCGGTCTGGCTGCGGCTCATCTCCTCCTTGCGCCACCTGCGCACGGGAAGCGGGCCGTCGTTTCCATGGATCGGAGAGCTGCCAAAGTCCATGTCCCGCTCTGCTGCGATGAACGTATTCGCGACGTCGTCCCAGCCCCAACCTTCGAGGCCGGCGTCGGCCCAGGCGTCGTAGTCGGCCGGCTGGCCGCGCAGCGTCGCCAGCCCGTTGACCGCGGAGGTCCCGCCCAGCAGCCGTCCCTGGATCATCGAGATCGAGCCCGTCTCCGTGGCCATCGACTGGGATAAGACGTGCTCCCCCACGCCGGTCCAGGCGTCGGCGGCACGAATCGGCTCGAGTACGCCCGCGTCGTACGCGTCGTGATCGGGGCCCGCCTCCAGCAACGTCACCGAAATATCGGAATCCTCGCAGAGCCGCGCTGCGAGCACAGAGCCCGCGGTGCCTCCTCCAACGACGATGATGTGTCGCTTCCTTGTTTCCATCGCCTTCCTCCCTGATGCGCATCGCGCATCACCCACGTGCGGGGTGCCGGCCTCTGCGAAGCGGAATCGCCTATACCCGCATCACCATGCACACGCCCTCACGAGCCCGCGTGATTCACGAAGATCGGCGATGACCACGCACGCGGCTCGGCCACGCCCTTGCAGTCGTCCTCTTGCGGAGTGTTCGCGCCGCAGGGCTCGATCTCGACGCAGCGCCCTTGCTCGTCGAACTGGCAGCCAAGCGGATTCTTGCCGTGAATGAGGGAATCGGGCGCCTCGATGGCCCGCGCGTAGTAGACCGCGTCGCGGGCCGAGCCGCCGAACTCACTGTCCGCGAACTCGACGACGCAGCCCGAACCATCGGCGGGGCAGGGGAGCACCCGCCACGGGTCTTCGACGAGCCCGTCGAGCGGTTCGTCTGCATGGGCTTGCGGTCGGATGCGCACGATTTCGATGCGCGTGATCGGGCGTCGCTCGTCGCTCGGGTTGTAGCACTCGCCGAGGCACACGTGGTCGACCCGCGCCTCGCCCAGTGCAGCGACGACATCGTCGGGGCAGTCGGGCTTCTGTTCGAACGAGCCGATGGCGCGCACGCGAAACCGCGGCGTCTCAGCTCGCGTCGTCGTGGCGCCCATCGGAACCGAGGCGGCGCCGCCCAGCAGGTCGGACCCCAGCAAGTCGAACCAAAGGAGCGTGCGCCGGCCGCTCGTGGCATAAACCTCCTTGCGTTGCAGGGCATCCCAAATCGCATCGCGGTCGCGACCTGCGGAGTGGACTGCAACGAGGCCACCCGTTACGAAGTAAGCGGACCCGCGTTCGATCTCGAAGAGTTGGAGCGGGCTCTCCCCGCTGCTCACGAAGGGAACGGACTCGGCCGCCGGCGCGTCGGCTTCATTGCTCGAGCCGAAGAAGCCGCTCCCGCTGGCGCTCGTCTCCCCGATCCGGCCGCGCCCCTCGGTCATATCACCGCGGCCGAACTCCTTGTAGCCTGTACCCGGGCGCGCCGTGTGGTTGTCGCTCGAGCCGATGAAGCCGAAGTCGAAGCGCTTCGGATTCAAGGGGTCGGTGAAGTCGCGGAGCGCGAGCATGTACTGCGCGGAGCCGGCCGGCCGGTAGTTGAAGGTGGCCTGGAACATACTCAGGGGGGCCTGGCCAGCGTTCAGCCAATCCGAGGCTTCATAGCCGGGCAACGTCAACCAGCCGGCCTGGCTGGCCGCAACGTAGTTCGCGCGCGCGGTCTCCGCGCGGCGCTTACACTCATCATCACTCTCCCCGGTCTCCTTGCATTGCGCCTCGACGAGAGTGCCCGCATGCCAGCAGCTCGGTAGGTAGCCGTCTTTGGGCGCGGGGCAGGTGAGGGCGCCGTCCGCAGCGACTTCGACGGGTCGCCAGGGGGGGAGCTGCTCAGAGTTGCCGTGACCCGAGTAGATCTCGACGAGCGTCTGGCGCTTGGGATCGTGGCCCGGCAGTTGTTTGCGCCAGTCGGAGCCGGCCGGCGTATAGAGGCCCCAGGCCGTGCCATGCGGGATCACGATCGAGTCATGTCCCCAGTCGTCGAGCTTGTCGAAGAGCGCCTCCGGCGTCGGCGCCGATTCGCGACAGTCGGTCGGAAGATCGCGGACCGGGACACCGTCCGGACACGTTTCGACCGCCGAAGCATTGCTCAGGAATCGCGCGAAGCTGCGGCCGCGCTCTCCACCGGCCGTGGCGAGAAGCGCTTGACCGATGAACGGGAACCCCAGCCCGCCGTCGCTCGGGGGCGGGCGCGCTGCGATCGGTCGCGTCGGGATCTCGTCGTCGGAAAGTCCGCGCAACACCACATTCTTGTGTCCGTAGTGGTTCTCCGGGGTGCTGCCGATGTGGCTCCACTCCCAGCCGAGGTAGGTCACGAGGTCGGGGTTGGCCGGATCGCCGGCTGCGGCGTTGCACTCGCGGACCGACTCCACCGTCTTGTCCCAGAGATCCGGTGTCAGGGTCTCGGCGTGATCGTTGATCGACCAGAAGTCGAGCGCCGAGCAGAAGCGGGCGAAGTCGCAAGCCGCCGCCGGCGGGCTGGTGCCCTTTCCGCCCGCGATCGGGAGACTCATCAAGAAGGCGTCGAAGCTGAAGGTCGTGTGGACGTGGAAGTCGCCGAAAAGGATCTGCTTGTCGGGTGCCGCGCCGAGCATGCGCGCGGTCTCGGTCTGCACGGTGCTTCGCGCCGCCATCGTCGCAGCGGGGCGCGACGCTGCACGGAGCTCGCCAGGTTCCTCGTCGCTTCCGAGCCAGCCGTTCGCTCCAGCAAGCAGCCAGATCCCCGCAACCGTGAGAAGGGCCAGTATGGCCAGTAGCGCCTTCTTCATTGCTGGGTTCCTCTTCTGTCCTTTACATCACCAGTGAGACTGCCCGCCGGTTGACAATAAACTTGACACACCGTATCAATTTAATGCGATGTCGCAACTTCATTCAGACCGCTCTTCAGATCAGAGCGCATCCGCGGCCGGCCTGCGCGAGCGCAATGTCGAAGTGCGTCGCCAGCAGATTCTCCAGGCTGCGCGGGTCCTTCTCAGCCGGGGCGGGCTCGGGGCGCTCTCAATGCGCAAGCTCGCCGAAGAGGCATCGCTCAGCGTCAATACGCTCTACAACCTCTGGGGCACGCGCGAAGAGATCCTGAAGGCGCTCACGCTCGACGCCAGGGATCGGATGGAGGCGACGCTTCCGAAAGACGCGTCGCCGGATGATCCCCTCGACTACTGTCGCTCGCTAGTTCGGCACAGCGTCCGGGAGATGAGCCGTCAAAGCGAACTCTTCCGGCCGATGATCCTCGCCTGGCTCGAGGGGGAGATCGCGGGGCATCCATCGCCCGTCGAGCCGATGGCTCACTCGATCGGCATCCTCTCGGAGGTCATCCGCACGGCGCGCACGCGCGGCTTTCTGGAGAGCACTCTCTCGCCCGAGCAGGTGGCCTGGCAGATTCAACATGGTGCCCAGTTCGCCCAGGTCCAATGGGCGCTCGGCCGGATCGACGATGCCCATTTCGAAGCACGGGCTCTCTACGGCCTGAACCTCGCTTTTCTCGGCCTCGTCAAGGATGAGCGTCGTCCGGAGATCCAGGCCAAGCTCAAGGGGCTCGAGCGAAAGCTGCGGATGTCGCCGATGTCTGAAGAGGGGACCTCGTGACGAAGATCTTTCTGCTCTTCCTGGTAGCGGGCATCGCCGCGGCGGTGATCGCCGGTATTTGGCAGCACCTCCGGTATCTGCGGGTCCGGC
>JAFDCZ010000104.1 GCA_019312665.1 Deltaproteobacteria bacterium | reverse complement strand
GCAGCGAGCCCGGAGAAGAGCGCTTCGTTCTCCGATATCCACGTTGCGATCTGGTCGAGGCCGTTCACCTGGTGGCGACTCCTGGTTCGACGCGGGTCGCGCCTAGGGTTCGACGCGGGTCGCGCCCAGGATAGGTCGCCAGGTGGATCTGGCCCATCAGCCCGGCCGAGCACGCTCCGTCCAAGGCAAGGAATCCAGGAGAGACGTGAAGACCTCAGGCCTCCATGGGGTTGCGAGCGCGCTTCGCGAACTCAGCGGCCGCCGGCCACGGCGGACGAGGCGGCGCGGGTCGGCCGGCCGCGCAAGCGATTGACGAGCGCAGCCACCCGAACGTTGGTGCTGTCCATCAGGCTGTAGAAGACGGGCACCACGAGCAGGGTGAGCAACGTGGAGGTCGCCAGGCCGCCGATCACGATCACGGCCATCGGAGCACGGAACTCCGAGCCGGTTGCATTCGAGAGGGCCATCGGAAGCAGGCCGAAGATCAGCGCAAGGGATGTCATGAGGACGGGGCGCATGCGCACCGGGCCCGCCCGCAGGATCGCTTCGCGTTTCGGCAGGCCTTCGTCTCGCAGTTGGTTCGTGTAGTCGACGACCAGAATTCCGTTCTTCATCACCAGGCCCATCAGCACGAGCAATCCCATGGCGCTCATGATGTCGAACGAGAGCCCGCCGATCTTGAGAGCCAGCACGCCGCCAATGAACGAGAGAGGCGCGGACAACATGATTACCAAAGGCTGGGTCAGCGAGTTGAAGAGCGAGGCCAGGATCATGTAGATCGAGAGCATCGCCAGCCCCATTGCGAAGAGGATGTCGCGCAGGGCTTCGGCCATCGAATCGGCTTGTCCATCGCGCTTCAGGGAATAGGGGGGCTCGATGCCAAGCTCAGCGGCCCAAGCCTCGACCACCGCCATGGCCTCCCCAAGCGAAGTTTCGCTGTTCGTGTTGGCACGGACTTCGATCTTCCGGCTGCGATTGCTGCGCAGGACCTGGACGGCTCCTTCTGTGAGTCGAATGTCGGCTGCGCCAGCCAGGGGCACGAGCTCTCCGCGCAACGATCGCACGCGAATCAGATCGAGTTTCGACGGGTCGTCCCGATACTCAGGGAGCACCTGGACGCGCACGTCATACCGATTGCCCCTGTCCTCGAAGGATCCGACTTTTTCCCCGGCAAGCAGTGTTCGAAGCGTGCGACCGAGCTGCACGGCCGAGACGCCGAGGTTTGCGGCACGGCCCCGATCGATATCCAGTGTGATCTGTGGCCGCCCGGTTTCGAACGAGCCTCGCACGTCCACGAAACGCGGGTCTCCGTTCAGGCGCTGGAGCAACTGACCGGATAGCTCCTCCAGTTTGCCGAGGTCCGGCCCCTGGATGGAGTACTCGATCTCGGAGTACTCGCCACCACCTTTGAATTCCGGATGCCCAACGCTCAACTGCTCCAGATCCGGCGACGCTTCCGCCGCGATCACACGCAGTTCTTCGAAGAGCTCGTTGACGCCCTTCTTTCGTTCCTGCTTCTTCGTCATGTAGACGTGAATGCCGGCGCGGTGGGGCTCGTGCTTCTGTGCGTTACCGGCAATGGCCAGCGTGTCGCGGACCTCCGGATGTTTCCGGATCGCATGGTCCATGCGCCGAAGCACTCGCTCGGTGACGGGCAGAGGCGTTCCGATCGGAAGCTTGATGCGAACGTACGCCTCACCCATGTCGTCTCGGGTGAAATAGTTGAACGGCATGGTCGTCATCACACCGCAGCCACCGCCGACGATCAGGCAGGTGAACACGACCGTCACGGCCCGGTGGCTGAGAGACCATTCGAGGATGCGTCGGTAGCCTCTCTCCAGGCCCCCTAGCCCGATCTCGAGGAAGTGGAAGACGGCGCCTTCCTTCGATGTGTCCTTGCTGAGCATGCGGCTCGCGAGCATGGGCGTCAGTGTGAATGCGACGAGCGTGGAGACGCAGACGGCCACGATCACCGTCACTCCGAACTCGTAGAAGTAGCGGCCCATGATGCTGGTCATGAAGAAGATCGGCACGAAGACACCGCAGACGGCCAGGGTGGTGGAGGTGACGGCCAGCGTGACCTCACGGGTGCCCAGGAGCGCGGCGTCGAGGGGTTGCATCCCGCCTTCGACTTTCCGGAAGATGCTCTCGAGGACCACGATGGCGTCATCGATCACCAGCCCGATGGCAAGGGACAACGCCATCAGCGTCATGTTGTTCATCGAGAGATCGGCCAACAGGAAGAAAGTGAAGGTGGCGATGAGGCTTGCCGGAATGGCCGTCGCCGCGATGAAGGTGGAGCGGAAGTTGCGCAAGAAGAGGAGCACCACGACCACGACCAGACTCCCGGCCAGGACCATGTCGAAGAGGACCGCGGATACCTGTTCTTCGATGATCTTGGCGTAGTCCCGGGTGATCTTGAGCTCGACGCCCGCGGGGAGTTCCTCGCGGATCAAGCGGATCTCCCGCCGGATCTCCCTGGCGGCGGCCACGAGGTCGGATCCGCTCTGTTGCTGGATCTCGATGGCGACGCCAGGCTCCCCGTTCAGCCGCACGCCGCTTCGAGCCTCGGCCATGCCGTCTTCGACGACTGCGACATCCCGGAGATGCACGAGCCGTCCAGCGCGCTCGGCCACGATGATCTCGCCAAACTCCTCGACGCTGCCCGCCTTGCCCTGGGTCGTGACGGACCATTCCCGGCTCGCGCCCTCGAGCCGGCCACTGGCGAGCTCTGCGTTCTCACGGCGCAGCGTATTGGCGACGTCTTCGATCGCGAGCCCGTATCCGGTGAGGCGCAGGGGATCGAGCCAGATGCGAACCTCGCGCTCGCGGGAGCCCTCGATGTTCACCGAACCCACGCCTCGAATCCGTTCGAGCCGTTCCTTCACGCCGTGCTTGGCGATATCCGAGATCTCGCGGATGTCGACGGCCCCGCCAAGCACGATGGTCATGAAGGCCATCGAATCCAGATCCCATTTCTGGACCAGCGGATTCTCGACCTCCATCGGTAGCTGAGCCCGCGCGAGGGCGACCTTGTCGCGGACCTCCTGAGCCTTCACGTCCACGTCGGAGCCCAGCACGAACTTCACGAACACGCGGGAGAGGCCCTGGGAGGAGTTGGACTCCAGCTCCTCGATTCCAGCGATCTGGTTTATGGCTTCCTCGATGATCTCCGTGACCTCGCGCTCGACCGTTTCGGGCGAGGCCCCGCGCAGCTCGGTCACCACCGAGAGGAATGGGAAGTCCACGTCCGGGTCGAGCTTCATCTCGAGCCGTGACATGGAGATCAGGCCGATCACGACCAGCCCAAGAATGAGCATGGCCGCGAAAACCGGCCGGCGGACGGAAACCTCGGAGAGGTTCACGGAAGGGTCTCACTCTGTGCGGCCAGGACCGGTTCGCGCAACCGGATGCGGGTACCCTCGGAGACGCGCGAAGCGTCGCTGCCACTGACCAACAGATCACCGGTGGTTGCGCCGTGCAGGAGTTCCACGTCCGAGCCCGCTCGGATGCCGACGCGCACGGGAATCTTGCGCACGACCCCGCCATCCACCTGCATCACGTAGGTCCGTCCATCACGGGTCAACACTGAGGAGCGGTGGACGACCGGCCGTGATTCCGGCCGGCGGACGTGCAGCTCAGCGCGGACGTAGGAGCCCGCCTTGACCAAACCGGAAGCGTCGAGCACCACGCCGCGTACCTCGTAGGTGCGTGTCTGGGGATCGACCCGCGCGCTCACCCGATCCACCTGACTCTCGATCGGATCGGCGAGGCCTTCCACGAAGAGCTTCACCGGATCGCCTGGCCGGACCGGCGCTGCAGCCGCCTCAGGCACGTCGACGATGAACTCCAGAGCTCCGCGCTCCTGCACCACGAGCACCGGTGCTCCGCTCGACATGCTCCCTTCATGGGCCCGTCGTTCGACGATGCTCGCCGCGTAGGGCGCGGTGACCAACGTGCGGTCGAGGTTGCGCTTCGCCCGGTCGAGACCGGCCTGGCCCTGGCGCACACGCGCGCGTGCGACTTCGGCCTGGGTGCGGATCTTGTCGTAGCGCTGCTGGGATGCAGCGTTCAGCTCGATCAGCTTGGCGATGCGCTCGGCTTCGGCATCCGCATTCAGACTCTCTGCCCGGCAGAGTGCGAGCCCGGCGCGCGCCTCGGCAAGCGCCATCTCGTAGGGCTCCCGGTCGATCTGGAAGAGCGGCGCGCCTTCCTCCACCGCCTCGCCTACATCGACGAAGACCTCCGTGATACGCCCGCTCACCTCGGAGCCGATCTCCGTGATGCGTCGGGCTTCGATCGACCCCGACGCGGCGATCATCGTCTGCAGCTGGTCGCTGCGCACGCGTTCGAGCGCGATCCGGCGAGGGGAGGAACCCTCTTCGGTACTCGCGGCGGCTCCGGAGTTTCCGGCCGATCCGATCAGGAGGCTCAGCCCCAGGGCAACTGGAATCGCAACTCGCTTCAGCTTGTTCATGGTTTGGCTCCGTCGGTCTGGCCAGTGGGGCGCGTAGCCATGCCGTGAAACAGGATGTCGAGGCCGCAGTCGACCAGCTCTGCCGTCACTTCGAGCCCTTTCGGGTCGAGCAGCTGGTCGATCAGCCCCATGAAATGGACGTGCAGGATGTCCGCGGCTCGTTCGGGGTCGATCGCCGATCGCACTTCGCCGGAGTCGATGCCCAGGCGCAGCGCCACGACCAGGTTCTGGCGGTGACGCTCGATGGATTCTCGGACCTCGCGGCTGCCGGCGACCGTCACCAGCACCTGGTGGTCGATCTGCAGCAGGGAGCGCGCCATCGGGTTCTCGCGCGCGAACGCGATGGCCTTGCGCTGCACGTCGGCGATGGCTTCGAGCACACCGGCCTCTCGGGCCAGGGTTTCGTCGAGGTTCGAGACCTCGGACCACTCGGCGAGGGTCAGCCCCAGCACGCGCTCGAGGATCTGCTCCTTGCCGTTGAAGTGGTGGTAGACGATGCCTTTGGACACGCCGGCACGGCCCGCAATGGCCTCGACCGTGCACTTGGCGTAGCCAGCCGAACTGAAGCATTGGCTGGCGGCTTCGAGGATGCGCCGACGAGTCCGCTCGGCTCGATCGACCCGCGGGGGCGGCACCTGGGGAGCAGTCTGCTGCATAAACAAATTGTACGAACTGAACCCAATTCGTCAAATTTGTTCTTCTCTAAAGCCCTGTCAGCTCTCTATGGCTCGATCATTTCTGAAGACTCCCAAATCAGTTAGCGAACGCGTTCGCCAACTCGGAGGAGCCAGGGGACCGAGATTGCGAGGGCCAGCGCGAACAGGCCGCTTGCCCGGTAGGGAAGGTCCGGGCCGAAAGCATCCAGTCCGGCTCCAAAGGCCACGCTCGAGATCACCCCGGCCAGGCTGTAGCCAAGCATCGCGAGCAACCCCTGGGCCGTGGCGCGTAGCCGCTCGGGCACGATGGTCTCGGCGTAGAGTGCAGTTCCGATCGTGAGCCCCGCGATCACCAGGCCATGGAGAAGCTGCAGCGCAAAGATCCAGTGCAGGTCGTCCACCAGCGAGCACAGAAGCCACCGAACGCCGTCGGCTGCCACACCCATGGCAACGAGGAAGCGCGGCCCGAGGCGGCGGAGGATGTCGCCCGAAGCCCAGACGAGGGGGATCTCGATCAGGAGCATCGGGATCCACATGTGCGAGAGGGTGTCGATGTCGCCACCGTGCGCTCGCACGAAGACCGGGAACATCAGGATTGGGCCCTGCAACGCGACGAAGGCCAGGAACGTGAAGACGAGCAGGCGCAGGTAGGGGCCGTGAGAGAGCAGGGCGCGCAGATCGCCGGGGCGTGAGCGGACGCGCATGGCCTCGGTCTGGGGCAGGCGCCGGGCCGCCACGCTCGAGGCCAGGGTGAGAACCGCGGCGCCCAGGAAGATGATTTCGAGCCCCGGTTCTGAGGGGCCGCCCGGGGTCACGACCAATCCCTGATGCCCTTGCCAGAAATCGAGCACGAACGGGAAGCTGACGACCAGCACCAGGTATCCGAGGGTCCCGAACGCTCGTACCCGCCCGAAGCGCTCAGCCGCCCGTTCGCCAATCGCCGCAAGGCTGGCGGCATTGCCCATCGGCATGATCGAGGTTCCGAACAGGGAGACGCCCGCCATCGCCAAGAGCAGCGCCGGGAACGAGCCGGCCTGCGGCAGCAGGGCGTAAGCGCAGGCGTTTCCCAAGGTGATGGTCACCAGGACGGCCCGCCGCGAGCCGGTCCGATCCGCCAGCTGGGCCCAGATCGGCTGGCAGAGCATTCCCATCAGAGGCCGCGTGGCCAGAACCACACCCAGCTGCACGCCGCTGAGGCCCATGTTCTCGCTGAAGTAGAGGGCCTGAAACGGGAAGATCAGCCCGAGCCCCGACATCGTGAAGAACCAGAACGCGGCGACCCGAGGCACCCGCTCAGGATGACACCCGGCCGGGTCCACGCCATCTTCCCCGGATGCGAACGTTCAAGGCGGAAGAGTGGGCGAAGGTGCGGGAGGCAGGGAGAGTCCCGTTCCTCGTCCGGTATGGGTTTCTGGGCAGAGGCTTGCCGCTGGGAATCATCACCGCCTTGGCTGTCGACGTGTATCGCGGCGCGCAATTTCCCGACCTGCTCCAGAGTGCCGAGTTCTACGGGCTGCTGGCGTTCTGCGTCGCCGTCTTCACCGCCAGCGGCTCGCTTGGCGCCAACGCCAACTGGATCGTCCACGAGCGCCGCCACGGCTGAGCGCCCGTTCGCGACGGATCTGGACTGGCTCGACCTCCAGATCCGTACGTTGTGCAGCCACGATGAGCTGGGCCGGCTCACGGCCTGGAATGCCGTCGCCGGCGAGGATGCGACCGCGCCCGCGTTCTTCTTCGGTCGCACACGCCATGGCAACTCGTGGCGCATGCGGAACGATCTGCCGGACGAACTGGTGCGCGAGCTGGCTCGCCTGGCGTCGGCGGAACGCACGACCGACGATCTCGAGGCGATGCCCGAACGACTTCCCGCGCTGCGGGAACGGTTGGAAACGTGGGCGCCTGTTCGTCGGGTGTGGCACGGCCCGGCTTTTCGTTTTCCCGAACCGCGGCCAGAGGAGCCGACGAACCTGGCCTGGCTTTCCGGTGACGATCTGGAGCAGCTGGCCCAATCCTTCCCCCAGCTCGCGGAGAGCTGGCACGGCCGCGAGCCCAGCGCGGTCGCCACCGAGCAAGGTCGGATCGTATCAGCATGTTATTCAGCCACAGCCGCCCCTCCCGGCGGCAGGCTGGAGGGTGGCGCGATCGAGGCGGGCATCGACACGCTGCCCGATCGCCGCGGAAGCGGCCTCGCGGGCCCCCTCGTCCTTGCATGGGCACGCGAGGTGCGCCGCCGCGGATGCATTCCGCTCTACAGCACGGCCTGGGAAAACCGCGCCTCTCGAGCGCTCGCTGGCAAGCTCGAACTGATCCAGTACGCGAGCAATCTCAGCTTCTACGTCTGATCCAGGCGAGCAAGCACCGCATCGACGACGCATGGGTGAAGGCCGAGGGGCTCGGTCATCCGAAGCTCGACCCCCGGGTGCTTCTTCTGAGCCTCTGCCACGAGACGCGGAATGTCCTCCCGCACGTGACGGCCCGGGGCAACGAAGAAGGGATGGATCGCGATCTCGGAGGCTCCCTCTGCCACCAGGCTGCTCAGCGCATCGGCGAGCGTGGGCTCTGCCAGTTCCATATGTGCCGCGCGAACGAGGCTGCCAGGTAGCCGCGCCGCAACCTGTTTGGCCAGCTCCTCCAACTGGGCGTTCGCAGCCGGCTCCCGGCTGCCATGGTCGATCAGCACGATGCCCCGCACGCCGGCTACCAATAGGAGGCTGTCACTTCGACAGGCCCCGTGATCCGCGCGAGGCACGCCAGGCGCAGCGCGGGCGCGATCCGGTTGCGCAGCTTCACCTCGGCCTCCTTCGGAGACTCTGCCGAGACGTACTCGCGCCCCTCCAGAATTTGCAGGCCGCAACGGGCGCAGAGCTGATCGCGTCCGCAAGCGCTCGCGATCGGCAAACCCGCGTCGAGCGCCGCATCCATCAGTGTCTTGCCCGCGGTGAGATGGATCGCAAGCGTCTCGCTCCGCCCGGCTCTCCTGCGTCGCAGTCGTACCTCGTGCTGCATCCTCCCGAGCATACCCGCGCAGCGGGGGGGGCGTCGATCCGATATCCTGCCCTCATGCCGAGTGCCGGAATCCTGATCATCGGCAACGAGATCCTCTCCGGGAAGGTCACCGATACGAACTCGCCCTTTCTGTGTCGGGAGCTCCGCGAGCTGGGTGTGGATGTCGAGCGGATCCTCACCATCCCCGATGAAGTCGACCTGATCGCCCATGAAGTTCGAACGCTAAGCGACGCCTACGATTTCGTGTTCACTTCGGGAGGGATCGGTCCCACCCACGACGATCTCACCATGGACGGCGTGGCTGCGGCATTCGGCTTGAAGGTGCAGCGCAACGAGTCGATCGTCGCCCGCATGGAGCGCGCCCAGAACGGGCCGGCCAACGAGAGCCAGGTGAAGATGGCGATGATTCCCGAGGGCGCCCAGCTCATCGACGCAGGGGATCTCTGGTTTCCCGTGGTGGTGGTCGAGAATGTGCACGTCTTCCCGGGAATCCCCGAGCTTCTCTACAAGAAGTTCACGTCGATTCGCGATCGCTTCCGCGGGGTTCCGTTTCTGTTGAAACGGGTCTACGTGCGGAAGCGCGAGAGTGACATTGCCGAATCACTTCACGAGCTGCTCAGCGAATTTCCCGAGCTGATGCTCGGCTCCTATCCGAAGATCGGAGAAGAGGCCTTCCACGTGTTGCTGACCCTCGAATCCCGAGACGCGGGCTATCTGCAGCAGGCTCTCGATTCGCTCCTCGACAAGCTGCCGGACGACGCCGTCCACAAGGTCGAGTAGCTGGACGGCGTCATCGATCCGACGGGCCAGGATCCGCTCTTCTTCTGGCTCGCACACGCGCATCCGCTTTGGATGGTCGCTTCGATCCTGTGGGCCGTTCTGACGCTGCGCAGTGGCTTGCGCCTGCGCAGTGCAAGAAGGCTCGGGGCTCGCAGGCCGAAGGGTGAGATGCGCCGACATCTGGGGCGGGCGAAGCCAGCCCTCGTGATGATCGTCGTCGGCTACTCGGCTGGCCTGGCCTCCGCCTTCTGGCTTCGGGGCTGGGGTGTCTTCACGACCGCGCACTGCTTCGTCAGCACAGCGGCGCTGCTGCTCTTCGTGGCGACGGGCGTCCTGGGCAGGAGGCTCGAGAAGGGCCGGAGCCGCGCCGTCGAGGCCCACGCCTGGCTTGCCCTGGCTGGGGTTGGAGCCGCAGTGGCGAGCTTCTTCACGGGCTTCGTCCTGCTTCCCTGAGCGGGAGCCCGTGAAGATCAGCCGGGGTTCTGGGCGCGCTGGCGCAGCCAATGATCCGCCAGGACGAGGCATACCATGGCCTCGACCATCGGAACGGCGCGGGGAAGGACGCACGGATCGTGTCGTCCTGTGGCGGAGAGTTTCGTGGCATGGCCGTCGCGATCCACCGTGTCTTGCTCGATGCGGATGGTGGCGGTCGGCTTGAATGCAACGCGCAGCAGGATCGGCTCGCCGTTGCTGATGCCACCCTGCACGCCACCGGAACGATTGGTCGTCGTATGCGGACGCCCATCTTCGCCGGGGACGAAGGGATCGTTGTGCTCGCTTCCCGTGAGCCGCGTCCCACCGAAGCCGCTGCCGATCTCGAAGCCCTTCGATGCGGGGAGAGACATCATGGCCTTGGCGAGATCGGCCTCGAGTTTATCGAAGACAGGCTCACCGAGCCCCGCCGGAACTCCGCGCGCTACGCATTCGACCACACCACCGAGGGAATCGCCCCGATCTCGCGCGGCGTCGATGCGCTTCTCGATCTCGGCAGAGGCCGAGCTGTCGGGGCAGCGCACCAGGCTGGCCTCGACATCGGCCAGGGCAACGCTGCCCGCATCCACCTTTGCCTCGACATCATGAACCTGTTGCACCCACGCGATCACTTCCACGCCACAATGCTCGCGCAAGAGCTTGCGGGCGACGGCGCCGGCGGCGACCCGGCCGATCGTCTCTCTCGCGCTGGCTCGGCCACCTCCCTGCCAGTTGCGGATGCCGAACTTGGCTTCGTAGGTGTAGTCCGCATGGGAGGGACGGTAGACGTCCTTCATCTCTTCGTAGGCGGAGGGCCGCGCATCCTTGTTGCGCACGAACATCGCGATGGGCGTGCCCAGGGTTCGTCCTTCGAAGAGGCCGGACACGATCTCGACCTGATCCTCTTCCTGGCGCGGCGTGGTGAACCGGTTCTGGCCTGGCTTGCGCCGGTCGAGCTCCTGCTGGATCTCCTCTTCCGAGATCTCCAGGCGCGGCGGGCAGCCGTCGACGAGCACGCCTACGGCGCCACCATGAGACTCTCCGAATGTGGAGATGCGAAAGAGTTGACCGGTCGTGCTGCTCATCGATACCTCCGAAGATAGCTACCTGCTTCTCTTGCGTCGCAGCAGCACGTAGCTGGCCCCCGGGCCGCCGTCTCGGGGCAGGGCCGTGGCGAAGGCCATCACGCGGCGTCCGGCTGGCGGCGCGGTGAGCCATTCCGGGAGGCCCTCCCTCAGGACGGAACCGAATTCGGAGCCGCGCCCGCGCCCGTGGATCACCAGCAGGCAGCGATCCCCCTCCTGGTAGGCATCTTCGACAGCGGCGCGTACCAGGCTGCGGGCATCCGGCTCGCCCAGCCCGTGGAGATCGAGCTCCACGTCGATCTCCACCTCGCCCCGGGAAAGCCGGTCGCGATGGGCCCGATCGATGCCTTTTGCGAGCCCGAGCAGGTGTTCGCCCCGGCGCTCGATGTCGAAGCTCATCGTCCGAGTGCGATCGCCTTTCTTGCGATCTTCGAGAGTGGAAGCGCATTCAAGGCAGCTTCCGAGAGCCAGCGATGTGCGTCGTAGCCTTGGCGTCGCACCCGTTCTGGGCCGACCTTCACACGAAGCACGTGGAGGGTGAGGCGGCGATGGGTGAAGACATGCTCCACCGAGCCCAGCGGCTCGCAAACCTTTGCGATGAGGCCTACCCGCTCGTGCAGACTCCTGCTGGCGGTGGCCTCCGGAGTTTCACCGGGTGAAAGGTCGCCGCCCGGGAGCTCCCACAGGCCGCCTAGCAAGCCTTTCGGAGGACGGCGTACCGCCAGGAATTTCCCGTTCCGCTCGAGCCGAGCCGCAACGGCCGCCACCCGCTTCGGAGGTTTTTTCGCAGCTTTGACCGGAAGTGCCGAAGCGTCTCCGGCTTCTCTCGCGTCGCAATGGCGGGCCAAGGGGCAGCGCGGGCATTCGGGCGCTCGGGGCGTGCATAGGGTGGCGCCGAGTTCCATCACGGCCTGGTTGAGGTCTCCGGGGCGGAGGCCTCGGGCGAGAGCTTCGGCCTTCTCCCAGAGGCGCGCTTGCACAGGTGCGCTGCGAAGTTCCTCACGGATGCCGAAGACGCGCGCGAAGACACGGGCCACGTTTCCGTCGACGATCGGCGCCGGGCGATCGAATGCAATCGAGGCCACGGCCCCGGCCGTGTACCGGCCGACTCCGGGGAGCGAGAGAAGGCCTTCGATCTCATCGGGAAGCGCGCCGCCGTGCTCGTCGACGACGCACCGGGCCGCGGCTTGGAGGTTGCGAGCGCGCCGGTAGTAGCCGAGCCCCGCCCAATGCTCCATCAGATCGTCGGCATCCGCATCGGCAAGCGTCTCGACCGTCGGGAAACGCGAGAGGAAACGCTCGTAGTAGGGGATGACCGTCTCGACACGGGTCTGCTGGAGCATCGTTTCGGAGATCCAGATCGCGTACGGATCCTGGGTCCGGCGCCAGGGAAGATCTCTCGCTTCCCGGTCGTACCAGCGCAAGAGAGCGCTGCGCATTCGTCGTTCGGTCAAAGCGTCACCGGGATCGCGCGATTCGGGATGATCGCGCGATCCGTGATCCGGGCGCCAACCGCCAGCACCTCGGCGCCTCGGGCGACGGCATTGCGCAATGCTTCTCCGTACGCGGGGTCGATGTCATCGGCCGGCTCGACACTCGTGCAATCTCCCCGCTGCACGACGAAGAGCAGAACGCCTCGCTCGCCTCCGGTTGACAGCTGGCCTAACAACTCTGCGTGTTTGCGGCCGCGCTCGGTCACGCTGTCGGGGAAGCGTGCCCGCCGGCCTTCGGCGAGCGTGACGCTCTTCACTTCCACCCACGCGTCCGGCAATGTCCTGTGACCGGAGAGAAAGAAGTCGATGCGTGAACTCAATCCATCGTGATCGATCTTCACCTCGGGCCGTCGAATGGAGTAACCGCTGAGTTCCGGAACGAGCCCGGCATCGATGGCGGCGGCAGCGACCGCATTGCCTCGGCCTGTATGCAGGCCGACCCAGCTACGTCCGATCCGGATCATCTCCAGGGTATGAGCGAGCTTGCGTTTCGGGTTGTCGCTCGTCGAGCAGCGCACCGGCGCACCCTCGATCAGCAGGCCGCGCATGCTTCCGGGGTTCGGGCAATGAACCGTGAGCTTGCGCCCGTCTTCGGTTTCGACATCGGCGAAGAAGCGCTTGTATCGCCGAAGCAGGAAGCCTCGAATCTCCGCTTCGCGCGTGACTTTCACGGCCCGAGTTCGAGCCGTGCCTCGATATGATCCCGCACCCACTTGGCATCCCACCATTCCTTCGGATCGACGTAGGTATCGCCGACGAGGATCGCGAAGTGGAGGTGGTCGCCGCCAGCCAGGCCCGTTGCGCCGGAGGTTCCGAGCGTCTGGCCGCGGGTCACCACGTCGCCTGGGCCGACATCGATGCGTGAGAGGTGGCCGTAGAGAGACGTGACGCCAAGCCCGTGATCGAGGATCACGCAGTTGCCGTAGATGCCGAGCGCGTCCGCGAAGAGCACCCGGCCCGCATTGGCCGCTTCGATGCCTGCTCCCGCGGTCGAGGCCAGGTCGTAGCCGTAGTGGATGGCCTCGGAGACCTTCTTTCCATCGACCAGGTAGGATCGATGCTCGGCGAAGCGGCTCGTCACGGCCGAGCCCCGCATCTGCAGGAAGCCGCCCTTGAAGGCAAGCTCGGGCGTGGCCCGCGCCACGATGCGGCGGATCTCGGCTTCGTTGGTGGCGCGGACGTCGGAATTGATGTGTTGGAACGCGGCGACCGGGTCGGAGGCATCGAGGCCAAGGGCATCGGCCAGCTCGGGCACCTTGCCGGTGAGAAAAGCTTGCCCGAGGCGGATCGGAACTTCATCGAAGCTGCGCTCTTGCAGCCTCGTCGCCCAGGAACCGGTTCCGCGGTTGCCAGCCGCATCCTCCGCGACGACCCGAATGGGCACATCGGCGGGTGCATTTCGCGGTACGGCGAAGATGGAGATGCGCCGTCCATCCGTGGCACCGGGTAGCGGCATTCCGGGGAAGAACGCTTCGCCTACCTCGACACCATCGTGGGAGGCATCCTCATTGACGCGGTACACCACGGAGGCGCTTCCGGCGCGCCTCACATACGTGAGGCCTGTCTCGACGGAAACGCGCGGCGCCTTCAAATCTACCCGGACGGGGACCTCGAGCACGCGGGTGTTGCCCGTCAGCATGGATGCCCAGGACCAGTCGGTGGCTTCGATGATGAGGAATGCATCGCCTTCCTTCAGGCCGAGTGCCTTCGGGTCGAGCTTCGTGATCACGTCGGGAATGCCGGGCTTGGTCACAGCGCCGGTCGGCAGGGTGCCCGGGTAGCTCTCGTGAAAGACCGTAGCTTCTCCGCCGGCGTGGCGAAGACGGACCGTGATGTCCCGAATACCCGAGCGCGGGTCCGTCGCGCCGAGATTTACCTCGGTTCCCGCGCGCCCGATCACGATCTGTTCAGGGGCGCGGATCTCCGGCGGAACGCCTTCACAGCGCAGCCAGATGCCCGTTCCCGCCACGATGGCGAGGGCGAGCATCGCGATCACCCCCCAGGCTCGACCCGTCATGACCGCCGAGTCTACCAACAGCCGCCGCAAGAGCCGGGCCTGCGGCGCAATTGACGCCAGCGGGGCCGGCAGCGATCCTCCCGCATCGTTCCCCAGGAGGAGACCGCATGCCCATCCGCAGCCTGATCCTTGTTCGCCACGGCGAGACCGACGGCGAATCGAGCGTCCGCTACCACGGCAGCACCGATGTAGGGCTCTCGGCGGAGGGCCGAGCCCAGATGCGCCGCGTGGCTGGGGAACTCCGAGACGAACCCGCGGATCTCTACATCGCGAGCACGCTGAAGCGGTCCTGGGCTGCAGCAGCGATCGTGAGCCGCGGTGCGCAGGTTCGGATCGAGGCGGACCTGCGGGAAGTCCACTTCGGCCGCTGGGAAGGGCTCACCCGCGAGGAAATCCAAGCTCAGGATCCGGCTCTCTTCGAGGACTGGCAGGCGGGCGCCGTGGGCTTCGAGTATCCGGGTGGCGAGCTGCGTGCCGATTTCCAGGCACGCATCGGTCGGGCCGTGGAGCGGATCGCTTCGGCCTCGGGCCACACGGCCGTTGCCGTCCTGCACAAAGGCGTGATCCGGGAGATCGTTCAGCATGAACGCAGAAGCCGCGTAGGACCGGAGCAGAAGCGGGGACGTTCTTTCCGCTGTTTCCGTTATTGGCCTCCCCGCAAAGCGGGGAGGCCCATAACGGAAACAGCGGAAAGAACGTCCCCGCTTTGGGCGCTACCGCTCGGCTGCCCGCAGTGCGAGGCCGCTGGCGACAGACGTGAGTTCGGCGCCGCTGGTCACCCGGTCTGCTCCGAAGCGGGCCAGGAAGAGGGCACGCACCGCGGGCACGAAGGACGAGCCGCCGGTCAGGAAGACCCGATCGACGGCTTCCGGGGGGACGCCCGTTCGTTCGAGCAATCCGTCGACGCAATTCTCGATGCACGCCAGCTCCTCCGCGATCCACTCTTCGAAGCGGTCGCGAGGTAGGAGAGCCGCGATGCCGACGTGTTCGTGCTCGAAGCGGAACGTCCCCGATGGTTGCTCGGAAAGCGTGCGTTTCAGCTGCTCCGTCGCTCGGAAGAGCAGGAAGCCCAGGTCGGCGCGTACCACGTGGATCAGCGCTTCGAGCTTCTCGGGTTCGAGTGCCTCGCGGCGCAGATCGAGTAGCAGCTGGAGCGTCTTGCGGGATTTCAGCAACGAAACATGGTGCCAGCGCTCGAGGTGTCGGTAGATCCAGGCCGGTATCGGCAAGACGTTCCCCATCAGCGAGCGGAACTCCGCCCCGCGGCCCAGGCGGGGCGCCACCAGGTGCCTTACGAGTTTGCCATCGAAGGCATCGCCTGCGAGGCCGACCCCATCGTGACCCAGGATCGATTCGGTTCGGCGGCCTGGGCCCGCGAAGGATGGGCCCACCCGCAACAAGGAGAAATCACTCGTACCGCCGCCGAAATCTGCGATCAGGATCAGCTCGTCCGTGGTCAGGCGTTGTTCATAATGATAGGCGGCACCGACCGGCTCGAACTCGAAAGTGACTTCCCGAAATCCCGCATTGTGCATCGCGGCCGTGAGCCTCGTCATCGCCAGTTCTTCGGCCTCGGGAGTCTCAGCGCCGACGAAATGGACGGGCCGCCCGGCGACGATTCGTTCGATGCGCAGGCCGAAGCGCGCCTCGGCCTGCTCTCGTAGCGGCGTCAGAAGCAGAGCGATCAGATCCTCGAGTCGGTAGGTCCTTTCCATCACACGCGTTGCGGAGAAGAGCTGGCTCGCCAGGAAGGACTTCAAGGACTGCACCAGTCGGCCGTTCTTCTCCTCGCTTGCGAGGTAGTGGTCGATCGCATCGGGGCCGGCATGGATGCAAGTGCGCCCCGTCTCTTCGTCTTCTTCGAAGTACAGAACCGAGCGGAAGGTCTCGGTGGGTCCGTCGTCCGCCGCGAAGCTCGCGAGTTGGGGTCGCCCGTTCGCATCGACCAGGGCGATCGAGCTGTTCGTGGTTCCGAAATCGAGGCCAATGGCCGGCGAATTCATGGCATGGGCTCCAAACGCAGTCGCCCCACCTTCCCGTGAGGGGGGTGGGGTAAGCGGATTCATGGCTGGGGTCGTGAAAGTGGGAGGTGCAACCTGGCTTGGCAAGTGCTTGGGCTTGAAGGCTCAGTAGGCCGCCAACACCTGGATTTACCATGGCTTTACAGCAACCGGCCGAAGCGGCCTTTAGGCTCGACGACGAGATCAGAGCCCCAACCCCACTCGAGGAAAGCCCCATGAACGAATCCAAACCCCGCTTCAACCTTCTCCGTCAGCTCGGGCTGGTGGTGCTGCTGGCGCTGGCCACGCTTGCCGTGGCCCACGCCCGCTCCGTCCCTTCCGAGAACGTGCCGAACCCGGTTGTTCCCAGGAACGTGCCGAACCCCGATGTTCCCACGAACCCGGTGATCGCACCTCGCCCCGCACCCGATGCGAGCATCGAGGTTGCCTTCGTGCTCGACACCACCGGGTCGATGTCTGGTTTGATCGAGGGCGCGAAACAGAAGATCTGGGCAATCGCCAACCAGATGGCCGGCGCCAAGCAAGGCGCCAAGGTTCGCATCGCGCTGATCGGTTACCGAGACCGCGGTGATGCGTACGTGACGAAACGCTTCGACCTGACCGATGATATCGATGGGATCTATGCGCATCTTCGCGCGTTCCAAGCTCAGGGCGGAGGCGATACACCTGAATCGGTGAATCAGGCATTGCACGAAGCCGTGAACGACCTCTCCTGGACCGCCGACGACTCCGTCTATCGGGTGGTCTTTCTGGTTGGCGATGCGCCCCCGCACACGGACTATCCCCAGGATGTCCAGTACGCAGCGACTGTGCGGCTCGCCAAGACCAAAGGCATCGTCATCAACACGGTTCAGTGTGGTGGAGACCCGACGACCACCCCGATCTGGCGCGAAATTGCTTCCATCGGCCTGGGCCAGTACGCGGCCATTGCCCAGGACGGCGGCATGCTGGCACTCGCCACGCCGATGGATGAGGAGTTGACCCGGTTGAATCGGGCGTTGGCCTCCACCGTCCTCTCCTACGGCGAGGCTGACGAACGCCGTGCCATGGAAGAAAAAGTGAAGAATTCGATCGACGCCGACGCACCTGTCGTGGCCTCGCGTCTCTCCTACCTGGCCAAGAGCGGCAAGCGCGCGATCTCCGGCATGAGCGATCTCGTCGATGCCTTCAAGGACGGGCTCGACCTCGGTTCGGTCGCCAAGGCCAACCTGCCCGCAGCCATGCAGCCGATGTCACCCGAGGAGCAGGGCGTCTTCGTCCAGCAGAAGTTGGAAGAGCGAGAGCGGGTTCAAATAGAGATCGACGACATCACCGTTAGGCGCGATCGGTGGGTCCGGGCTGAGACCGAACGTCAGCGCGCAAGCGGCAGGGCGGATGGCTTCGACGCAACGGTCTTCGAGACGGTGAAGAAGCAGGCTGCGGCCAAGGGCATCCTCTACGAGTAGGCATGAGAGCCCTGTAGATGTCCGCTAGCTGGGGAACGAAACCCGGGTGCTGGGGCGCTGCGAGAACGCGGCGTGCCAGCGCTTCAGGTTCGGGAAGCCCGCTGCCACGTCACCGAGTTCCAGCCCGGCGAACTTCGCGAACTCGAAGCCCGCAAACAGGGTGCAATCGGCGATGGTCGGTCGACTGCCTGCGATGAAGGGACGGTCGGCGGTTTCCAGGTCGAGCACCTCGAGGGGTGCGGCGAGCGATTCGAGGGCGGCTTTGGCTACGGCGGGGTTGGCCTCGATACCGGGAAGCGGAGACTTGGTTCCGTGCACGTAACGGGCCACCGCCGAGACGACGCCGAGTTCCGCGATGCGTTCCAGACGTCGGACCCGCGCTCGTTCCAGGGGAGTTTCACCAATCATCGGCGGGTCGGGATGCAACTCCTCCAGATACTCGATGATGGCCAGGGACTCCGTCAGGCACGTGCCGTCATCGAGTTCGAGTACGGGCGTATTGCCAAGAGGGTTCTTCGCCAGGAACTCGGGCTTCTTCTGGTCGCCGTTCACCAGGTTGACCAACACGAACGGAATCTCGATCCCCTTCTCACCGAGATAGGTGCGCAGCTTGCGCGGATTCGGAGCGAAAGGGAAATCGTGAATCTTCACAGTGGGTTCTCCTGGCCTGGCGTCCAATTGTAGGCCCCAGCCGGTGGCTGGCACCGAAGAACATGAGTCGCTTCGCTTCTCTCGCGTAGACGTGAGTCGCCGGGGCTGGGCACAGGCCGGGCGGAATGGCTCGGCTGGAGGTTGGGTGGCCGCGTAGGGAGCTAAACAGGGTGTTGCCCTTTGCGGCTTCGCCGCGGGCAACCTACGCGCACGCTAGAGGGAGCCTATGCCTGCGCTTTATTTCCGCCCGGCCTGTGCCCAGCCCCGGCGAAGCGGCCCCAATCGCCTGCACGGCCGATCGCGGGTGGGGGACGGTCAGCGCGGAAATAAAGCGCAGGCATCTCGGATGATGAGCGTGCGCTCGTTCGCCAGCAGCGAAGCTGCGTAGGCGAACCCGCGTCCAGGTTGTAAGCGGCCACCCAGGCCCCAGCCGAGCCATTCCTCGATGGCCGTCCCCCGCCCCGCGATTCGCAACGAGGAGCGAAGCGGCCCACCAGAGGAGGGGCAGGAGCTGAGGTCGCAGCTCTAGTCCTCGTCGGACTCGCGGATCTTGGCCAGCACGCTGAAATCTTCGAGGGTGGAGGTATCTCCCACGCCTTCCTTGCCGGCGGCGATGTCGCGAAGCAAGCGTCGCATGATCTTGCCGGAACGAGTCTTCGGCAGGGCGTCGGTGAAGCGGATGTCTTTCGGCTTGGCGATGGCGCCGATCTCTCGCGTCACCTGCTTGCGCACCTTGTCGGCCAGGGCAGGGCCTGCGTCCACATTGCCCTTGGGGGTGACGAACGCAACGATCGCGGTTCCGGTGATCTCGTCAGGCCTTCCCACGACGGCTGCTTCTGCGACGTCCGGATGGCTGACGATGGCGCTTTCCACTTCCATCGTGCCAATACGGTGGCCGGAGATGTTCATCACGTCGTCGATGCGGCCCATGATCCAGTAGTAGGCGCCCTTGTCCTTATGGGCCCCGTCGCCGGGGAAATAGATGTTCTTCCACTTGCTCCAGTAGGTCTCGCGGTAGCGCTCGGTATCGCCCCAGATGCCGCGCAACATTCCCGGCCACGGGTGTGTGATGGCGAGGAAGCCTCCGTTGGGCGGCTTCACATCCTTTCCCTCTTCATCGAGGATTGCGGCGTGGATCCCAGGGAAGGGGAGGGTGCCCGAGCCCGGTTTGGTGTCTACGGCCCCGGGCAGAGGGGTGATCATGATTCCGCCCGTCTCGGTCTGCCACCAGGTATCGACGATCGGGCATTTCTTGTTGCCGATCACCCGGTGGTACCACATCCAGGCTTCCGGGTTGATGGGTTCGCCGACGCTGCCTAGCAATCGGAGGGACGAAAGGTCGTGGCCTTTCGGATGCTCGTCGCCCAACCGAATGAAGGTTCGGATGGCTGTGGGCGCGGTGTAGAAGATCGTCACCTTCCAGCGGTCGATCATCTCCCAGAATCGATCCGGGCCAGGATGGGTCGGGACGCCCTCGTACATGAAGGTCGTCGCCCCGTTGGCGAGGATGCCGTAGACCACATAGGAGTGGCCCGTGATCCAGCCGATGTCCGCTGTACACCAGTAGGTGTCGGTTTCCTTCAGGTCGAAGATCGCCTTTGCGGTCGTCGTCACATGGGTGAGGTAACCGCCGGTCGTATGCAGGATGCCCTTGGGGCTTCCGGTGGTGCCACTCGTATACAGGATGAAGAGCGGATGCTCGGCATCGAGCTTCGCGGGTTTGCAATCCGCAGAGGCGCCGTCCATCAGCTCATGCCACCACTGGTCCCGGCCCGCTTTCATGGCCGTTTTTTCGCCTGTGCGCTTCACGACCACGACGTGTTCGACGCAGGCGGCGCCCTTGCAGGCTTCGTCCACGGCCGTCTTCAGCTCGAAAGGTGCGCCCCGTCGGAAACCGCCATCCGAAGTGATTACCACCTTCGCGCCGGCATCGTTGATCCGGTCTCGCAGCGCTTCCGCGGAGAAGCCGCCGAACACGATCGAGTGGGGCGCACCGATCCGGGTGCAGGCCAGCATTGCGATCGCGAGCTCAGGAACCATCGGCATGTAGAGGGCGACTCGCTCGCCCTTCTTCACGCCAAGCCCCTTCAGCACGTTCGCGAACTTGCAGACCTCGCGGTGCAGTTGGCCGTAGGTGAGCGTCCGGGAATCTCCGGGCTCACCCTCCCAGATGATCGCCGCCTTGTTGCGCCGCCAGGCGTTCTCGCCCTCGAGGTGCCGGTCGAGGCAGTTGTAGGAGACATTCAGCTTTCCGCCTACGAACCATTTGGCGAAGGGCGGCTTCCACTGGAGCGTCTTCTTCCAGGGCGTGAACCAGCTGACGTTCTCCTTGGCCATCTTCGCCCAGAAGCGTTCCGGGTTCTTCTCCCCCAGCTTGCGGTATTCGGCCGCCGTCTTCTTGTTCCAGTTGGCCTGGCGGGAAAAATCCTTCGCCGGCTTGAAGACGCGCTTCTCTTTCAGCAGGGATTCGATATCGGGCATTCTGTCTCCTGGTCAGCTGGGGGTGCCGTCGCGGACCCAGGCCTCGATCTCGTCGGGGCTCTTGGGAATTGCGGCGGTGAGGTTCTCGTGGCCATCGGCCGTGACGACCACGTCGTCTTCGATGCGTACGCCGATGCCGCGCAGGGCTTCGGGGGCCTGCTCGTCGTCGGGGGGAATGTAGATGCCAGGCTCCACGGTGAAGGACATACCCGGGACGAGGGGTCGCGAACGGCCATCCACGGTGTAGTTGCCCACGTCGTGCACGTCGAGGCCCAGCCAATGGCTGGTGCCGTGCATGTAGTAACGGCGGAAGCTCTCATCCTCGATGCGTGCGTCTACGCCGCCGGCGAGCAGGCCAAGCTCGATCATTCCCGCGGTAAGGCTCCGCACGGTTGCCTTGTGGATCTCGTCGAGGCAGGCGCCGGGCTTCGACGCCTCGAGACCGATGAGCTGCGCTTCGAGGACGACCTCGTAGACGTCTCGATGAGGCCCGCCAAACGTGCCGCCAATCGGAAAGGTGCGAGTCACGTCGGAGGCGTAGCCCTCGAGCTCGCAACCTGCGTCGATCAGGAGCAGCTGGCCATCGACGAGCGGCTGATCGTTCTCCACGTAATGAAGGATGGTTGCATTGGCGCCGCCGCCAACGATGCTGCTGTAGGCCGGGCCCGAGCTGCCGCGCCGCCTGAACGTGTAGTCGAGCACGGCCTCCAGCTCGTACTCGTTGCGTCCGCCGTGGGCCAGATGCGCGGCGGCCTGGTGGGCTTCCCGGCTGATCGCCGAGGCCCGCCGCATGATCTCGATCTCGCCCGCGTTCTTGTGGAGCCGCATTTCGTGAAGTGCGCTTCGCGGGTCGACCATGTCGTCGGGCGGGTTGACGCCGCGGCGCGAGCGCAATCGCATTTCGTGCAGGATCTGGAAGAGCTTCTCGTCCAGGGCCGGATCCACGCCGAGGACATGAAAGATCCGTCTCGCGCCCCCGACCAGCTCCGCGAGCTTGTCGGGAAGACAATGGCTCGGGTGGGCTTCGTCCGCGCCGTAGTCGGCCATCGCACCCTCGGTACCGGGCCGGAAGCCGTTCCAGGTCTCCATTTCCGGATCCCGAGGCTCGACGAAGAGAGAGAAGGCGGGGCCACCATCGGTGCGGAAGACCGCAACCGCATGGGGGTGGTTGAAGCCGGTGAGGTACCAGAAGTCGCTGTTCTGGCGGAACGGGTAGTCGGTGTCGTTCGACCGCGGGATCCGTCTCGCACCCTGGATGACAGCGACCGCGCCGTCGCCCATGGCTTCCAGAAACTTCTTACGTCGCTCGGCAAACACGAGGCGGCAGGATAACGCCTGGAGCCGGCGTGAGGGGGAGTGCATCCAAAGGTTGCGCCGCCACTTCATGCGGCAGGGGCCTCGATCAGCGCAACTCCTCGCCCGTACACCCGTTTCGCCCCATCGGTGAACTCCTGGGGCTCCAGGGTGCATCCCCAGGTTGCATGCTCCGGGTTAGACCTGGATTGGAGAGAGAGCTCAAAATGGTAATTTTCACTAGCAAATACAGCTAGTTACCACTTTCTCTCACATCCCCGGGAAAGTTGGCACGCAACGTGAAGTACCCCTGAGCGTGGAGCCAACTTGGAATGGGAATCGAACGGTCTCATCGGGCGCGCAGACCTTCGAAACCCGAGTTGAGGAGCTACTGAGTCACCAAGGCGCTTTCCCCCAGAATGCACCCCGCCTGGCTCAGTGAATCCAAAGCCCCAAGTTGATCGAAGGCCCTCCGGATGTTCCGGGGGGCCTTTTCCTTTGGGGACGTTCTTTCCGATGTTTCCGTTATCAGGATCGGGCGAAGCCCGATCCTGATAACGGAAACATCGGAAAGAACGTCCCCGCTACTCGTCTTCGAGGACGGCGACGATCTCGCTGCCGAAGTTGCGTGCGAACCACCCTTTGACACCCGTGAGCCCCTCTAGGTCAGAGGCCTCCTTGGGTTCCGCCCAGGCGATGTTCTCGAGGGTGGCGTTTGGGCACAGGACCCCCGGGTCCATCTCCAGGTCCTTCGCCCGACCTGTCCGCCAGCGCTTCAACGAGCCGACGCGCTTCTCGGTGGCACGGTCCATGCGGCGGCGCACCGGGCCGTTGGTTGCCGCCTTCTTCGGTACGGGGCCATGGTTCTTCTCGGCTCCGCGCGCCACGGCATCGAGGATCTCATGGCCGAAGCGGCGCAGAATGAGATCCGTCACGCCCTTCACATTGCTGAGCGCCGCGTCTGTCATCGGCTTGCGCTCGGCGATCTCCAGCAATGCGCGGTTGCCGAGCACCTTGAAGGGCGGCCGGTCGATCTCGCGGGCGCGCTTGTCGCGCACCAGGAACAGTTCGCGCAGCACCGAGAGCGATTTGGGGTCGAGCGCACGTGCACCCTTGATGCGCAGGTAGCCGAGGCGATCGAATTCACGCTCGGGCCACTTGCGATGGGTCAGCGTCTCGAACTCCTCGTAGGCCCAGTCGAGCCGGCCGGCCTTCTTCAGCTCTTTCTCCAGCAGCTTCGTGACCTGGATCAAATGGGTCACGTCGGCGGCGGCGTAGGTCAGCTGGCTGTCCCGAAGAGGGCGAGCCGACCAATCCGAGCGCTGTTCATCCTTCGGCAGCTTGATACCGAAGTGGCGCTCGATCAACCCGGACAGGCCGATGGCCGGGTAGCCGAGCAACTGGGCGCTGATCATCGTGTCGAACAGGTTCGCGAACACGAAGCCGCAATCG